>DESQ01000027.1 GCA_002361355.1 Lachnospiraceae bacterium UBA3310
ATTGAATGACTGCCTGCGCCAGCCGCAAAAACCACTCACGCCTGCTCCCTCACCACCGAGAGCATCCCGTCCGACATGCCGTAAACCACATCCGCCGCCGCGGCCACCGCCTCATTGTGGGTGACCACGATCACCGCATAGTTATCCTCATGGGCCAGTTTACACAAAAGCTCCACGATCACCTTCTCGTTCTGGCTGTCCAGGTTTCCCGTGGGTTCGTCGGCGAGAAGGATCTCCCCGCCGGAGGCGATGGCTCTGGCAATGGCCACCCGTTGCTGTTCTCCGCCGCTGATCATGTTCGGCCGCTTCCTGTAAAGAGTCTCCGGCAAATCCACCTTTTCCAGATACTCCTGCGCCCTCGCTTTCGCCTCTTTCCTCGGCACATGCTGCAGTTCCATGGGAAACATCACGTTTTCCAGCACCGTCAGAAGCAGGAATAAATGAAATGCCTGATAGATCACAGAGGCGCGGTTTAACCGGTAGGCGTCCCGGTTCATCTTCCGTATGTCCTGCCCCTCTATAAGGAGCGTCCCCTCCGTGGGCACATCCAACCCCGCGAGAAGAGAGAGAAACGTGCTCTTGCCGCTGCCGGACTTACCGGTGATGGCATACACCTTTCCCCGTTCAAAGGAGCAGCTCACCTCCGAGAGCGCCTTTGTCTTCTGATACTTGGTCTGATAGATATAACTCACATGAATCGCATCAATTATTTTTTCCATTTTTTGCTCCTTCCTCTGGCACACAATGATATTTTCTATGCCTTTTATTTTCCCGCCTCCGCAAGAAGCGCCAGCGGCTCCCGTTTCAGGTTTTCACAGACTCCCGTCAGCGCCGCCGCAAATGTAAACAGGAAAACACCGCCCCCGCAGGCTGCTGAAATCCGCCAGTCCGTCCCTGTCAGATAAGCACCCGCCGCACTGGTCTCTGTTTCCGGCTCATCCGCGCTTTGACTCCCCTCTTTTCTCTCCCGGTCAAGCTGTACCGCCCCGTTGCTGAAACGGGTATCGAAGAGCGCCGTCTCCTCCATCCCGGCCGCTGCATGTGCCGCAAAGACCTGCCCGCCAAAAGCACCCGCCGCACTGCCCGCCAGAGCGATCACTAAAATGCCGGTGAGAAGAGAACGGACACACTGTCCCTTCGTCATGCCAAGCCCCCGTTCGATGGCCGTCCGCTTCTTCTGTTTCGTGATAAAGAGATGGCAGAAAAAAATCGCGATACAGACCGCGCTTACAATCCCCGTGGCCAGCAGAAAAAGCGACATGTTCCGCATATTTTTCAGGCCGCCCTCCAGTCTGGTGTAGCCACCGTCGTAGAAGGTGATCTCCACGTTGTCTATGCCCTGTGCCTCCCAGAGCGCCTTATATTTTTCGATGCTCTCGCTGCCGTTGGGAATCCGGAAGGCGGTGGTGTAGCCCTTCATGGGGCCATAGAGCGCGATGTTGTTTTCGTCGCTGTTTTTGATGGAGGCTGTTGGGATAAACACCTCGTTTCTGTCAAGTTGATACCCCCAGTCTCCTTCCGATCCGACGCCAACCTCATAGATTCCTTTGATGATATAATCGCTCTCCTCAAATGGCTCGTAAATGCCTCCCGCCGCATTCAGACACCCTTCCGCGCCGCCCCTGCCCGGGGAGGCTGCATAGTTGGCATAGCACAGCGCCAGATGCAGGGAATCCCCCACCTTGAGATGATTCCTTACAGCAAAGCGGTCCGGCACCAGGCACACCTTATTTCCCTGCCGGTAATCCTCCTCTGAGAACAATTCCCCCTCCGAAAGATAAGCCTGTTTTGTGTAAAAGGCCATGACCAAATTCAGATCCTGTGTGGCTGTCACCGGAAAGAACAGATTGCCTGCATTGCGCAGGGCGCAGTCCTCACACAATCTAAGCCAGTCCTGCCCTTCCTTGGTGTCATAAAACCCCGGCGTCACTTCCGCCAGCCAGTCTCCTGTCAGCTCTGTAAGAATCCTGTTTCCGTCCCTGTCCGCCTGTGTGGAACGGGGCCCGTCGATGGGGGTATACTCCGGCGAAGATACTGAATTTTCTCTCCAATCATGGGGCAGCCCCTCCCCCAGCGCCATCAGATAAGTTTTATCCGCATACAGCTTCCGTGGATGTTCTGTGTTGTGGTCGCATAAATAAATCGGAGAAGTATTGACCGGATAAACGCTGTACAGTACCCGCTTTACCTCTATCTTCACCGGGCCGGCAGGAACACAGTCCTCCAGCGGGGAAGCCTCTATGATCATATACTGCCAATAGCCCTCGTAATCTTCCTTCAATACATACTGAAACGGCAGCGCCTCATAGTAAGCCCGCTGCTCCGGCCCGCTCAGGTACCCGGCTCCCTCAAAATCGAGCACATCATCGGAAACCGTCTCTCCATAGACAGGTGTATTGTAATAGCGGTAGGCTTTTTCATCCGCCTCCCAAATTTCCGCCTGCACAATTTTTTCCGGCATCTGTTCCGCCGTACCGATGGTGGTAAAAATCGTCTCAAACCGCTCCAGATTTTCCCCGCACAGCTTCCACAGGTTCCCGCCCGCACACACAAGCGCCACCGTAAAGGCAAGCAGCAGGAAAAAGGAAACCGTCTTCACCGGCGTGCGCAAAAGCCCGAGTAAACTGTTTTTTATCGCTGCCATATCTTTTCCTCCCCCGCTTCCGCTTTAATCATTCTTTGTGAGCACCTGCACCACACTGAGCCTGTGCAGGGAAAAGAGCGCGACAGCCGTCCCCAGAAGGAACGTCAGGAAAAACAGCGCGCCCGCTAATGCCAGCACCCCTATCATCGTTCCAAAGAGAGAAAACGCGCCAAGACTGCCGGTCACACAGGAAAGCGCCGCCAAAAATGCCGTCTCCCCAAAGAATAGAAAGAAGCTCCTGCCCCGCCCCGCACCAAGGGAGCGCATCAGGGCGTATTCCTCCTGCCTGCTCTGTAAAGAAAGATAACTGCACAGGTAACCGATAAAAGCGATGATCGCCACAACAAAGGGCAGCATCCCTCTAAGGAGCTCCAGATTCTTTGTGAGCGCCTCGGCGGAGCGGATAAAAGAATCATCCATGATGGTCAGCGCATTGCCGTCATAGCGAAACTGGGCCCGCGTAATCACCGGCAAAAATTTCACCTCGTCGTACATCTGCTCTTTCAGCGCATTCAACTGAAAAGGATCTCTCACTACAAAGGAACCGGAGTCCGCAAAAAAATCAATGCCCTGACTATGGTAAGCCTCCCGCACACAGTCAAGGGGCAAAATCACCTCCGGCGGCATCCACTCCCCGATATAGTCCCCGTTCTGCATACTTCCAACGATCCGGTAAGTATCCGTCACAAGCGGCTCGATAAAAATCTCACTCCCCTCCAGCGCGCAGCGATAGTAATATGTAGTTAACATAACATCATCCCCAAGCTGCAGTCCCCGCTCTTTCATGAGCTCTTCCTCCATCAGACACACCTTCTGCGATGTCTCCAAAACGCTCTCGTCCACGCCATCCAGAAAGGTGATCTGCTCCCTGCCCAGCCCGAAAGTTTCCGCCGGCGCATTCATGCCTCTGCCGTAATGGTTCAGATTTTCCCTGTATTCTTCCAGGGTAAACGAGCCGAATCCGAATTTCAGGCGGACGGTAAAGACCGGGTCTTTCACATACGCGGACTCCCGCACCCCTATCACCCGGTCCTCGCGGATCGCAATACACTCCCGCATGGAGCCGTTCAGATTGCTGATTCTGGCAAAAACCGGAATCCGCTCCGGCAGTTTTGCCAGCTCTTCCCGCGTGCTGTCCATATTTCCCGCGTAGATATCCAGAATCAGGACGATGAGCACGCCGATCAACAGGTGGAGAATACTTTTATATTTATGCCGCGACACGTTTCTTCCGATTAGTCTTATGGCGGTCATCTCACTCCTCCCGTTTTTCCCACACACATTTCAGTTCCGCGTAGCACTTGCCGTCCTCTTTGGTCAGCTCCAGTTCGTAACCTTTGATCCGTTCTCTCCTGTCCTTCACAATGTTATCGCTCACAAGCCAGAGCGTTAGCGAACCCTGCCTGACTTTGCCTGCATTCTCCGGCCGCTCCGGCGCCACCCACCACTCGATTCTGCCTCCCCTTTCTGTGATCGTATCGTCCCCCAGTATGGTAAAGTCCCTGTCATAGAGACAGTTTTCCGGCACCTCCAACCGAAAGGTACATTTATAGGGATAGTAACGGGGATACCCGTCCTCATAGAAATCCTCAATATCCTCCCCCTCCGCAAGCTTCTGCCATGACTCCATCTTAAGCAGAGTCCGCTCTCCCTCCACAAGCTTCTGCCAGCCATTCTCCTCCGTGGCCGCGTAGACCACAAGTTCATCCCCGGTAAACCCCGGCGTCCCAAACCACAGAAGCAAAAGCAACAGGCAGGCGGCAAACACCGCCGCGGGCACTCTCACAGCCAGCCGTTTTCTGCTGTGTCTGTGCGCCTTTATGCCTTCCAGGACACGGCCCTTCGCCTCCTCGTCCAAAACAATGCGTCCCGCCACTTCCGAAAGTCTGTCTTCCTCTCTCATAACCTCATACCTCCCCTACTATCTCCCGCAGTTTCTTCCGCCCTCTCTCCAGCCGTTTTCTGACGGACGCTTCCGACATCTTAAGCATACGGGCGATCTCCTTTCCCTGATACCCCTCCACATAATGAAGCATCAAAATCTCCCTGTATTTTTCCGGCAAAAGCAAAAGAGCGTCCATCAGCCTGGTATCCTCTTTTGTCTCGTAATACCGGGAGAGCTGCTCCATGGAAATCCTGGGATGGTTTTTATAGAAACGCAGTCTGTTCTTACAAAGGTTGATATCCACCCGGATCAGCCATGCTTTCCTGTATTCTTCCGTCTCAAAGTGTTTGGAACACTCCATATATTTGATCAGCGTATCCTGCACCACATCCTCGGCGTCGAAGGCATTTTTCATCATCACAAAGGCAATCCGGTAAAGCATGTTGCCGTACTCAAAAAACACCTGCGCTACACCCAGATCCGGGCAGTCCGTTCTTTTATCCAATCTATCACCGCCTTGTTCGATACTAATAAAACACACAGCCCGGCACAAATGTGACAGGCTGTCTCAAATTTTTTATACCATTTTCTGTCAGGCATTCCCGCCGCCGTTTCTCTTCCGGTACTCCCGGGGCGAACACCCCACCTGTTTCAAAAACTGCCTGTTAAAATTGGAAAGATTGCTGTACCCACAGGCAAAAGCGATATCCGCAATCTGCTCCGCACTGTCACTTAACGCTTCGCAGGCCGCATGAATCCGCAACTGGGACAGATGCTCGATAGCTCCGATCCCCACCGCCTGCCGGAAACACCTCATAAAGTGGCTTTTGCTTAAGTGCACCAGATCCGCCAGTTGTTCCACCGTGATATCCTCTTTAAATCTCTGCGCCATATACTCGATGGCGGGTCGGATGGCCTCCGCCTCTTTGCCCTCCTGCTGCTTTTCAAAGACAATATCGCCGCTCTCTTCCAGAAGCCAGATCAGGCGGATCAGTTCGCTTTTCATAAGCAGATCCGCTCTGGCGCAGTTTCTTTGCACACAGGAAAAAATCTGTTCCACCAACGCCCTGATCTTTTCATAATCCGCCGACTGCCTGCGGATGTAAACATGACTTCCCAGCCTGCCGTTTACCATCGGCCGGATACATTCATTCGTACAGCGGTCGCCGCTTCCCGCTCCCAACATTGCCGGGCTGAAAACAAGCGCGTTATAAATCAGTTCCTGTCCCTTACACGGATAGGCCGCGTGCAGCATATTGGGCGGTACGAGGAGGAACTCTCCCTCCCCCGCCTCCTGCTTCCGGCTGCCGCATAAAAAATCTCCCCTTCCCCGCAAAATATGGATCAGTTCAAATTCCCCGTGCCAGTGCATCGGCACATTCACAAACCACTCCGGCAGCCTGCATTCATACTGGCTGTAGGGAACCAGCGTCGTGCTGTGCTGTCTTTTCTCCTGCGTTTCCCGATCAGGCATTTTTTCCTCCATTCCGCGAGCGCGCGCATTTGATATAATCGTATTATTTTTTAGTAGTATCTCAATAGTATTTCTCGTTCTGTAATAGTATTATACTATTATAACTCGTATCTCTCCCTTGTTTCAATGGGACATACGAAAGCGGAACGGTAATCTTTTATACAAAAACAACACAAACTACTCACAGAAAAGAAAAACAGGAGGCAGAACATGATATTTGAAAATCAAAACGGCGCGCTGGTATGCCGCCATCTGGGGGAAACATTAAAAATAGAGGCTTGGGGGAAGGATTCTTTTCGCGTGCGCGCCTCCATGTCTCCCACGTTTACGGAAAATGCCTGGGCTTTGACCGAATCGGTCGAAAAGTGTGACGTACAGATCACCATTGAGGAGGAAGACCACTGGGTCGGCGACGGTACCATCGACAAAAAAGAGATCGCCTCCATCGTAAACGGACGGCTGAAAGCTGTGGTCAATTTTGCGGGCGTCATCTCCTTCTACCGCGACCACAAACTGATCCTCCGGGAATATTTCAGGAACTACGACGGCACGCTGTCCCGAGAAAGCCGCTGTCTGAAACTCGTGAACAGAGAATGGAAGGGCGTCATCGGCGGGAGCGAGTATTCCCTGCATGTAAAGTTTGAGAGCCATAAAACCGAAAAGCTTTTCGGTATGGGACAGTACCAGCAGGACTGCATGGATTTGAAAGGCTGTGTGCTGGAGCTTGCCCAGCGCAATTCCCAGATCTCCATTCCCTTCGCCGTCTCTTCTCTTGGCTACGGATTTTTGTGGAACAATCCCGCCGTGGGGCAGGTGGCCTTCGGCAAGAATTACACGGAATGGGCTGCCCGGGCCACCAGGGAGATGGATTACTGGATCACTGCCGCAGACACGCCCAGGCAGATTCTTAACAATTACACCGCCGTCACAGGAAGAGCCGAAATGTTCCCCGAAGACCTGATGGGATTATGGCAGTGTAAACTCCGCTACCGCACCCAGGACGAAGTCTTAAGCGTAGCGCGCCAGTATCAGAAGGAAGGCATCAAGATCGACCAGATCGTCATTGATTTCTTCCACTGGACTGTGCAGGGCGACTGGAAATTCGACGAGAAATACTGGCCCGATCCGAAGGCTATGGTAGACGAACTTCACGCTATGGGCATCAAGGTGATCGTGTCCGTATGGCCCTCCGTCGACCGGAAGAGTGAAAACTTCGGACCCATGATGGAACGCGGCCTGCTTATCCGGACGGAGCGCGGCGCAGCCCAGACCTATGACTATCAGGGCGACTGCGTGGAGATTGATCCCTTCAACCCCGAGGCCAGAAAATATGTGTGGGATGTGTGTAAGAGAAACTATTACGATTACGGCATCGACGCCTTCTGGCTGGATAACTCCGAGCCTGACTACGGCGTATACGACTTTGAAAACTACCGCTACCACGCCGGCCCCGCCCTGGCCGTGAGCAACCTTTATCCGCAGCTTTACAGCCGCACCTTCTACGACGGCATGAAGGCAGAAAACAAGGGCACTGTGGTCAACCTGCTTCGCTGTGCCTGGGCCGGCTCCCAGAAATACGGCAACGTGGTCTGGTCAGGCGATGTGCCAAGCACTTTCGAGGCTTTTGCCGACCAGTTACAGTGCGGCCTGAATATGGGACTTGCGGGTATCCCCTGGTGGACCACAGACATCGGCGGCTTCATGACCGACGACGTAAACGATCCGGATTTTAAACAGCTTCTGATCCGCTGGTACCAGTTCGCCGTATATTCTCCCGTGCTCCGTATGCACGGCGACAGAGGCCCCTACAATATCCCGCCCCTCGACGACAGGGATTGGGGCGGCGGCTACCTTCACACCGGCCAGCCCAACGAGCTGTGGAGTTACAGGGAAGACAACTACGCCATCATGAAAAAGTATTACGATATCCGCATCGACATGCATGACTATATTAAGAAGCTGTATGAGGAGGCACACGAAAACGGCTCTCCCCTTCTCCGAACCATGTTCTATGAATTTCCGGAGGATGAAACGTGCTGGGAATTACAAGACCAGTATATGTTCGGAGACAAGTACCTGATCGCGCCCATCCTGCATTTGAACGAGTGGAAACGCGATGTCTATCTTCCCGCCGGGAAATGGAAACTGACCTCCACAGGCGAAATCTTCGAAGGCGGCCGCCTTGTAAGCGTGGACGCGCCCATCGACTACATGCCTGTACTGGAACTGCAAAAGTAACTGCCGGAAAGAGGGTGGCTTTAACCACCCTCTTACTATTTCATTACGTATATCTTTTTGCTTTACTATCCCGTAAATTTCATCCAATATTATTCCATATTTTATGCATATCATTTATTTTCATTTCTATGATCGTTAAATATTGTACAGTAGAAACGTAATCTTACATAAAACACATGGATACGCAGGCGGGCTACGGCCGCTCTGCACTTACTTTCGGAGAAAACGATGGAATTTGGTGAATTTCTGGCTGAACTGCGCAAGGAAAAGGGATATTTACAAAAAGAAGTGGCCGCCTACCTGAATGTGACTGTGGCGACCATCTCCAACTATGAGAAAGGCGTACACACACCCGACCTGAGCACGCTCACAAAACTGGCGGATTTTTATGATGTGTCCACGGACTATCTCTTACAGAGAACCAAATACAAGGCGAGCATCAACACGCTCAACAAACCCTTATCCGCGGACTACACTCTCAGCGATCTCATGAACACCACGCTGGAGCTGGATCGGCACAACACCCAGTCGCTGTTGGATTATTTTGAGCTGTTGACGCTGCGCAACTCCGTCAAACGAGTAAAATAAAAGAGGGACACGGTACTGCAAAAAACAGTACCGTGTCCTATTTATTTGTATGTCAGTAGCATGCTTTCCGCTTCTAGTGGCATCCGCCGCAGCGGCTGCAGTCTCCTCCGCACTGGAGCGACTTTCCCGCCTTTTTATCTTTGATCATACTTCTGACCGCAAGCGCCACCGCGCCCGCCACAATCGCCAATACGATAACCGTTCCCATTGTGATGCCTCCTTCAAAATAACTATATGTTAAGCGGATCTCGTTGTCTTCAAATTCACCTTCAATTCATTGGGTTCCTTATAAGGTTTGAACAGCAGATACAGGAATCCGATTACACACAACAGCGCCACAATCGTGCCAAGTCCAAAACCACCGCCGGCAAAGAAGCTGCCTAGCTGATAAATACACATGGCTACGATATATGCCAGACCACACTGATATCCGATGGCAAACCAGAACCATTTTGCGTTGTTCATCTCTCTCTTGATGGCGCCCATCGCCGCAAAGCAGGGTGCACACAGAAGGTTGAACGCCAGAAAACCGAATGCCGCCACAGGGGTCATGACTGCCGCAAGACTGCCCCACACTTCCGCGCCGTCCTCAGCCACCTCCGCAAAACCGAACAGCATACCGAAGGTTGCGACTACGTTCTCCTTGGCAATCAGGCCGGTAACTGCCGCTACCGCCATCTTCCATCCCTCGCCTGCCTGTGTCCAGCCAAGCGGCGTAAAGATCCAGCCGATGGCGCTGCCGATGGATGCCAGAATGCTGGAATCCAACTGCTCCGCCTCCAACATGCCAAAGCTGCCGTCCACCCAGCCGAAGCTCATCAGGAACCAGAGCACGATGGTGGATAAGAGAATGATCGTACCTGCCTTTTTGATGAAGGACCAGCCGCGCTCCCACATACTTCTGAGCACAGCGCCCACCGTGGGCATGTGATAAGCCGGAAGCTCCATAACGAAAGGAGCCGGATCGCCCGCAAACATCTTTGTCTTTTTCAGGATGATGCCAGAGCAGATGATCGCCGCGATACCAACCAGCCATGCGCCCCAGGACACCAGTCCGGAGTTATTGAAAAATGCGCCCGCGATCAGCGCAATGATCGGCAGTTTCGCACCGCAGGGAATAAAAGTCGTGGTCATGATGGTCATCTTTCTGTCCCTGTCGTTCTCGATGGTACGGGAAGCCATAACGCCGGGCACGCCGCAACCGGAAGCGATCAGCATCGGGATAAAGGATTTGCCGGAAAGACCGAACTTGCGGAAAATCCTGTCCATGATAAAGGCCACGCGCGCCATGTAACCGCAGGACTCTAAAAATGCCAGGAAAATAAACAGTACCAGCATCTGCGGCACGAAACCGAGCACCGCGCCCACACCCGCTACAATACCGTCAAGGATCAACGCCTGCAGCCAGTCGGCGCAGCCGATCGCCACAAGCCCGCTCTCCACCGCCGGGGGAATGATCTCGCCAAAAAGCACATCGTTCGTCCAGTCCGTCAGGAATCCGCCCACTGTCGTCACGGAAACATAGTAGACCACGAACATAACCAGCGCGAAAATCGGAAGCGCCAGCCATCTGTTTGTCACTATTCTATCAATTTTATCAGAAATTGTCAGCTTTTTATTCGTCGCTTTCTTGGAAAACTCTCCCATTATGGAAGAGATATAAACATATCTCTCGTTGGTGATAATGCTCTCCGTGTCGTCGTCAAAAGCCTCCTCTAATTTTTTGATCTCCGCTTCCACATTGGGAACGCTTGTCATCTGTTCTGCAATCTTGGAATCCCGCTCCAGCAGTTTGATGGCGAAAAAGCGCTTCTGTCCCTCCGCCACGCCGCTTAAGGATGCGGCTACCGCGTCGATGGCCGACTCCACTTTCTCGTCAAAACGGTGCACAACAGACTGCTCTTTCTTTCCGGCAGCCGCCACCGCCAGGTTTGCCGCCTCCGTCACGCCAGTTCCTTTCAGCGCTGAAATGCCAACCACCTCGCAGCCAAGTCTCTCACCCAGCTTTTCCAGGGAAATCTTCTCACCGTTCTTCTCCAGCAGATCGACCATGTTAACCGCCACAACCACCGGGATGCCAAGCTCTACAAGCTGTGTGGACAGATAGAGATTTCTCTCAATGTTCGTGCCGTCCACAATGTTAAGGATCACATCGGGGCGTTCGTTTATCAGATAATTTCTGGCCACCACTTCCTCCAGCGTATAGGGGGACAGGGAATAAATTCCCGGCAGATCCATGATGATGACCTCTTTGTTTCCCTTTAATTTACCTTCCTTTTTCTCCACCGTAACGCCCGGCCAGTTTCCCACAAACTGATTGGAGCCTGTCAGCGCGTTAAACAGCGTCGTCTTGCCGCAGTTCGGATTTCCTGCGAGTGCAATTTTAACTGCCATTTTTTCTTCCTCCTCAAAATTCCTTTACTCAACTTCTATCATTTCCGCATCCGCTTTGCGCAGGGATAACTCGTAGCCCCGCACAGTCACTTCCACCGGATCGCCAAGCGGCGCCACCTTGCGCACATACACCTGGACACCCTTGGTGATACCCATATCCATAATGCGTCTCCTGACCGGCCCTTCCCCGGACAGTTTCTTTACCGTCACGGTGTCACCGCAGGATATTTCCCTCAGTGTTCTCATTTTCATTCTCCTCCTCTTATTACTCTTCTTATGATTCTATCCTTTCACCTGACCGTTTCAGGTGTTAGTTATAGCTTACCAATGGCCGGCAAAAAAAAACCGGAAAACTCAAATCATGATCCGGCTTGCCATATCTTTTCCAATAGCCACTCTGGAATCCTTGATATTGACGATCATATTGCCGTCGGCCTCAGAAACCACCGTCACCGCCGCGCCCACGACAAAGCCAAGATTCTCCAGAAACTTTCTGGTATCCTCCCTGCCGCCTACTTTTTTAATGGAATTTGCTTCTCCTTCTTTGGCAAATGTTAAAGGCATCACGTTTCCTCCTTTACCTGTATTTTCCTATGTTTTCCGTTCATTTGGTTAGCATATTCTAACTTCTTTTTCTATAGATTAGCATTAACTAACCCCTATGTCAAGTACCTTTCTGAAAATTTTCTTATCAATTACCGCCGGCCGGATAGATTTCCTCCGGTACTTGTCTCCTGTCCCGTAGTATCATATAATACAAGATACAGGAAGGAGCGCTTATGCAAAACAGAGAATTACCCCACCACCACGGCGAGGGTGCGGAAACTGCCCTGATTCGGGAACAGTTAGATCAGGTAGAAGATTTTCAGATTGTTGCGGATGTGTTCAAACAGCTTGGCGACACCACCAGAATCCGTATCTTCTGGCTTCTGTGCCACTGCGAAGAATGTGTGCTGAATATCTCAGCCATGCTCAATATGTCGAGCCCCGCCGTATCCCATCACTTAAGACCGCTTAAAGGAAGCGGCCTGATTGTCAGCCGCCGCGAGGGAAAAGAAGTGTATTACCGCGCCGCGGACACGAAACAGAGCAGGCTCCTGCACCAGATGATCGAACAGGTCATGGAGATTACCTGCGTATTCTCCCGCAGAGAATGATCCCCAGCAAGAGCAATATCGGGAATATCACACCTGCCAGAATGCCCATTTTCAAATTATCATTCAGCGCGCTTGACACGATCCCGACCACCGTCGGCCCTCCGGAACAGCCCACGTCCCCGCCAAGGGCAAGCAGGGCAAACATGGCTGTTCCGCCCTTTGGCAGCGCCGCCGACGCTTTGCTGAACGTTCCCGGCCACATGATACCGACGGAAAGCCCGCAGACCGCACAGGCTGCCAGAGAAAGCTGCGGAAGCGGCAGAAGCGATATGCCCAGATAAGATAAAATACACAGACTGCTGCTGTATATCATAAACCGGTCTAAATTGATGCGGTCGCCGTATTTTCCGTAGAACGCCCTGGATGTGCCCATCAGGACTGCAAATGCCATAGGCCCCGCCAGATCTCCCATTGTCTTGGAAATTCCAAGCCCGTGCTCCGCGAAAGTGGACGCCCACTGGCTCACCGCCTGTTCACTTGCCCCCGCGCAGATCATCATAATAAGCAGCACCCAGAATATTTTGATACGGAACAATTCTCCCAGTTTCAGTCCCTGCTCGCCTTCCTCCATCAGGGATGCCATCGGCACTCTGGCGAACGCAAAGGCATTGGCAATCGGAATCAGCGCCCACACGACCGCCAGCACCTTCCAGTTCCCGATCCCAAAAATCTGAAAAAACAGGGTTGACAACAGCACAACCCCCACATGTCCCCAGCAGTAAAAGGAGTGCAGCATGCTCATTGCCTTCTCCTTGTTATCCGAGGGACATGCCTCCACCACCGGACTCACCAGCACCTCCAGCAGGCCGCCGCCGACCGCGTATATCATCACCGCAATCAGAATACCGGCAAAGGGAGACGGCAGCGCCTCTGGCAAAATTGTCAGAAGAATCAGTCCCGCCGCGGACAGCACATGGGCAATAATCATGGAGGCCCGGTATCCGATCCGATCCACAAATCCCACCGAAAGCAGATCCACCAAAAGCTGTATCCCGAAATTAAAAGTCACAAGCAGGGTGATCTGCGCCAGAGGAATCCCATAGTTTTTCTGAAATGTCAAAAATAACAGAGGAACAAAATTGTTCACGACAGCCTGCACGATATATCCCACAAAGCAGGCGATGATTGTCTTGCTGTACTGGTTTTTCATCCTATCCTCCCACAAAAAGCTCTCTTATTTTGACATCATATCATATTTTGTCCGCTTCCTCTACTTGTCCAGCGAAATAAATTTTTGATATGCCTTTGCAAAATCCTGATATTTATATTTGGAGAGCAGCAGGATATTTCCGTTTTTCACCCTTACCTCCGTCCGGTTATACCCTTCTACATATTTCATGTTGACCAGATAGCCTTTGTGTATCCGGAAAAATCCCTCCTTCAACTCAAGCTCCAATTCGCCGATTTTTCCGTAACACTCTATCACCTCATCGCGCATATGCACGATAATCTTTCTGTTGTTGCTCTCGATATAATAGATATCATCCGTCGGGACGCTCCTTGTCACGTTTCCGTCACGCAAAAGAACCTCCTTCGGTTCTGCGCTCTTTTTCGATTCCGGGTTTCCCGTCACAAAAATTAAAAGCGGCAGACTCTCCCTCGCGGCATTGTTCTTTTCCAACATCCGCTTTCTGATCTGTTCCGCCACCGCTATCCCGTTTATTCCTTCCATGGAAATATCAAGAAAAAGGAGATCAATCTCCTCTCTTTCCTCCAGTTCCCAGAACGCAAGCAGTTCCTCTCCGGAGGTAAACTCCATAATCCGGCAACGGGCATCCTGTGCCTCTATCATCTTCCTGATATAGATGCGCGTATTCTCCCCGTTGTCACAAATCGCTATGTTCAATCCGTCTCACCCCGTACTATTATTTCCCGTCACAAGTTTTATCGGCAGGAAGGGGTAAAAAAGGAAGAAACGCTGTTGTATTTGGCCGTCTGGCGGTAGTGACTGGATTTTCCCTTTCTATACAAGATCCGCCGTCTTACAGCCCACAATCCGGATCAGATCCTCCGGCGGCAGTTCCACCTGATACCCTACTTTTCCGGCACTGACGAAAACAGTGTCACACTGCTTTGCCGTCTCATGCAGATAGGTCGGGAACGATTTCTTCATCCCAACCGGCGAACAGCCTCCGTGCACATAACCGGTGAGGGGCAGAAGCTCTTTCTGTTTGATCATAGCAACCGCCTTCTCATCTGCCGCCTTCGCCGCCTTCTTCAAGTCGAGCTCTTCCTTCACGGGAATGACAAACACAAAATACTGCCCTGACTTTCCCTGCGTGACAAGCGTCTTAAACACCTTGTCCGCATCCTCCTGCAAAAGAGCCGCAATTTCCTCTCCGCTCATTGTGGCGTCAGGTTCGTAAGTGTGGGCGGTATAGGAGACCTTTTTGCTGTCAAGCACCCGCATGACATTCGTCTTATCTTTGTTTTTCATTTTTTCTCATCGCACGCTTTCTTTTATTTACACAACTCGTTCCACTCGCATCCGCCGCAGACGCTCTCCCGCCTGCCCGCAGCAAGGATATGCTGCTGCACCAGCGCCTCAAAATCGCGCCACCGCAGGACATCGTTTTCCTTAAGCCCGCACAGCGAAAGCACCTGTCTGTCATAATCCGCAACCTTCTCCACAGATTCGCAGACCCCCTGGTGATTGTTGGGACAGTGTGCGCACACGTCGTCCGTCCTGCACAATAACACAACCTCCGGGTTCTGTGCAAGCCTTTCTTTCATTTTCCACATATTTTCCGTAAATTCACCGCTGTAGCCTTTCCCCTGAAAAAAGGAAAAGCACATGCCATGATGTGCTCTTATCCTGTATTTCATATTGCTTCTTCCTCTCCTCGCAGCGCGTATCTCAATTTTCGCCCATAATCGCCGAAAGCGGTTTGCGAAGGGTATTTCCAAGAAACAGTGCCAACGCCGCCTTGACCAGATCCGGTACGATAAAAGGAATCACACACCAGCCGAGCACTGCCGTCACACCCACCGGCCCTGTCGTTCTCATATAGACAACCATAAACCATATCGTTCCAAACACATAGTAGGTAAGCATCCCAAACAGCATGGACACCGCCTGCACCCACATTTTTCTGCCAAAAAGCCGCTCCATCAGCCACATAAGCAGTCCGGCAAAGATAAAACCGATAATATATCCGCCCGTATTACCCATGATCACCTGCGGCCCGCCGGTAAATCCCGCAAACACCGGAACGCCGACCGCCCCCAGCAATACGAAAACAATCACCGACAAGGTGCCGCGCTTTCCGCCCAGCACGCAGACTGCCAGAAATACCGCAAAGGTCTGGAGCGTAAAAGGAATCACTGTGGGAATGGAAATCCATGAGCAAACCGCCATCAATACCGCAAAAATAGCTATGTATGCCATATCATATGTCTTTCCCCGCCCTGCTGTTCTCACCGCCGCATGTTCTGTCTGTGTTGTCATCTTTGTACTCATAACGCAAAAGCCTCCTGAAATCGTAACGTTTTCACGGATTTCTGTCCCATCCGCGGAATCATCGTATCACAGGAAATTTTAATTGTCAACCAATTTATATATTAAGTTGACAATCTATCGCAGTCCCTGAATCAGAATGATCAATATGAGTACCGGCAAAACAAATCTCAAATAATATTTTACGTGCCTTGACAGCTTCCATCCGTGTCCCGTATTGGCTTCCTCCAAATATTTATCAAATCCCCATCCCCATCTGGTCACGCAGAACAGAAGGAATACGAGAGAGCCGACCGGAAGCAGCAGATTGCTGACAAGGAAATCCTCGCTGTCCAGCACGTCCCTGCCGCCGACCAGACGCAGGTTACTCCACACATTGTATCCCAGCACGCAGGGCAGGCTTGCAATCAGCACAAAAATACAGTTGACAATGGACGACTTCTTTCTGCTCCATCCGAAATTGTCGATACAGCCCGCCAGCAGGTTTTCAAACACAGCAATCACCGTGGAAAAACTGGCAAAAGTCATAAAGAGGAAAAACAGCGCGCCCCAGATCCGTCCCCCTGCCATATTGACAAACACATTCGGCAATGTGACAAAGATCAGGGACGGGCCCGCATCCGGTTCCACCCCGAAGGAAAAACATGCCGGAAAGATAATCAGGCCGGACATCAATGCCACAAACGTATCCAAAATACAAATCCGCACCGCTTCCCCCGTCAGCGTATGTTCTTTTGACATATAACTGCCAAAAATCTCCATCGCGCCGATTCCCAGGCTCAGGGTAAAAAAGGCCTGGTTCATAGCCGCAGTGATCACATTGCCGATACCTGCCTCCCCCGCTCTGGCAAAATCCGGCATCAGATAAAAGGCAATTCCCTCTCCCCCTCCGGACAGCATACTGCTGTGAACCGCCAGAACAACAATCAGCACAAGCAGCGCCAGCATCATCACCTTGGTAACGCGCTCAAGCCCTTTCTGCAGACCGAAACTGCAGACAAGGAAACCCGCAAGCACCGTAATCACCATCCAGACAATCATTTCCACAGGATCGGCGCACAACTGGCCAAATACGCTGCCGACCGCATCGGCATCCATCCCTCTGTGAAAGCTCCCGCCGGCAAACTTAAAGAAATAACTGAGCATCCAGCCTGAAACCGTCGTATAGTACATCATCAAAAGGTAACAGCCTATGATGCAAAACCATCCGTGAATATGCCATTTGCTCCCCGGCTTCTCAAGCGCCTTATAGCCAAGCACCGCGCTCTTGCCGCTGGCACGCCCCACGGCAAGCTCCATTGTCAGAACCGGTACACCCATACAGAGCAAAAACAGCAAATAAAACAACACAAAGACAGCGCCGCCGTTTTCTCCCGCCACATAGGGAAATCTCCACACATTTCCAATACCGATCGCGCATCCTGCGCTGACTAAAATAAACCCCAGACGGGAGCCAAAACTTTCACGTTGCACCCCTACGCCCTCCTCCTTATTTTTGTAGCATTTATTATATATCATTTTGTGCAGAATGTAAAAACAGATATATTTTGAATTATAGTCTTGATTCCTACCCATAAAAGATAGTAAAATATAGATAACTATATTAGTAAAAAATATATGTCCTATGACAGGAAGGGAGATGTCTTATGGGTATTGGCAGTGTAACATCAACAAACAGCATGTCAGTCATGCAAATGACTTCTGCAAATATAACAGATTCCAAAAGCAAAAGCATTCAAAAGGAACTCACAGACGTACAGCAGCAGATGCAGAAGCTGTCCTCCGACGAGGCGCTTTCTGTCAATGAAAAATCAAACGAACGAAGAGAGCTGCAGAAAGAGAAATCCGCTCTCGACACAGAACTAAAACGGCATCAGGAAGAGCTGCTGCGCTCACAGAAAAGGGAGCGCATGCTTGCCGAACTGCGGGAAGCGCAGGATCCGGAAAAGAAGACTGACCCTGAGGGAAAAATACAGCAGGACGAGAACGAATCCAGCAGGCCATTACCGGCAAAAGAGACCTCCTCTGACCAGACAGATAAAACAGATCTGCCAGCCGGCGGATTGCAGCCTGACCAGTCAGGAAAGCCAGGAACTGTCATCGCCCAAACTGACGACGGCACTGTTATTTTAAAGGAAGCGCTGGCGCAGAAGAACCCTGCCGGTGTAGGGGAAGCAAAAGAATCATCCGATGCGTCTGATGAATCCGAAAAAGACGCCGCCGTTGAAACGGAAACAAAACCTGCGGAAGATGATATGGCTGCAGACACGGCTCTTTCCGGCAAAGAGGTTCGCGCTATGGTATCGGCAGACGCTTCCGCACAGCAGGCAAACCGTCTCGGAACAGTCGTAGCCAAAACCAACGACGGCATTGCCATCTTAAAAGGCGAAATCAACCAGGACGAGCGGCGTGGCGTGGACACGGAAAGAAAACAGGCTGAACTTGAAAAAATGGAGAAACAGGAGGAACGTGCAACAGCATTCCAGTTCTCTATATTGGGCGGCGCAAACAATGCAATGAAATCCGCCGCGGAAAATGCCGCCGAAACCAATGACAGCGCACAGGATCATGCGGATTATAACGCCTTTGCTAACGCGATGAATGTGTCGCAGGAAGAACAGCAGCGGTTCTATGTGTCTATCGCGTAATTATAATATCAAATAATCTTTAAAAGAGGCCCTTGGAGGAACGCATCCTGCAAGGGCCTGTATTTTACCTCCGCGTGAAAATTAAGGCAAATGATAAGTTTATATTATTTTATAACAGTGTAGTTGGTGTTTCTTGCTTTTCCATTCTGCTTCAGCAAGTTGCTTTTTACCATTTTCCTAATAACTCTGGATGCGGTAGATGTACTTACTTCAAGCAATTCGATTACATCGTTTCTTGTAATAGCGCCATGAGACCGGGCATATTCCAATACCTTCTCTTCATTGTTCAGGATTTTTTCAGCCCTGACAGCGGAACTTGTGATATATTCTGCTTTCGGTGCAGAAAACTTTCCCCTTTCATATTTTTCGTTAATATTAGGCAATATGATCTTAAAGGCATTTTTGGTTGTTTCAATCGAAGGCTTTTCTTCCATGCCTTCGTATGCCCTCATAATCTTTCCCATTCCAGTACCGTAAGCCTCAATCAGATGCAGCCGGTAGAATACGTTCGCAAGATCCTGATTTCTGCATACAGAAATGCCTACCATAATATCTTCCAGATCAATTCCCGGCATCAATCCGCCGATGGATACAAATTCAATCCGATCCGCATAAATACTGATAAGCGCACTGGCGCTGAAGGAATAATCACGGTGAACCAGCAGATTTAGAAGTGCCTCTCTGACGGCGATCTCAGGATAGTCCCTGACATCAATTCTCAACAATCTTTCTATGGTTGCACGGGTTTGATTGCGGAAGTCGATAAAATCATAAACTTCATTCATTTGCTGCATCAGTGATCCTGTAAATTCCCGGCGATCCTTAAAAATTGTCTGATCCGTTCCCTGAAAAACAGCGACTTTAATCGTATGAACGCATTGATCGGACAGAAGCAGACCTAAGTTACTGTAAAGGCTATCCTGATCGATCAGCTTCAAAGTACGCATTTGCTGTGACCCAAACTCCACTTTCCGAAGCGCAAATTCTTTTTTTGCGGCTTCAAATGTAAGTTCCTGATTTAAGCAGCGCATAGCCTCAAAGCGGTCTCCATCCGTTTCCTTAATCATACGGCGGATTGCCGTGTCAGTGGCTGGAACAGAAGAATATCCCTGTCTGACATATACACCTTCTGGACGCATCCCTTTTCTAGCAAGATAATAAGGGCGGTTCGTTCCGCGCTGAATATCCACCTCAATGATTTCTTTTCCATCTTCCTTTATTGTTTTATAATGCAAGAACATCGTCACATCGGGCTTAATTGCATCCCTTACCATATTGCTGATCTGCAAAGAAACGCTGTCAGGATTATCAAGTCCGGCTACTGTACCGTCATCCCGGATGCCAATATACAGTTTACCGCCTTCACAGTTAGCAAAAGCAATGATTTCCTTTTTTATATCGTCTACGACTACTTCCTTCAACTCTACAGTTTCACTTTCCTGAAAAAGCATAACACCATCTCCTTTACCCATCTGCCGGGCATATTATATCAAATCGGGTCAATCGTGTCAATGCGCATGACACGATTGTGACACGATTTGACCTGATATTTTCATTATGCCCGCAAATGAAGGAGATATCGCGCCTTCCGTGATCTGCTTTCTCATAACTTTAAACTGCGCCATCCTCACCTGCCCCTGTCATACCCGGATAATACGGTCTTCTTTACGGGGCTTGGGCGTCGGATGAATATCGCCTTCACGGGGATAACCTAACAGAAGCTGCATCACCCCATAATAATCGGTACGGATGCCCCACTCTTTCAGGATCTCCTGCCCATAGGGATCTGCAGAAGCCGTCCAGCCGGCGCCGATATAGCAGGAACCAATGCCCAGAGAATCAGCAGCCAGCATCATATTTTCAGCAGCCACAGCACAGTCTTCCACTGCAAACAGGAAATTCTTTGGCGCAAACATGGTGATTACTGTCGGTGCATCATAAAAGTCGCCATGCGCCCCATCATTGATTCCATGGAAGCGTGGGGATTATCCTATCAAGAAATGATGGCAAATATGTAAAAGGCTGCCGAAACAGCCTTTTTTCTTCTGTGGGCTTTTATCGCTATTACTTCTTTCCATCTTTAAGCTGTTCCAATATGTCCTTTAATTTGTGCGGTATCGGCAGTCCAAGCCTTTCTACATTTTCCAAAATCATAATCCCTTCATCAGAAAGATAGAATAAAATGACAATTGCACGAATTGCGCTTCCATTTTGCATAATCAGTGTATCAATCACGTTTCCCACAGCCACCAGGAAAAAGATGGATGCTTTCTTTGCTATCTCACAGAAACTAATCACACTGGACAGTTTTTTATTTAAAGCTGCAATCAATATTTGGGTCAGATATTCCACTACCATGAATAAAACCAAAGCGGAAAGTAAACCATCCCATCCCCCAAATATAGCTCCACCGATACCTTCCATTATAAATAATACACTCTGTATTATTAAAAATACTTTCATTCTCTCATCCCCGCTTTCTGGTATTTGGTATCCTGTTTATTACGAAGGATCAATCCCTTGTGATGGTATTATCGTATCAGGATTTTTTCCCTAAGTCGTTATTGATTGAAGCAACATTCATAATTTAAAGTTGCTCGTTTAAGCATCCCATATAACCCTTATGGATGCCGCTTTTACAAATAATAAATTTTTTGAGGCTCTGAAAAATTTGTATCAAAAAACCATCATGCTGCCATGAACAGTCATGATGGTTTATATTGCCTCCCGATACCCTCTATACATTGCCACTACACTTCTTGTAAAATTCTCCCACGCCGTTGGATCCATTTCGGTACGGTTGATATTCAGCTCCCGCATCCAATCCGGTTCACTGCCCGCATTTTCAACTGACGAGGCCGCCCTCTCTTTAAGAAGATCTGCCAAATCAACATCCAAAGCATCCGCCATACGCATCAACGTATCCAATGACGGCTTCTGCATTCCATTCTCGTAGCGGGAGATTGCAGATTTATTGCTTCCAACACGATTGGCCAATTCTGTCTGCGAAATACCTGCCGATTTCCTGACCATGCGGATATTGCTTCCGATTGTTCTATACTTTTCACTATAATCGTTTGCAAAGCTTTCCACCCGCTTTCCCGCTCCTTTCTTTCGTATTTCATAACCCCCGCGCCAACACAAATATAAACGCTTATAATCATTTTGTAATTCCTCTTAATCTGCATATTTGACCTACTAATAGCCTATCACAAAAACACTCAACGTGGTTTTCATCGTGCTATCCAATTTGCTCCAACGATATCCAATTTGTTTTTAACCATATTTACTTCCATAATCCGTCTAAACATTATGTTCCGTGAATATTTTGAATATTGTTTGCTGTCAACAGAACATTTTGTTGATTTTAGCAGAAAGGTGGTGGTTGCATTGTCGCAGAATGCTACAAGTTTCGCGCTCAACTTCGCGACTCTGTTTCAATGCGCCATCAAACCTCAAAAATCCAAGAGTCAGAGAGAATCTGTGAACGCTTTGTTGATTCAGCCAGGAATAATGGACATCTCAAATGCTGCCAGTTCCAACTACACAACTGGCAAGCGCGTTGTTCCCGATGACTATCGCACCAAACTCGCCTCTCTCTCAGAGGAGGAGCTCGTCGAACGTTTATCCTTTATTGGCATCATAGAATATGATAAAATGTGTATGGCTCTCCTGCGTCTTGTAGAATGTGCCAAAATTCCCCCTAGCCAGCGTAAGCGCCTGATCGACACTTATCATAATTCTCCCCAAATGGATTTCATCAAAAAAACTATCCATGCGGCTGCCGACTGCAAAGAAGCCAAACAACTGAGCGATGCCGAAATCGAGTACCTGGCTGGATTTTCCGCCGTTGAATCTACAGATAACGAACATATAACAGAAAAAAAGACAGAAACAGCCGCCGACAATGCCAGCAGATACTCCCTGCTCATGCATAAGACAGAGGATAAGCATGACCATAGTTGGATTTCCGATTACGCCTCTCCAAATGCAGATACGGAAGATATTGGCAACAGGGATTTCTTCTGTTTGCCTGTTGCTGCAATTCATCAGGTTCTCAATATGCCCTATGACTTCCCGAAGCTCCTTAGTCTTCTGACGCCTATGGTAAAAGGCGATCCAATAGACGAATTCACCATTGAAGATTTTATGAAAAAAATGAGTATCGGCGAAAATAAGGAAATCACCAAGGGGTCGATAGAATGTCTGACGCTCATCGGTCAGGTCAAAAGCATAGCTGGCTTTATATCAAAACATGATCTGTCTGAAGTATCTGACATTGCCTTCCTTATGGCTGGAAAGGTCACCAATCCGGGGGCTGCAGAGATAAAAAACGCCATTATCACCGCAACAAATGAGAACGTAAACTGCCTTCAAGCCATGTGGTTCGATCATGAAATACCTGAGCTTGAAGTGACACTTATAATGCATGTATGCAAAGAAGAAGCTGATATCCAGTCCAGCTATAATGTTGATCCAGAAGGTGTAAAAGTACCGAAAACACATAATGGGTAAAATCTTTTATGCTTATTCAGAAATGTGTCTTTTCACATGCTTTTTTTGTGGCATATCCCTTTATGCCATAGTATGATGATACTGAATTTTATACAAAGCATGGGAAAATATAGCGACTCTGCATAGGCTTCCAACAGCGATACAGAATTTTTTAATGAAATAAGACTCCTACAAAAATTTCGGAAATGGCAACAGCTACCCTAAGGCGGGTAGCTGTTCTGTAGATTTGAAAACTTTTCTCTGGTGCTTCGTTCGTCACTGTCTTCCGCACCCGTTTCCTGCGCAGCCATGTTTACCCTCTCCGCAATGACCGTTTTCATGATGATGGTCTTCTCCATGATGATCACAGTGGGCATCCGGATCAAATGCAAGCTTCCCTGCAAGCAGCGCCTCCACAGCCTCATCCGCACTGCCGGATACCCCGCCATAAAAGCGGATACCTGCTTGTGCCAATGCAGTCTGCGCACCGGCGCCAATGCCTCCGCAAATCAGCGTATCCACTTCCCATGCGGACAACATTCCTGCAATGGCACCGTGTCCGCTTCCGTTCGTATCCATCACCTGCGCACCGGCAACCTTCCCGTCTTTAATATCATAAACCTTAAACTGCTCCGTATGCCCAAAATGTGGGAATACATTCCCGTTTTCATAAGTAACCGCAATCTTCATAATCCTGTCTTCCTTTCTTTTCCCGGCAGTTTCAGCCCCATATCCTGCCCTGTCACATTTTTTACCGCAGCATCTCCATGCCGAGCCGTCACAGAGCGCATAGTTTCCGCCGGAAATGCAAAGCATCCTGCCATTAACGATACAGTCCGCAATCTTCGTTCTGGCTCTTTCATACATTTCCGTGACCGTAGTGCGGGAAATCCCCATCTGCCTGGCACACTCCTCATGAGTTCTCTTTTCATAGTCAATCAGCCGAACCGCTTCGAACTCATCCACCGTCAGCAGAACCTGCTCCATATTTTCCGCACCGCAAGGAGCAAAACTGTTATATTTAGGTTCAAAACATATTCTCCTACACCGGGCTGGTCTTGCCATGCTCCCGCCTCCATTTCCGACATATGTCAATAATACATCAATAACATACAAAATGCAACCAGGTAGACATGATCCTTGTCCACAATATAGACACCAATCTTTGCCGGGCGGTTTGCTTTTGTATATTCTTTATTTCAGCAACGGCATACTTCCTGTCAATTTGTTTACCTTCTTTTTCACACCGCAAATGGCAATCCCAAAATAATTCAGTTCTGTTTCTGAAACATCCTTCATCTTTTCAATAAACTCATCGTAGGTCTTGCATCCCTGCGCAAGATCTGAAAAATCCACCACCGTCAAGTCCGAAAACTCCGGCTCGTACAGCCTCTCACGGATAGACTTGATCGCTTCTACATTCCCTTTTAGGATTGGCACCGGGAACTCTATAATCCCTAAATGCCCGTTGCCTGTCCTGTCGTACACATCTGCGCCTACGACCTCCGGCATCTGCTTCCCCAGCGTGATGCCCATGATCGCCGCCGTGTTCGCTATGATACCAAGCGGCAGATTCTCGTCAATCACCATGACACATTTCTCATTCTGTAAATCCATTTTCTAATCCTCCTGTTTTCTCCTTTTGATGGCAACGGTAAAATTAGGACAGTCTCATTCGCCGTTCCCACTCCCCTTCCCGCTATATTCAGAAAAGAAAAGCCCCACGACCGCCAAGACCGTCCCTGTAACGGAAACCCACGTCACCGGCTCCTTCAGTATGAACACGGAAGTCACCACTGTTATGACAGGAACCATGTAAATATAAACACTGGTCTTAACCGCCCCAAGCACCTTTACTGCAAGATTCCACGTAACGAAACAGAGTGCAGATGCCCCCAGCCCAAGATACAGAATATTGAGTAAGTTCGTCACATCAGCAAACCGTCCCAGCCCCATCTCAAAGTCAAAAAGGAATAATGCCGGGATCATAAAAAGAATGCCGTAAAAGAATGTCCTGCGTGTGGTAAGGATAACCGGATAGCCAAAGTTGCTGACCTTCCTTGTCAGTATGGAATAGCACGCCCATACAAAAGCCGCAAGGACGGCCAGCAAATCACCCATCGGATTCAACTCCAGTTTAGAGCCGTTAAAACTGATCAGCGCAACACCTGCCATCGCCACCATAAAACCAAGGAAGAAATTTGCCCGCAGTTTTCCTTCCGATTTCAGAAATAAGCGTGACAGTATCGCCGTAAAAAATGGGGCAACCGAGATGATAACTCCCACATTGGAAGCCATGGTATATGTAAGTGCGATATTCTCCAGCAGGTAATACAGACATATCCCGCACAGCCCCGCCAGAACAAATGTCATTTCCTGTCTACGGTTCACCCCTTTCATACGATGCGGGCAGACCCCAAACAATACTGCAAAACCCATGACAAAGCGGAAGAATAATATCTCCACCGGCTTAAAATCTGCAAGCAGGACTTTGGTGGATATGAATGTCGTCCCCCAAATAATGATCGTCAGAAGCGCCGCCAGATGCCCGGCTGATTTCCTATTTCCCATGCTGTCCACCATCCCCGTCTTTTTCCGAGAAAATTCCACGGTAAGTCCCCGGCGCAAGCCCTATGAACTGATTGAAATAATTGGTAAAATGGCTTTGGTCTGAAAAACCAGTCCTTATTGCCGCCTCCACAGGAGGAATCCTCTCGGACAACAGTTTTTTTGCTTCATTGATACGAATTGTCTCAAGGTATCGGTACGGCGTGATTCCTTTTTCTTTTGTAAAGGCCCGCAGCAGCGTTGATTTGCTAAGTCCCGCGTGACGGCAGATCTGATCTAAATAGATGCGTTCTGTAAAATGCCCTGCCATATATTCACAGGCTCTTTCAATTTCCCTCCTGCACTCCGGGATGCAGTCTTCAAAGGGCTGCCCATAATTCTGGATCAGATACGAAAGCAGGAACAGCAAGTTTTCCTCCTTTCCAAACTCCCCTGTTCCTTTCATAACCATCTCATGCAGCAGGCGCATGTGGCAGGCCACCTCCTCGTCATAGATGACATTTTCTGAAAACCCCGGGAGCTCCCGTTTCCCCGTGACTTCTTCCGCCAGATCAAGCATAGTCTCCTTTGAAATGTTGAATCCCCGGTAAGCAAATGTCCCTTCATCACTCTGCACACAGGCATGGCTGTCACCCGGATTGAAAAGCACGATGCTGCCTTCTTCTATGGCATACTCCCTGTCCCTACAGGAAAGCACACGCTCCCCATCCTCCACAAACCCGATCACATAATGCTCATGGAAATGGCCTGGAAAGGACTGCACGATTCCTTCAAAACGGTATGCTTCCATCCGTAATTCATCATCATATACCACTGTCCTTGTTTCTTTCTTCATGCAGACTACCTCCTGTCAGGAATCATTTTATCTCTTATTTTTCCCTCCGTCTTGTAAAATATCTTCATTTTTCAGATTTATCGGTTTTATTTCTCGCCTGAAAATGAGAAAAAAGCAGGGGGAACTTATCATTCCCCCTGCCGGTTACCTGTTTTTGCCTGTTATTCAATGGCAATATATTTCTTTTCTTCAACCTCCGGTTTTTTCTCTTCCGCCTTTGGAATATTCAATTTCAATACCCCGCTTTCATACTTTGCATGAATATCTTCCTGTTTTACATCTTCTCCCACATAGAAAGACCTGCTCATGCTGCCTGCATAACGTTCCTGACGGACAAACTTCCCGGTTTTCTTTCCTTTCTCGTCCTTGTCAAGCCCCTTCGCTGCACTGATTACCAGATATCCGTCTTGAAGTTCCAAAGAAAGTTCATCTTTCTTGAAACCAGGCAGATCAATATCTACCTCATAATGATCATCGTGTTCCTGTACATCTGTTTTCATCATGTTCGCCGCATGGCGTCCATACAGCTTTCTCTGTGCTTTCTGCATTGCCTTATCATCAAACGCAGGGAAATCAAAAAATCCATCAAAGAAATCGTCAAATAAACTTTCTCCAAAAATACTAGGTGTCATCATAAGTCATCGCTCCTTTTTTCTTTTAAACTAAAATCAACTTGTTATTTAGAACTTTGAACATTGGGAAGAAATCTCCACATTTATCATTCATTCCTTTCGTTCCATCTGTTCTAAATATGTTATAACACCTATATTAGCACTCGTCAATAGCGAGTGCTAATAATTTTTGTGAACTTTCTGTGTTTTTTTATATACGAATATCTGTCCTTGCTTAGTTCTCTTTTATCGTTTGTGCTTTATTGGCTGTTGCCTTATGTAATGAATCCGAAGCGGTTTACTTATCTAAAAATCCCAGGAACTTCTTCCACTCCATGTAGCCCTTCAAATCTCCGTATCGGTACTCTGACTGCATGATATCATTTACAATTTTCACCCAATCCGTCTTTTCCGAAAAGTGTACCGCGGCAAAATAAACTACCCATCTACCGCAGCTTTACCGCAGATTAAATTCGCAA
>DESQ01000015.1:0-39330 GCA_002361355.1 Lachnospiraceae bacterium UBA3310
TGACGAGAAGAAACATTTGAGGAATACTTACAGGAAAGGTAAAGAAGAGGGACGGGTAGAAGGTTTAAAAGAAGGTTTGGAATTAAAATTGCGGGAACAGGTTCAGAAAAAGCTTGCAAGAGGGAAGAATGCTGCAGAGATTGCAGAGGAGCTGGAGGAAGATATTCAGGTTATAGAGGAGCTTATTTCCAGTCGGAAGACGAATCTGTAAATTTTTGTAAAAGAGTGGTTTACAAAACCACTCTTTTGTTATATGATGTTAGTGGAAAACGATTTCCGGAAAACATTTTCCAAAATGGAGTCGCTTTCAGGATGGGATCGGAATGGTATCAATCAAGGATGTCGCGAGACAGGCGGGTGTGGCAATTTCCACTGTATCCAAGGTGCTGAACAACTACCCAAACGTGAGCGAAGCGACGAAGAAAAAAGTGAATCAGGCGGTGGCGGAACTGAATTTTGTTCCCAATTCTGTCGCGGCGGCGCTCTCCTCCAAGCAGTCCGGCAGGGTGGCGTTACTCTTAAATATGGGGAATGCCTCGGCGGTGGATGAGATAAACATGCAGTATATGGCGGGCACCATAGGGCAGGCAGTGGAACTGAATCTGGATGTAATCACCATATTTGATTCTATGATAAAGAATAAAAATCTTGACGAAGTGGTGCGGTATTTGCAGTCCCAGAGTATTACGGGGCTTTTGATCTTCGGTATGTCGAAGGATGACCATGTGCTGCAAAGACTGATTGAGGCGCAGCTTTTCAAGATTGTAACAGTGGATGTTCCCATTGTGAATGGCTCCTCCTCATCAGTTTGGATTGATCAGGCGGCGGCGCAGTATGATGTGGCGAAAAAGACGCTTGTGGAGAATAAGGGTAAGAGCATCCTCTATCTTGCAGGAAAGAAAAATGGTTATGTGACGCAGGAACGCCTGAAAGGTATACAGAAGCTGGCGGAGGAAGAGGAGGTTCCCCTGCTTGTCAGAAACGGCGAGTTCTCGGAACTGCAGGCAAGGAATCTGACGTTCCGGTATGCGAAGAAAAAGGATATTGTCGTGTGCGCCTCGGATCTGATGGCGATCGGCGCGATGCGTGCTCTGATGGAGATGGATATCTTCCGTCCGGTGTGCGGTTTCGACGGGATCACTTTGATGGGATATGCGGGCAAACAGATGAATACGGTTAAACAGAACTTTGAGCGGATTGCCTCGGAGGCTGTGGTGGAGCTAAAAAGGCTTTTGGACGGCGGAGAGGGACAGCAGATTGTGCTGGATTACGAGTTGGTGAGAATGAAATACGAGGACATTCTTGTCTAGCGTTTACAAGTCTGCATAAATGGATAATATATAGTAATGTTAAAATAAGGAAAATAACGAAAGGGAGGTTTCAACATGGCACAGGCAACAAACCTGAAAAGAGACGTACTGGTAATGAATCTGGAGCATGAGCTCGAGAACCAGACACAGAGCGGATATGGGAAATCCGTCGCCGCATGCAGCAACGAGGAGCTCTATTACAGCATTCTTCAGCTTTCCAAGAAGCTGATGAGCGCATCCGAGCGGATTGAGGGGGAGAAAAAGGTTTACTATATTTCCGCAGAGTTCCTGATCGGCAAACTTTTATCAAATAATCTGATCAATCTTGGGATCTATGACAACCTGAATAAGATTCTTGAGAAAAATGGCAAGCAGCTCTCCGCGATTGAGGAGGTAGAGCCGGAACCTTCCCTCGGTAATGGCGGACTGGGGCGTCTGGCGGCTTGTTTTCTCGACTCCATTGCTTCCCTGGGGCTCCCCGGCGAGGGCATCGGTTTAAATTATCATTTCGGACTGTTCAAGCAGGAGTTTAAGGACAAATTACAGACGGCGCAGAAGAATGACTGGATAGAGGATCAGTCATGGCTGACGAAGACCGGCACAACCTTTGAGGTGGCGTTCGGCGAGAAAAAGGTGACATCCAGACTTTATGACATAGATGTCATTGGCTATGACAACGGCGTGAATAAGCTGCGGCTTTTCGATATCGAGACGATTGACGAGAGCCTGGTCAAGAAAGGAATCGACTTTGACAAGGAAGATATCGAGAAAAACCTGACGCTCTTCCTGTATCCCGACGACTCTGACGAGGCGGGAAATCTGCTGCGTATCTACCAGCAGTATTTTATGGTGAGCAATGCGGCGCAGTTGATCTTAAAGGAGATGAAGGAGAAACAGTATGATCTGCGCAGAATGTATGATCATGCGGTAATCCAGATTAACGATACTCATCCGACCATGGTTATCCCTGAACTGATTCGTATTCTGGTAGATGAGAAGGCGTTTACCATGGATGAGGCAATCGAGGTCGTGAGCAAGACCTGTGCATACACGAACCACACGATTCTGGCGGAGGCGTTGGAAAAATGGCCCCTCGCCTATCTGGAGAAGGTGGTGCCCCAGCTTGTACCGATCATTAAGGAGCTGGATAAGCGTGTGGCGGCAAAGTATAAGGATCCCAAGGTACAGATTATTGACGAAGACGAGAGAGTGCACATGGCGCACATTGACATCCACTATGGCTTCTCAGTGAACGGCGTGGCGGCGATCCATACGGAAATCTTAAAGAACACGGAGTTGAATGCTTTCTACAAGATTTATCCGGAGAAATTCAACAATAAGACCAACGGTATTACTTTCAGAAGATGGCTTCTGTCCTGCAACCGTGAGCTGGCGGACTTCATTTCGGAGACCATCGGGGACGGTTACAAGAAGGATGCGGCTAATCTGGAAAAATTGCTTGCTTATGTGGATGACGAGAAGGTACTTGAACGCATTGCGCAGATTAAGATGAACCGTAAGAAGGATCTGGCGGCTTATGTACAGAAGGCGGAGGGCGTGACCCTGAATCCGGATTCCATTTTCGACATTCAGAGTAAACGTCTGCATGAGTATAAGAGACAGCAGATGAACGCTCTTTACATTATCCACAAGTATCTGGAGATTAAGGCCGGTAAGAAACCTGTAAGACCCATGACCTTTATCTTCGGCGCAAAGGCGGCTCCCGCATATGTGATTGCGCAGGATATTATACATCTGATTCTTGTATTGCAGGAGATTGTGAACAAAGATCCTGATGTGAGCCCATACATGACGGTGCTCATGGTGGAGAATTACAATGTGGCTTACGCCGAGAAAATGATTCCGGCATGTGACATTTCTGAGCAGATTTCCCTGGCGTCCAAGGAGGCGTCCGGCACGGGCAACATGAAGTTCATGTTAAACGGTGCGGTGACGCTTGGCACTTCCGACGGCGCTAACGTGGAGATTCATGAGCTGGTGGGAGACGACAATATTTATATTTTTGGTGAGAAATCTGAGGCTGTAATCAAGCACTATGAGAAGGCGGATTACGTGTCTAAAGACTACTACAAGAAGTCGCCTGTCATCAAGGAGGCGGTGGACTTTATCGTCAGCAAAGAAGCCCTGAAAACAGGACACAAGGAAAATCTGGAGAGACTTTACAAGGAGCTGCTTAACAAAGACTGGTTTATGACGCTTCTGGATCTGGAGGATTACATCGCTGTCAAAGATAAGATGATGGCGGATTATGAGGATCAGAAGAAGTGGAGAAAGATGATGCTTGTGAACATTGCAAAGGCGGGATTTTTCTCCTCCGACAGAACTATCGGGGAGTACAACAGGGATATCTGGCATTTACGTTAATTCTTTTAAACGTTCTACGGCGGGGGCATAGCCCCCGCACTTTTTATAGTATTTCCGCGCATCGTCGAGATGTCCCGTACACTCATAGATCACGCCGGTGTTGTAGTTTGCCATATAGCTGTTCACACCGTCCACGGAAAACTCTTCCATCGTGGCAGCTTTTTTGAACTGCGCAACGGCATCGTCAAAAAGGCCGTTATTCATGCAGATCAGTCCCATCAGGAAGACAAAGTCCGCCCGGCCGGAAAATACATCATAGAGATCGGAAAGCCCCAGCGCCTCCTCGTTTCGTTTGAGATCTAAAAGCGTGTAGCCGTAAGATTCCACCATGGTTTTCACATAGTCGAGGGAGGGATCAACCTCCATGGAAAGCCCTGCCTCAAAGCTTTCGCGGGCTTTCTCAGACTCTCCAAGCCTGCGAAAACTCTGTCCCAATTGAAAATAGAGGTAAGGGTCTGGCCCTTCCTTGTCAAGCTGTGTCGTGAGGAGAGCGATGTTCCGGCGGCTTTTTTCCCGCATGTCGGCCTCGGTCTCGTCATAGCCTACGTGGAGAATTGTGACAGGAACGTCATAAACCGACTTTGTGCTGTTATCACGGCGCTCCAACTGCTCATGTACCGCTCCCGTAAAGTGAAAATATTTGCGGTTAGCGAGACGGCTTACCCGCGTCTGTTCGAAGGCGGTCTGTCCGTTTCGCAAAAAGCGGCTTCGAATGAGGATTCTTCCTGCGCATTCCGGGTGCTGTTCTATACAGCGGCCAAGCGCAGATAGGTCTAAGGTTTCGATATATTCGTCACAGTCCAGTGAAAGTATCCAATTATGGGAGGCTTTTTCCATACAAAAATTACGTGCGGCGCTGAAATCGTTGCACCAATCGAAGTGAAAAATCCGGTTTGTGTATTTTTGCGCGATCGTGAGAGTGCGATCCGTGGAGCCTGTGTCCGTCAACACGATCTCAAAGCCGTAGGGAGCGAGGCGTTTCAGACATTCTTCAATATGCGTCTCTTCGTTTTTGGCAATCATACACACAGATAATGGAAACAAAACGGCTCCTTTCAGGCAGGCATCTAGTAAGCGTTTCCCGCGGCCAGATCCCGAAGCCTTCTCATGGCGGGTTCATAGTCCCCACATTTTTTATAGTAAACACGGGCCTGATCGAGATCGCCCATACTCTCGTAGATATCGCCGATATGGTAATTGGCGCGATAGCTGTTGACACCTTTGCGGGAGTAGGAAGAAAGTGTGGTGGCTTTCTTAAATTCTTCAAGTGCTTTTTCGGGTTCGCCCTTTTTCGCGTAGAGCATGCCCATCAAATAGACAAAATCGGCCCTGTGGGAAAAGAGGTCATATTTTTCGCGAAGCGCCATAGCTGTGTCATATTTGGCCAGATCCATTAAGCAGTAACCATAGGTTTCCGCCATGCTCTGTACAAAGTCAGAATTGGGATCCGCATTCAGGTCAAGTCCCAGCTTGTAATAGTGCGCAGCCTTTTCCATGTCGTTTAAGGAGATGTAGTTTTGCCCCAGTTGGAAATAGATATAAGGACTCGGCCCTTTTATAGCCAGGTCGTGCAGCAGCATTTCCAGATTTCTGGTGGCGCGGATACGTTTGTCCGATTCGCCTACATAGCCTTCGTGGTAGAAGGTGAGGGGAATGGGAAAGACATCCGGCTCCTTTCCCTGCAGGGTGCGTACCTGCTCGTGGATACTGCCTTCGAAATGGCAGTAGCTTTTGTTGAAAAGGCGGCCGATCCGCTCTGACATGATGGAGCGTGCGCCCTGTATGGTGTAGGGATTATTGCGGGTAATCATGCCCACGGATTCCCTGCGGCCAGAGAGAGACTCCTCAAGCTGTGCCAGATTGACATTTTCCAGATACTCGTCGCAGTCGATAATCAGTACCCAGTCGTTAGCAGCCTGCTGGATCGAAAAATTTCTGGCACTGCTGAAATCGTCGCACCATGCGAAATGAAAGACTTTATCCGCATACCTGTGGGCGATCTCCACGGTTCTGTCCACCGAACCGGTATCCACCACAATAATTTCAAAGCGGCAGGGACGGAGCCTTTTCAGGCATTCCTCGATGTGGTTGTCTTCATTTTTTGCGATCATACATACAGAAACAGGAAGCATAACAACACCTCTTTTGTCATTCGTTTATCAGGCGAAACGGCGGCGCCGTTTCGCCATGTCTATTTTATCACCTTCTTCGCTTTGGGACAATACGGTTTTTACCTGTTGGACAGTCACACAATTAGACTTTTTGTACAAAAAAAACAAAAAAGATAGGGAAAAGATGATAAAGATGACGATATTCCGTTCAAATAATGCGGTTAGTGGTTCCTTTTTTTTGAGAAATATGTTATACTGTCCCAAACGGAGAGGAGAAGACCTCTTCTCATAAAGAAAACATTACGTGATAAGGAGGTCTATTATGACGAAGGCAGAAATTTTGAAAGCGGAAATCCTAAACCAGCATAAGAGTGTCAGGCAGTTTGCAATCGAGATGGGAATACCGTACTCTACGTTAGTCACAGCCTTGGACAGAGGTATAGAAGGAATGGCCTATGGGACTGTGATTCGGATGTGTGACAAGCTGAACCTGAACCCCGTGGATTTCAGTCCTATCAACCAGAAGAGCCTGCTTGGCGGTAAGATTATGGAAAACCGTGTGATGCAGTACTATGTGAAACTGAACAAGACCGGACGCAAGAAAGCGCTCGAGCTGATGGAAGATTATGCGCAGTTGGAAAAGTATCAGGCAGTAGAAGAGTGAAAAGAAGTTCTGGGTTTCACACAGGAGAATGCCGGAAAACCGGCATTCTCCTTATGAATGGAGAGTAATATGCACTATGATTATTTGATCGTGGGCGCAGGGTTGTATGGCGCTGTGTTCGCCCGCGAGATGTTAAGAAAGGGCCGGCGTGTGCTCCTGATTGACAGAAGGGGGCATATTGCCGGCAATATTTTTACGGAGGATGTGGAAGGAATACAGGTACACCGGTACGGGGCGCATATTTTTCACACATCCGACAAAAAGATATGGGATTATGTAAACCAATTTACAGAGTTTAACCATTACATCAATTCACCGGTTGCCAATTACAAGGGAGAAATATACAATCTTCCTTTCAATATGAATACCTTTAACAGGATGTGGGGTGTAGTGACGCCTGCGCAGGCGCAGGCGAAGATTGCGGAGCAGATCGCGGATCTCCATATCACCGCGCCTTCTAACCTGGAGGAGCAGGCGCTTTCTCTGGTGGGCCGGGATGTGTATGAAAAGCTGGTGAAGGGCTATACGGAGAAGCAGTGGGGGAGATCCTGTAAGGAGCTTCCTGCGTTTATTATCAAGAGGCTGCCGCTCCGGTTTACCTACGACAACAATTATTTTAATGACCGGTATCAGGGGATTCCTGTCGGCGGCTATACCATAATGGTAGAGAAAATGTTAGAGGGCATCGAGGTAAAGACCGGCGTATCCTATCAAGAATTTGTAACGGAAGAAGAGCGTGACGGCCGCATACGCGTGACTGACCGTTTGGGCAACACCTACGAAAAGGTGGTGTATACGGGGATGCCCGACGAATACTTTGACTATGCGCTGGGGCATCTGGAGTATCGCTCTCTGCGGTTTGAGACGGAAGTTTTTGCAGACTGCGACAATTATCAGGGAAACGCGGTGGTAAATTACACGGAGCGCGAAATACCCTATACAAGAGTGATCGAGCACAAGCATTTCGAGTTCGGGACACAGAAGGGCACCGTCATTACAAGAGAATATCCTGCCATCTGGAAAGAGGGGGAGGAGCCTTATTATCCCATCAATGATGAGAAAAACGATGCGTTATTTAAGAAGTATCAGGAGATAGCCGGGACAAGGCCGCATGTGATTTTCGGCGGGCGGCTCGGACAGTACCGTTATTATGATATGGACAAGGTGATCGCGCAGGCACTGGAGGCGGCAGAGAGAGAAACAGAGTAAATATTTCAGGCAGAGTCTTGACAAGAAACGGGGCTCTGCCTATAATTACACCTAGATAGTTTGAAAATCAAAGTATTGGAAGGTCAAACAAGATGGAGGAACTCTATGAATTGGGATGAGGCAAACAAGGAACTGGACAGGAGAAGAGAGAAGGCTCTGCTTGGCGGCGGGCAAAACCGAATTGATAAACAGCATGCGTCCGGAAAGCTGACAGCCAGAGAGCGGATTGAGATGCTGCTTGATCCCGGCACTTTCGTGGAGGTGGACGGTTTTTTGGAGTCCCGTATCGACGATTTTGATCTGGATAAGAGACGTGTGCCCGGCGACGGCGTGGTGACAGGCTACGGTGAGATTGACGGCCGGCAGGTGTTTGTGGCCAGCGAGGATTTCACGGTGATCGGCGGTACGCTGGGGGAGTATCACTCCTTTAAGATATGCAGAATCCAGGACATGGCGATGGAGATGAAGGCGCCTTTGATCTGTATCAATGACAGTGGCGGAGCCAGAATAGAGGAGGGAATTTCCTCCCTGAGCGGCTACAGCGGCATGTTTTTGCGGCACACGAAGGCATCTGGCGTAATTCCCCAGATTGCGGTGATTTTGGGGCCGTGTTCGGGAGGAGCCTGCTACGCGCCTGCCATCTGTGACTTTATTTTTATGGTGAAAGACATCTCCAAGATGTTTATTACCGGGCCCAATGTGGTTAAGACCGTGATCAACGAGGAAGTGTCCGTGGAGGAGCTTGGCGGCGCCGAGGTACATGCAAAGAAGAGCGGCGTAGCTCACTTTACTTACGATACGGAAAATGAGTGCCTGATGGGGGTGAGAAAGCTTTTATCTTATCTGCCGAGCAACTGGATGGAGAAGCCGCCGGTGGTAAACACGGTGGAGAGACAGAGTCTGTCATCCCGGGTGGGGAAGGTGTTTGGCAGAGGAGAGAGCGCAAGACAGGATAATACCATCAGGACGAAGGCAGCCAAGCTGAAAGATATTGTGCCGGATAATTCCCGTCATGCTTATGATGTGAAGGAAGTGATCGACTGCATCGTGGACGAGGGAAGCTTTTTCGAGGTACAGAAGGAGTTTGCCACCAATGCGGTGGTAGGATGGTGCCGTATGGCTGGCAAGGTTGTGGGTATCGTGGCGAACCAGCCAAATTCCATGGGCGGTTCTCTGGATTACCACGCTTCCGATAAAATTGCAAGATTTATCCGTTTCTGCGACTGCTTTAACATACCGTTGATCACTCTGATTGATGTGCCGGCTTTCCTGCCTGGAACCGCCCAGGAGCACAATGGCATTATCCGTCACGGCGCAAAGATTCTTTATGCCTACTCGGAGGCCACTGTGCCGAAGATTTCACTGATTATGAGAAAGGCTTACGGCGGCGCATACATTGCCATGAACTCCAAAGAGATGGGAGCGGATATTGTATACGCCTGGCCCATTGCGGAGATTGCGGTGATGGGAGCGGATGGCGCGGTCAATATCGCCTTTAAGAGAAAGATCAAAGCGGCGGATGACCCCGAGGCGATGCGCGCGCAGTGTAAGAAGGAGTATGAGGACAGATTCTTAAATCCTTATGTGGCGGCCGCCAGAGGTTACGTCAATGAGGTCATTAAGCCGGAGGAGACGAGAGAGGCGTTCTTAAAGGCGCTTCGCGGCCTGAAAAACAAACAGGTCGAGCCGGTGAAGAAAAAACACGGAAACATACCCCTTTAGCCGAAAAGGAAAACAAGCGGCGCGTAGCGCCATTTGTTTTCCTTCGGCGAGGGGTAACGAGAAAGCGTCCGTCGAAGACGGACAGGGAGCGCGTCAGCGTGAGCTTGCGAGTTTGATCATATCGCGTGCAGTACAAATGCCTCGTAAGGCTGCAACGTCACTTCGCTGCCGGTGTATGCGTTCCCCGTATTGGAAATCAGGCAGGGCGCGCCTCTAAACTCTTCGGGAATAGGAAAGGCTGTTTTGTGGTCGCAGAAGCTGCATACCACCAATAGTTTCTCCTGATCAAACGTCCTGGTGTAGACGGACAGCTCCTCACTGTCTTCCATCATCGGCTCATATTTACCGTACACCATAATGGGATTTTCCCTTCGGAGCGCAATCAGCTTTCTGTAATAATGGAATATGGAATCAGGATCAGCCGTCTCAGCCTTGGCGTTGATTTCCGTGTAATTGGGGTTGACTGCAATCCATGGCGTGCCAGTGGTGAAACCGGCCTGCGCGGAATCGTCCCACTGCATCGGTGTTCTGGCATTGTCACGGCTCTTGAAGGTGATGCAGGGCCAGAATACCTCATGGGACAAGCGGCCTTCGCTGCACCATTCTCTGTAAGCGTTGATGCTCTCGATATCGCGGAAATCATCAGGGCTCTTAAAGGGATAGTTGGTCATGCCAAGTTCCTCTCCCTGATAGATGTAAGGCGTACCCTGCAGCATATGCAGACAGGTGGCAAGCATCTTGGCGGAAATTTCCCGGTACTGCGGACGGTCATCACCGAAGCGGGAGACAGCTCTGGGCTGGTCGTGATTATCCCAGAACAGACTGTTCCATGCCTGATCGTACAACGCTGTCTGCCAGCGTGACAGAATTTTTTTCAGAGTGGTGAGGGGCATCTTTTCGTCTGTCCATTTTCCGTACTTGCCGTCGCCCTCCACATGCTCAAACTGAAATACCATATTAAGCTCATGGGCGTTTTCGCCGGCATACTGTTTTGCCAGTTCCGTAGTTACGCCGGCTGTCTCACCCACCGTCATGATATCGTATCGGGAAAGCACTTTCTCGTTCATTTCCTGCAGATAGTTGTGGACGTTAGGGCCGTGGACGCAGTACGGGCCATAGTCCCCGTAGAGACCGTGTACTTCGCCGTCTGGCATCTCTTTCGTCTTGGAAATCATGCTGATGACATCCATGCGGAAGCCGTCAATGCCCTTGTCGCACCACCATGTCATCATGTCAAACACTTCACGGCGTACCTTTGGATTATCCCAGTTTAAGTCGGGCTGTTTCCTGGAAAAAAGATGCAGATAGTACATACCGGTGGCCTCATCGTACTGCCATGCCGAACCGCCGAAGCAGGAACCCCAGTTGTTGGGCGGCGTCTGCGCATCTTTGCCCTCGCGCCAGATATAGTAATCGCGGTATGCATTGTCCGTGGATTTCCGGCTTTCCATAAACCATTTGTGCTCGTCGGAGGTATGGTTCACCACCAGATCCATGACGATTTTGATCCCCCGTTCGTGGGCGGCTGACAGCAATGCGTCGAAGTCCGCCATCGTACCGAATTCGTCCATAATATCCTGATAATCGCTGATATCATACCCATTGTCATCGTTAGGCGATTGGTAGATGGGAGAGAGCCAGATTACGTCGATCCCCAGATATTTCAGATAGTCCAGTTTGCTGATGATTCCCTGCAGATCGCCAATGCCGTCCCCGTTGCTGTCCATGAAGCTGCGCGGATAAATCTGATAAATGACTGCTTCCTTCCACCATGTTCTTTTCATATGATTTCCCTGTCCTTTCTGTGCCTATGTAGATTGTTAATATACATTTTAGTGATGTACACAGCCGCTGTCTTACGATTATTTGATTAAAAAATACACTATTATGATATCTCCTAACATGCTTGTAAAAAGAAGGGCTGTTGCTCTGGCAGACAATTGATCTGCTTTTGCAACAGCCCCTGTATTTGTATGAGATTAACAGTAACTGTTAAACATCATGCCGCTGTACGCGCTTGTGATATAAGGACTTGCGAAGTTCTTTCCAGGATTCTTGTAAGCCACAATCACGTTGTTAACGTAGTGCATCGGGTTTAAGGAAACCTGATTGGATTTGCGAAGGACAGAGTTTGTGAAGCCCTTCATGGAGGAGAATGCCTCCTTTGCGTCCTCGCTGGTAGCCTTCTGGCGCAGTACGTTGTTATCAACTTCCAGTGTGCCGTCCAGATTCAGATTTAATCCTGCGGAGGTAAGTCCTTTCGCATAAACTCTTGCAACGCTGCTCATCTCATTAAAGAGACGATTGCTCTTGGGCTGTACGGCGCTGTATTCGGAAACCGACTGAAGGAAGGAGTTATATCCTCTCACAAGGGTGTTGATATTTTCCGCCAGGGATTCCACGTCGGTTTTGATGCCGATGGAAGCCGTCTCGCCTTCCTCACTGCTCACACCGTTAAACTGTAACTCGTAAGTGTGTGCCAGCGTGTAGTGATTGGAAGTGGAATAACGCTCCTCACCATTTACCAGGAAGGAGGCGTTGGTAGCCGGTGATGCGGTGTAATCCAGTCCCAGATAATCTACCACACCGGCGGTCTTGCTTGTGCGTTGATCCGAGATGGTGAACTGCGCTTTTTTGCCATCCTTTAAGCCCGTAGCGTCCGACTCCATGCGCAGGGCGGATCTGCCTTTACTGTCTGTAATCACTTCTGCCGACATGCCGATATTTGCATTGTTAATCAGCCTGGACAAGCGTGATTGTATGTCATTGTTTGTGTCGCTGGCCTTGATACTGAACTGAAATTCATAGTTCAGATCCTCGATCCCCACGTCAAAGGAATAGGTGTCGGGGGAGAGGGTGTTAGGTTCGTCAGCGGGAAGAAAGTTTCCAAGATTTACCTGAGGGGAAGCAAGGTGTCTCACTTCTACCTCATACGAAGGAAAATCGTCGTCCGGCTTTTTCGTGCCCACATATTTGGCGGAGACAATTTCCTCATTGCTGGAATAAGCAACTTTCTTATTCAGAAGCTCATCCTCGTCGAGACCGCCGAGAGAAGCGATTGTATTGCGAAGTTCTCTCGCGTTTTCTTTTATGCCTATGGCAAACTGCTGGGATTCCTTGCTGGTGTCCAGAATGAACAGAGGCGCTTCCTTATTCATCTTGACAATCGAATTATACACGCTGCGCAGCTCGCTCTTTTTGTGCGTGTCATAAGGCGTACTTGACTTCGGCGCGTAGGTCGTCATATAAAAATTATAGACGTTTGTTAAGTTGTTAATAGTATTGTAAGCCATAAAGCCCTCCTTTCCTCCTTGAAAGCATAACAGACACCTCTTGCGGCTCTCCGTAGCCTACAAGGTATCCCGCTGGGCGTTTCTACATATTAAAATGTATATCTGTTAATATTTTACCATTTTAACCGCGAAAAATGCAAGAATTTCAGGAAAAAACCCGAAAATTTTCCCGCGCGGCCCGCTTATATCATATATATCGTATAGCAAGAATGATTTATAAAGGGGTTTTATGAAAAAAACTTTATTTTTCGGGGAGAAAGTAGAAAAAGCGGTTGACTTGGGACGCCTCATATGATATATTGTGTGAGCGAGAATAAGATTTAGGTCTTTTTTTTATGCTCAAAAAGTGAGAATGAGAGATACGAAATCAAACGAATCGTAATACAGGTGGAGGTGGCAAGATGCGCACAAGAATCACATTGGCATGTACGGAGTGCAAACAGCGTAACTACAATACAACGAAGGATAAGAAGACTCATCCTGACAGGATGGAGACAAAGAAGTATTGCAGATTCTGCAAGAAACATACTCTGCATAAGGAGACGAAGTAACAGGGCGTCGTTTTGAAAAGGAGACAGTTAAGATGGCAGATTCAGCAAAGGTAGATAAGAAAGCGGTCAAATTCTTTGACGGTGTGAAAGCTGAGTTTAAAAAGATCAGTTGGCCGGATAAGGATTCCCTTATGAAACAGTCTGTCGCGGTCGTGGTTATTTCTCTGGTGGTGGGAGCGGTCATTGCGGTGTTGGATTTTGGGCTGCAGTATGGCGTGGATTTCATCACTACACTGCACTTTTAGGACAGATTTTTAATCTAAACTATAAGTAAGGGAGGATCCGTATGGCAGAAGCGAATTGGTATGTTGTGCATACTTATTCCGGGTATGAGAATAAGGTGAAGGCCAACATAGAGAAGACGATTGAAAACAGACATCTGGAGGAGGAAATTCTGGAGGTCAAGGTGCCGATGCAGGATGTTATGGAGTTAAAGAACGGCACGCGCAAGACGGTTCAGAAGAAGATGTTCCCCGGCTATGTGCTGATCAATATGGTTATGAATGACGACACGTGGTATGTCGTGAGAAATACCAGAGGCGTGACGGGATTCGTAGGGCCGGGAAGCAAGCCGGTACCGCTCACGGAGGCGGAGATGAAGCCTCTTGGCATTAAGATGGAAAATGTGAGCATTGATTTCGCAGAGGGCGATACAATCGCGGTGGTTGCGGGCGTCTGGAAGGACACCGTGGGCGTCGTACAGAGGATCGACTATGGCAAGCAGACGGCTACCATCAATGTGGAATTATTCGGAAGGGAGACTCCCGTGGAGATCAGCTTTGCGGAAGTCCGGAGTATGAGATAACAGTTCAGCCAGATCGAAGGAAAGGGGCAAATCGTGCTTGCACGAATTTGACAGTTTCCTGATGATCTGAGGAAACGCCCGGTCATGAGCAAAAAGTTGCGAAGCAACGGGAAGCGCTGAAAACGCGATTTTGCGAATGGGCGTGAGCTGAACTGTACTGTGATGGATATTTGCCCGCTTCGGCGGTGTAGATATAGGTGGGAGCTGGTTAAAGCGATTTAAAGTGCTGCGCACTTAAAATCTAAAACCCGAGCTTGTCTCCGACAATCTCGTAGATTGTAGCGGGCAGGTGGATGAGGCGTCCGAACCACAATATTATAGGAGGTGCCGATATGGCAAAGAAAGTAGAAGGATACATTAAGTTACAGATCCCTGCTGGTAAAGCAACGCCAGCGCCCCCGGTTGGTCCTGCACTTGGACAGCATGGGGTAAACATCGTTGAATTTACAAAACAGTTCAACGCCAAGACAGCCGACAAGGGCGATGTGCTCATCCCGGTTGTTATCACAGTGTATGCAGACAGAAGCTTCAGTTTCGTTACGAAGACTCCCCCTGCGGCAGTGCTCTTAAAGAAGGCATGCAACATTAAGTCTGGTTCCGCCGTTCCCAACAAGACGAAGGTGGCGACCATCTCCAAGGCGAAATTGCAGGAGATTGCAGAGATGAAGATGCCTGACCTGAATGCGGCAAGCGTTGAGGCGGCTATGAGCATGATCGCCGGTACTGCGAGAAGTATGGGCATCACAGTAGAAGAGTAATGGAGGGTTCGAGATGAAACACGGTAAAAAATATCAGGAGGCGGCTAAACTGGTAGATCGTGCGACCATGTACGATACAGCCGAGGCAATCTCCTTAGTGAAAAAAACAGCAACAGCGAAATTCGATGAGACTGTGGAGGTTCATATCAGAACCGGATGTGACGGCAGACATGCAGAGCAGCAGATTCGTGGCGCGGTGGTACTGCCAAACGGAACAGGTAAGACCGTTCGCGTGTTAGTGTTCGCCAAGGGTGATAAGGTGGCCGAGGCTGAGGCGGCAGGCGCGGATCATGTAGGCGGTGAGGAGTTGATCCCCAAGATCCAAAACGAGGGGTGGCTTGACTTTGACGTGGTAGTAGCGACTCCCGATATGATGGGTGTTGTAGGGCGTCTTGGTAAGGTGCTCGGCCCGAAGGGTCTGATGCCCAACCCTAAGGCAGGTACGGTTACCATGGATGTCACAAAGGCAATCAGCGATATCAAAGCCGGTAAGATCGAGTACAGACTGGATAAGGCTAATATTATCCACGTGCCTGTAGGCAAGGCTTCTTTTGACGAGGCAAAGCTTCAGGAGAACTTTGATGCATTGATGGACGCGATTGTGAAGGCAAAGCCTTCGGCGCTGAAAGGACAGTATCTGCGCAGCATTACGCTGACAACCACCATGGGGCCCGGCGTGAAGGTAAATGTGGCGAAGTACTAAGAAAAAATAAGGAGCGGACTGCATTGACAGCCCGCTCTTTCTTATGAATTTGTATTTACAGTTCTCTCAGCAAATCCCCCAGCCTGCGGATGCCCTCTGCGATAGTTTCAGAGTCGGCATTGGTATAGTTAAGGCGCATGGTATTGGCGCTTCTGATGTCGGTATAGAAAGGATCTCCCGGAACAAACGCAACTTTTTTCTCCAAAGCCTTAGGAAACAGGGACATGGCGCTTGCCCCTTCCGGAAGCGTCACCCATAAAAACATACCGCCCTGCGGCCTGGTATACTTAACTGTTGGCGGGAAATACCGATCCATAGACTCCATCATTGTGTGCGCCTGCTTTCGGTACAGTTCTTTTATCTTTGCAATATGCATATCAAAATCGTTGTTTTTCAGGTAATCCCAGATTAAATACTGGGCGAAAATATTTGTGTGCAGGTTGCCCACTTCTTTTGCAATCGATATTTTTTGCAGCAATTCCTTATTTTCTGAAATGAGAAAACCGACGCGCATACCCGGAGTGACCGTTTTGGAAAAAGTGCCAAGCAGAATGCTGTAAGGTAATTTACCGGCGCCGATGTAAGGCAGACGTTCTCCCTCAAAACGCAGTTCACCGTAGGGGTCATCTTCAATCAATACAACTTCGTGGTCTCGCAGAATCTCCAAAAGGCGACTCCTGTTTCTGGCAGAATATGTCAGCCCGGTCGGGTTCTGAAAATCAGGGATCATATAGACGAATTTAACAGGATTCTGCAGGGCGGCCTCAAGTCCTTCCGGATTCATGCCTTCCTCGGTTAACGCAACAGGGTAAAAGTTTGGCTGCTGCATGGAGAAAGCCTGTATCGCAGCAAGGTAAGTCGGCTTCTCAACAATGACCCCGTCGCCCTTGTCAAGCAGCACCTTTCCAATCAGGTCAAGAGCCTGTTGAGAACCGGTTGTAATGATAATATTGTCGATGGTAAGGTTAAGGCCGAAAATCCGATGATATCTATCCGCAATATATTGTCTCAGTTCCGGCAGCCCGGCTGTAATCGAGTATTGAAATACGTGGCTTCCGTAAGTTTTCACAATACGCTCCATGGATGTTAAAAGCGCTTCCTGCGGAAAAGATACAGGATTGGGAAGGCCGCCGGCAAAGGAGATAACGCCCGGATCGGAAGCGGCTTTCAGGATGCTTCTGACAAATGATGGCGGTGTCGCTTTTATGCCTTCTGACAATAGATTCTCCATGCTCATAATTCCATACCCCGGCTTTCCCTGTCATTTTTCATTCTTTTTACCTGAAAAAATTTTGGAAAAAGAATTATGCTTTATTGTAGTCTTGAGCAGAAAAGAAATCAATGATAAAATTGTATGGCAAACAATTTTTGAAATTGAGACCATACAATACAAACAGAAAGGCAGAGGATAGCGGTATGCCGGTAAATTCTTTTGATGATTATCCGTTGAGCTGGAGACCTGATTTAGGAAAAATGACAGGGCCTAAATATGCGGCTTTGGCAGAATTACTGGAAGAAGATATTAAAAGCGGAAAACTGAAAGCAGGGACAAAGCTGCCTCCACAGCGGGAACTTGCTGATTTTTTGGATTTGAATCTGAGTACCATATCAAAGGCATATAAGCTTTGCGGGCAGAAAGGCCTGCTTTCGGCATCAGTGGGAAACGGTACCTATGTTTCCTCTGACGCTGCCGCAGAGCCGGTGCTGCTGTGCGGAAGGGAAAATGTACAGATCATTGAAATGGGGGCGATCGTCCCGTCTGTGACATTTCATTTGGCGGTGAAGCAATACACGGAAAGCCTGATGAAGAGACCGGATGCCTTGTATCTGTTTTCCTATGGTGCGCCCGGAGGCACAAAACGACAATGTGAGGCGGGAGTAACGTGGCTTGGAAAATCGGGATTTGATACGGACAGGGAGCATATTGTTTTGGCTGCAGGAGGACAAAACGCGCTTACGGCGGCACTCGGCGCTCTTTTTAAAGCCGGTGATAAAATCGGAACGGAGGAGATGACCTATACCGGCGTGAAAACAGCGGCAAAGTTGTTTGGCATCCATTTGCGGCCTGTCCGTATGTGCAATCGTGAAATGACGGAAGAAGGGATCCGTTATGCGATTCAGAATGAAAAGATAAAAGGTCTTTATGTGATACCTGATTATCAGAATCCCACGGCACATATCATGTCGCTTGAGACAAGGAAGATGATTGCGAAGGTGGCCGGGGAAGAAAATCTTATCGTCATAGAAGATGGCATCAATAATCTTTTGGAAGAGAATCCGATGCCGCCCATTGCGTCTTTTGCGCCGGAGCAGGTTATTTATATAACAAGCCTTTCCAAGACCATATCGCCGGGGCTCAGAACGGCGTTTATCCATGTCCCGGATAAATTTCATGAAAGGCTGGCGACGGCGCTGTATTCCATGAATATTTCGATCTCGCCGCTGCTTGCCACGGTATCCGCCGCTTTGATCGAGGATGGCACCGCTGATGAAATGATTGCCGGGCGAAAAAAAGATATCAGGGAGCGGAATAGGATTGTGAATCGGATTCTGGAAGGATTTGTCTCGCCGTGCGGGCTTACGGCGCCGCTTAGGTATGTACGGTTACCGGAATATTTCACAGGGAAAAGCTTTGAAATTTGCGCAAAGCAGGCGGGAGTAGAAGTATACGGGGCAGAACGTTTCTCTGTGGGGAACAGGGCGCCTGAAAAAGCAGTCAGGATTTCCGTAACGACGCCTCCGTCTTTAGAAATTCTGACGGAGGGACTGAACCGGCTGAAAGCGTTGTTGTAATTTAAATATTTTACTGTATTCGCTTTTGTGATTATGTTACAATGGCTACATGGCAAAGAAAAAATCGCGTAAACAAAGTAGGAAAAAAAAGAGAATAAGGATTCACCGCAGTTTTATCCTGCCTTTTTTCATAACGCTGACGGCAGCGGTGGCGGTGGGAGTTCTGGCGCTGGCGGCGCATCAGTGGATTATGGAGCCTGTGAAGACGCGGACGAATGATACGGCGGCTTTTCAGGAGAACAGAACGCAGGAACGCGCAGAGACGGAAGGGAGCGGAACTTTATCTGAACCTGACGGGACGGAACAGAAAGAGGAGGAAGCGGCGCCTTCCAAATATCAGGCGGAGCTGGCGGACGCCGCATACATGGAAGAGAATAATATTTATACGGGAGAGCCGGCAACACCTGGTCAGGTGACGCTGGCTTTTGCAGGGGATATCCTGTTTGATGACGGCTATGCCATTATGGGATCGGTTCGTGGGGACGATGATATTTCCAGAGGTGTGATGCCGGAAGTGATCGAGCGGATGCAGAGCGCGGATATCATGATGCTCAACAATGAGTTTGCTTACTCCAACAGGGGCGTTCCCACCGAGGGCAAACAGTTCACCTTTCGGGCAAGGCCTGAGACAGTATCCTGCCTGAAAGATATGGGAGTGGATCTGGTATCTCTGGCGAACAATCACGCCTATGATTACGGGGCGGACGCCCTGACGGATACGTTTGATACCCTGCGCGGGGCCGGAATCCCCTATGTGGGCGCAGGCAGGGACATAAACGAAGCGAGAAAACCGGTCTATTATATCGTGGGGGATATCAAGATTGCTTTTGTGTCAGCAACCCAGATTGAACGTCTGGATACACCGGACACAAAGGAGGCCACGGAGACTTCCCCCGGTGTTTTCCGGTGCTGGAATGGGGACAGGCTTTTGGAGACTATACGGGAAGCCGCCGAAAACAGCGATTTTGTGGTGGCTTACATACATTGGGGAACGGAGAATCAGGCAGAGCTGGATTGGGCACAGCTAAAGCAGGCCCCGGAACTTGTTGAGGCGGGTGCTGATCTGGTGATCGGAGATCATCCCCACTGTCTGCAGCCGATTGGCGTGGTCGGGGGCGTGCCCGTGATCTACAGTCTGGGGAATTTCTGGTTTAATTCCAAAACGCTGGATACGGGAATTGTTGAAGTTGTGATAGATGAGACGGGAATTGTGAGTTATCAGTTTGTTCCCTGTCTGCAGAGCGGGTGCAAGACGGTTCTGCTGCAGGACGCGGAAAAGGAGCGGGTGCTCTCCTATATGCGCGGCATCTCGCAGGGGATACAGATTGATGAGGATGGATATGTGACCTGGTGAGCGGCGCAGTTTTTTTATGAGGGATGAAACTTTCCCGGCGGGTGAATCGTATTATGAATAAAGGGACAAATCCCGAAGACAGAGATCAATCGCCGGACAGAAAGGAAGAGAGTTATGAATGTAGGAAACAGTTATTCTTCATGGATGCATAATACGCTGCAGACGGGGTATGGAAATCGCTCCGGACAGGCAGACAAGGCGGGCGCGGGGAAAGCGGAAACGGAAGGAAAGGACGAAGAAAAAAAGGCGGAGGATATGACTCTTCGCGAGCAGATCCTGGCCCATATGGAGGAGATGGCGAAGAAGGTGAAGGAGGGTAAGGTAGAACCTTCCTTCCAGATCGGCGGCCAGACTTTTACCATCAGGGAGTGGGAGAAACTGCTGGCGGATTTTGATGACGCGGAGGAGGCTTTGCAGGAGCTGATTAAGGAGCAGATCGTAGAGGTGGAAAAGCAGGCACAGAAGGAGGCTCTCAGAAGACAGATCGAGGGTGGTGCGGCCGATCCGAACGTTGTGACAAATGTGTCAGTTCCTGAGGCGGCGCAGACGAAGGCGGAAGCGGGCGGCAGTGTCGCAAATCCAAAGACGGAGACAACTGACAGTGTGACAGCTCCGGCGGTTTCTGTGGCTGATACTGCGACAGGCACTGCTTCTGAAACGAAGAAAGCGAAGGATGATAATATTACCGATGTGGAAGTGACAGATCCGGAGGAACTGGCGGATCTGCTTACGGGTCAGGTGGCCAAGTGCAGCTATCCCACAGACGATCCGAAAAACAAACACTGGTTTATCACCTGCTTTGGGCAGGATGGGATCATGTGCAGGGAAGCCTATATGGAGAACGGTAAGTGGGTGAACAGAAGCTGCTGGAATCTTCCCTACACAGAGCCCGGGCAGCGTGAGAAGGTGCTGGCGTTTATACAGCGGTTTCCTCAGGATGCAAACCTGCGCTTTGCGTCTCACGAAGAGTTCTGGAAAGATTTTCTGGCGGGGGAGATTGATGAGGATGATTTTGTCAACTTTTTCCAGACTTCGACGGATAAGGACGGCGTGCCGGATTACACCTATGAGAAGGATGGCTCTACCTATATAGATAGGGAGAAGGCCAAGTACGCCAAGTATATGAATGATTTCGGCGCGCATTTTTACACGGCGGAGGAGATGGAGCTGATGCAGCGCGCCATCATCAATGAGAACCGCAAGGGTTTGAAGAAAATTTCCGATTATGACGGGCAGATGACGGTTCCTGCGGGCACAAAGACCGGGGAGGGGGAAGGCGAGGAAGACGATCTTAAGACGCAGATTATCACCAAACCTGACGGCTCTGTCGTATTGCAGATTGAGACAAATTTCGGCGTGATGGAGGTTGAGGTTACGGAGGCCCAGAAGTTTGGTTTGCAGTATAACCCGAGGCCGGGGTTTGACCCGGAAGAGACGCGCTTTGCGAGTCCTTTTGCCCGCGGGGCAGGTGCGGCTGCCTATGAGGCGGCAGGGCTGTAATACTGCGGAGAGGAGGATGTAAAATGAGCGTTAGCGGCGTAGGGAGCAGGAATACGTACATTTATAATGCACAGACGGGGAAGCTTTCATCAAAGGACGGGGAAAAGGACTCCTTTGTGGATTACTTTAACGGGGATATCAGAGGCGATGAGGACGATTCCCTCAATGGGTTTGACAGGGCAAGAAAAGCGGACATAGAAAATCTGATTGAAGTCTGGAGGCAGTTTGACAGTACTCTTTTGAATGAACCGGGAAAAGAAGAATATGAGATCACTACGGAGTTTGTTGATGCGGTGACTTCCACCGTACAGGTGGACGGTGAAAGAATTTTTACATGCTACAACGCTGGCTTCTTTACCCGTATTGATCCCTCCGTCCTCTTTTACAAAGAAGAACCGTTTCAGACACACGAGCATAAGGAGTACGATCCTTCTGACAACAGTGTCAATATTGCCGTGGGAGATGTGTTTGATCTGGGAAACGGTTACAGACTGCGTGTGGGAGAGGATGAGGTCTACGGTGAAGGGTACAGGCGCAATAATGGGGAAAACGATGAAAAATTGAAAGCGCTGGCGTGGGGACTCGGCGCCCTGATCCATTTTGCACAAGGACAGTGGTCTGGCGTCATGCTCGAGGTGGGAGACAAGATGGCGTCCGAATCTGGCAGGAGTGACATGCTGGGAGGCATAACGCCCATGCTGTTAGAACTGCTGCGGCAGCTTGGCGTGGATACCGACCGGGAATTTATCTTAAACGGCACAAAATGCGAGGTGCGAAACGGAAAGATTCGTGAGGCCGGTAATCATTGGGGCGCGCCACGCGCTGTGCGGGAGGAAGCGATCAGGAAGTATGAGGAAGAGATGTCCCGCCCGCTTTCGGAAACAAATGCAAAAAAAAGTTGACAACTCCTCGGGCATCGTGCTATAGTATCAAAGGTTATAAAACCATGCCGAAGACAGCAGGTGCCGTATTGCCGGCGTAAGAGTCCGCCTGCCGAGGAGAGAAGAGATATCATTGACTTATATCGTCCTCCCTGTCTTTTAGGGAGGACTTTTTCATGAATACACTCCTATCGGCACTAAAATCTATAAGGAGGTAATGTAATGGCAAAAGTGGAATTGAAGAAACCTGTCGTGGATGAGATCGCCGCTGCCGTGAAGGACGCACAGTCAGTCGTTTTGGTTGATTACCGCGGACTTACGGTTGAGCAGGACACACAGCTTCGTAAGCAGTTGCGTGAGGCCGGTATCACCTACAAGGTTTACAAGAACACAATGATGAATTTTGCATTCAAGGGCACGGATTACGAAGCGCTTGCTCCCTATCTGGCAGGCCCCAGTGCGGTAGCCATCTCCACAGAGGATGCAACGGCTCCCGCAAGAGTGTTATGCAAATTCGCTAAGACAGCAGAAGCCCTTGAGGTTAAGGGCGGTATGGTGGAAGGCATCGCTTATGACGCGAAGGGAATTGCAGAGATTGCTAAGATTCCTTCCAGAGAAGAACTGTTGTCCAAGCTGCTTGGCAGCATCCAGTCTCCGATTACGAACTTCGCCCGCGTGATGAACCAGTTGGCGGAGAAAGGCGGCGCATCCGGAGCTGAGGAGCCTGCAAAGGCAGAGGAGACACCCGTTGAGGCTGCACCCGTAGAGGAAGCCGCACCTGCCGAGGCAGAGGCAGCGCCTGCGGAAGAAGCACCCGCAGCAGAATAGAACCGATTTAAAATGCTTCGCATTAAAATGGTTTAAATGCTTCGCATTAAAACCCGAGTCTGCCAAGGCAGCCTCGGATCTGTAATTCAAAGTAAATTATAATTAAAGATGGAGGAAAACAATCATGGCAAAGTTATCTACTCAGGAAATTCTTGACGCGATCAAAGAGTTGACAGTATTGGAGTTAAATGATCTTGTAAAGGCTTGCGAGGAGGAGTTCGGTGTATCCGCAGCAGCAGGCGTAGTCGTTGCAGCAGCAGGCGGTGATGCAGGTGCGGCAGCAGGCGAGGAGAAGACCGAGTTCGACGTTGAGCTGACAGAGGTTGGCCCTAACAAGGTTAAGGTAATCAAGGTGGTTCGTGAGGCTACCGGCCTTGGCCTGAAAGAGGCAAAGGATCTCGTTGATTCCGCTCCGAAGGTACTCAAGGAAGGCGCTTCCAAGGAGGAGGCTGACGATATCAAGGCTAAACTTGAGGCTGAGGGCGCGAAGGTTACACTTAAGTAATTGTCCGGTATATCTCTGAAAGGGAAACCGTTCACATGCTTTTGAGAAGTATGTGGGCGGTTTTACTTCTTAAAATCTTCTGAATTTCTGAAAAAAATCATTGACTCTCCATAGTGCTTGTAGTAGAATGTATGGTGCACTATTTTGGTGTGCTATGCTTTTTTGAAGTGTCATTTTCCGATTAAGCATGGATCAATCATAAAGAACGGGGTGAAAGTGTCAATGGAAAAAAACAGGATCCGTAAGACTGCAGCCGGCAGAAATACGCGTATGACCTATGCACGACAGAAAGAGGTTCTGGAGATGCCAAACCTGATCGAAGTTCAGAAGAACTCCTATCAGTGGTTCCTGAAGGAAGGCTTGAAGGAAGTATTTGACGATATTTCTCCGATTTCAGATTACAGTGGGCATCTGAGTCTGGAATTTGTGGACTTTGAGCTTTGTGAAGACGATGTCAAGTATTCTATTGAGAAATGTAAGGAGAGAGACGCCACTTACGCAGCCCCTCTCAAGGTGAAGGTTCGCCTGATCAATAAAGAGAAGGACGAGATTACCGAGCATGAGATCTTTATGGGCGATCTGCCTCTTATGACGCAGACGGGTACCTTTGTGATCAATGGTGCGGAGCGTGTCATTGTCAGTCAGCTTGTGCGTTCTCCTGGTATTTACTACGGGATCGGACATGACAAGATCGGTAAAAAACTTTTTTCCGCAACCGTGATTCCAAACCGCGGCGCATGGTTAGAGTACGAAACGGACTCTAACGATGTTTTCTATGTGCGCGTTGACAGGACCAGAAAGGTGCCGATCACCGTGCTGATTCGTGCGCTTGGCGTGGGCACGAACGATGAAATCAGGGAACTTTTCGGCGATGAGCCAAAGATTGAGGCAAGTTTTGCGAAGGACGCTTCTGAGAACTATCAGGAGGGTCTGCTTGAGTTATATAAAAAAATCCGTCCGGGTGAGCCCTTAAGCGTAGAGAGTGCGGAAAGCCTGATTATGGCAATGTTTTTTGACCCCAGAAGATATGATCTTGCAAAAGTCGGCAGATATAAATTCAACAAAAAACTGATGTTCCGTAACAGAATCAGACATCACATTCTTGCGGAGGATGTGGTGGATACCCAGACCGGTGAGATTCTGGCAAAGGCCGGTGACAAGGTGACGGCTCAGATGGCAGATGCGATTCAGAATGCCGCAATTCCGGCCGTTTGGATTCAGACAGAGGAGAGAAATGTGAAAGTGCTCTCCAATATGATGGTGGATATTACCAATTTCGTTGACTGTAATCCCAGAGAGCTGGGTGTGACGGAACTGGTTTATTACCCGGTATTACAGCAGATTCTGGATGAGTACAGCGAGGATCCCGCACTGCTGGCAGAGGCGATTCACAAAAATGTTCACGAACTGATTCCGAAGCATGTGACAAAGGAAGATATTCTTGCTTCCATTAACTATAATATTCATCTGGAGTACGGTATTGGTAACGACGACGATATCGACCATTTGGGCAACAGACGTATCCGTGCAGTGGGCGAGCTTTTGCAGAACCAGTACCGCATCGGGCTCTCCCGTCTGGAGAGAGTGGTTCGTGAGAGAATGACGACTCACGATGCGGAGGAAATTTCGCCCCAGGTATTGATCAATATCAAACCGGTACAGGCGGCGGTGAAGGAGTTCTTCGGTTCTTCCCAGTTGTCCCAGTTCATGGATCAGAACAACCCGCTGGGCGAACTGACCCACAAGAGACGCCTCTCGGCCCTTGGCCCCGGCGGCCTTTCCAGAGATCGTGCCGGATTCGAGGTTCGTGATGTGCACTATACGCACTATGGCAGAATGTGTCCTATTGAGACGCCTGAGGGGCCGAATATCGGTCTGATCAATTCCCTGGCTTCTTATGCGAGGATCAATGAATACGGATTTGTGGAGGCGCCTTATCGTAAGATTGATAAGAGCGATCCGCAGAACCCGCGCGTCACGGACGAGACAGTTTATATGACGGCGGACGAGGAAGATAATTATCATGTAGCGCAGGCTTCCGCGCCGCTTGACGAGAACGGCTACTTTAAGCGTAACAGCATTTCCGGCCGTTATAAGACAGAGACGCAGGAATATCCGAAGACGATGTTTGATTATATGGATGTGTCCCCTAAGATGGTATTTTCGGTGGCGACAGCGCTCATTCCGTTTTTACAGAATGATGATGCGAACCGTGCGCTGATGGGTTCTAACATGCAGAGACAGGCTGTGCCCCTTCTCTTTACGGAGGCGCCTGTGGTGGGAACCGGCATGGAGCCGAAAGCGGCTGTGGACTCCGGTGTCTGCGTGGTGGCGAGAAAGTCTGGTACGATTGATTATGTGTCGGCTGATCTGATTAAAATGACTTGCGACGACGGGGAGAAGGACGAGTATCGTCTGATGAAATTCTCCCGCAGTAACCAGTCGAACTGCTATAACCAGAAGCCCATTGTACAGAAGGGTATGCATGTGGAGGAGGGCGAGGTGATCGCTGACGGCCCTTCCACAGACGGCGGTGAGCTGGCGCTCGGTAAGAATCCGCTGATCGGATTTATGACCTGGGAAGGATACAACTACGAGGATGCGGTTCTTTTAAGCGAGAGACTGGTGCAGGAGGATGTTTACACCTCCGTGCATATGGAAGAATATGAGGCGGAAGCGCGTGACACCAAGCTGGGGCCTGAGGAGATTACCAGAGATGTGCCCGGCGTGGGTGACGATGCGTTGAAAGACTTGGATGACAGAGGCATTATCCGTATCGGTGCGGAGGTGCGCGCCGGCGATATTCTGGTGGGTAAGGTAACGCCCAAGGGCGAGACGGAACTCACAGCCGAAGAGAGACTGCTTCGCGCGATCTTTGGCGAGAAGGCGAGAGAAGTGCGTGACACTTCCCTGAAAGTGCCTCACGGCGAATATGGTATTGTTGTGGACGCGAAGGTGTTCACCAGAGAGAACGGCGACGAGCTGTCTCCCGGCGTGAACCAGGCGGTACGCATTTACATTGCACAGAAGAGAAAGATTTCCGTTGGTGATAAGATGGCAGGCCGTCACGGTAACAAGGGTGTGGTTTCCCGCGTGCTGCCGGTGGAGGATATGCCTTATCTGCCCAATGGCCGTCCTCTTGATATTGTATTGAATCCTCTGGGCGTGCCTTCCCGTATGAATATCGGGCAGGTGCTGGAGATCCATCTTTCGCTGGCGGCGAAGGCGCTTGGCTTTAATGTGGCTACGCCTGTGTTCGACGGTGCAAAAGAGGATGATATTATGGACACGCTGGATCTGGCGAACGACTATGTCAATCTGGAGTGGGAAGAATTTGAAAAGAAGCATAAGGATGAGCTTTTACCTGAGGTTATGGAGTATCTGTCCGAGAACAGGGAACACAGGAAACTTTGGAAGGGCGTACCGATCTCCAGAGACGGTAAGGTGAGACTGCGGGATGGCAGAACGGGAGAGTATTTCGATTCGCCGGTTACCATTGGCCATATGCATTACCTGAAACTGCATCATCTGGTGGATGATAAGATCCATGCGCGTTCCACTGGCCCTTACTCTCTGGTAACGCAGCAGCCTCTGGGCGGTAAAGCGCAGTTCGGCGGACAGCGTTTCGGTGAGATGGAGGTTTGGGCGCTGGAGGCATACGGTGCGGCTTACACGCTGCAGGAGATTCTGACAGTGAAGTCCGACGATGTGGTGGGACGTGTGAAGACCTACGAAGCCATCATCAAGGGCGACAATATTCCGGAGCCCGGTGTGCCGGAATCCTTCAAGGTGCTTTTGAAAGAGCTGCAGTCTCTGGGACTGGATGTCAGGGTGCTTCGTGACGACCAGACAGAGGTGGAGATCATGGAAACCATTGATTACGGTGAGAACGATTACCGGTATGAGATCGAGGGCGATTCCCGTGGCTATGATTATGAGCGGGAGTCCTTCGGTTCCATGGGCTATCAGCGTCAGGAGTTTGACGAGGACAGCGGTGAGCTTGTGAGCAGCGATGAGGAAGAGGCAGAGGATCTGGCTGAACCGGACGAGGCATTTGAGGAAGCATTTGACGAATAAAATGGAGGGCAATGCAGGATGTCAGATATGAAACAGGAAGCGTATCAACCCATGACATTTGACGCGATCAAGATCGGATTGGCGTCACCTGAGAAGATCAGAGAGTGGTCGAGAGGTGAGGTTACCAAGCCTGAGACGATCAACTATAGAACCCTGAAACCGGAGAAAGACGGCTTATTCTGCGAGCGGATTTTTGGGCCCAGCAAAGACTGGGAGTGTCACTGTGGTAAGTATAAGAAGATCAGATATAAGGGTGTTGTCTGCGATAGGTGCGGCGTCGAGGTGACCAAGTCCAGTGTCCGCAGAGAGCGTATGGGCCGCATTGAACTGGCGGCGCCGGTATCCCATATCTGGTATTTTAAGGGTATTCCCAGCCGTATGGGACTGATTCTCGATCTCTCCCCGAGGGTGCTTGAAAAGGTGCTTTACTTTGCATCTTATATTGTGTTGGACGGCGGCGAGACGGATCTTGAGTACAAGCAGGTGCTCTCCGAGAAGGAGTATCAGGATGCCAGGGAGACCTGGGGCAATAAATTCCGGGTAGGCATGGGAGCAGAGGCAATCAAAGAGCTGCTGCAGGCGATTGACCTGGAGCAGGAGGCGGCGGAATTGAAGGAAGGACTGCGAGAGTCCACCGGACAAAAGCGCGCCCGCATCATCAAGAGACTGGAAGTTGTGGAGGCTTTCAGGGAGTCGGGAAACCAGCCTGAGTGGATGGTTATGGATGTGATTCCTGTGATCCCGCCGGATCTTCGCCCGATGGTACAGTTGGATGGCGGCCGTTTCGCGACCTCCGACCTGAACGATTTATACAGAAGAATCATCAACAGAAACAATCGTCTGAAAAGACTTCTGGAGCTGGGCGCTCCCGATATCATTGTCCGCAATGAGAAGCGTATGCTGCAGGAGGCAGTGGACGCTCTGATTGATAACGGCAGAAGAGGCAGACCGGTGACAGGCCCTGGCAACAGAGCTTTGAAGTCTCTTTCCGATATGCTTAAGGGTAAGTCAGGACGTTTCCGTCAGAATCTTTTGGGTAAGCGTGTGGACTATTCCGGCCGATCCGTTATCGTGGTAGGCCCTGAATTGAAAATTTATCAGTGCGGCCTGCCGAAGGAGATGGCGATCGAGCTGTTTAAGCCCTTCGTGATGAAGGAGCTGGTATTCCGCGGTATTTCGCAGAATATTAAGGCGGCGAAGAAACTGGTGGAGAGACTGGATACGCAGGTTTGGGATGTGCTGGAGGAGGTTATCAAGGAGCATCCTGTGATGTTAAACCGTGCGCCTACCCTTCACAGACTGGGTATTCAGGCATTTGAGCCCATCCTGGTTGAGGGTAAGGCAATCAAGCTTCATCCTCTCGTATGTACGGCATTCAACGCCGATTTCGACGGTGACCAGATGGCAGTGCACCTTCCTCTTTCCGTGGAGGCGCAGGCGGAGTGCAGATTCCTTCTGCTTTCCCCGAACAATTTGTTGAAGCCTTCGGACGGCGGCCCGGTGGCGGTTCCGTCTCAGGATATGGTGCTCGGTATCTACTATCTGACCCAGGAGAGACCCGGTGCGGTAGGAGAGGGCAAGTTCTTCAAGAGTGTGAACGAGGCGATTCTTGCCTATGAGAATAAAGTATGTACGCTGCATTCCAGAATTACGGTCAGAGTGAGCAAGAAAAATGCTTCCGAAGAAGTGGTAACCGGCAATGTGGAGTCCACGCTGGGAAGATTCCTCTTTAATGAGATTCTGCCGCAGGATCTGGGATATGTGGACAGAAGCGATCCCGAGAATTTCCTGAAACTGGAAGTGGATTTCCACGTGGGTAAGAAGCAGCTTAAACAGATCCTTGAGAAGGTTATCAATATCCACGGCGCTGTGCGGACAGCGGAAGTGCTCGACCTGATCAAGGCAACCGGTTACAAGTATTCCACGCAGGCAGCAATGACCGTTTCGATTTCCGATATGACGGTGCCGGCGAAGAAGGAGGAAATGCTTGAAGCGGCACAGGCGACGGTAGATAAAATCTCCATGAACTTCCGAAGAGGACTGATCACGGAGGAGGAGAGATACCGTGCGGTGGTAGAGACCTGGAATGATACGGATAAGGAGCTCACGGAAGTGCTGCTCTCCGGTCTCGATAAATACAATAACATTTATATGATGGCGGATTCCGGCGCCCGTGGTTCCAACCAGCAGATCAAACAGTTGGCGGGTATGCGTGGTCTGATGGCAGATACCACAGGCCGCACCATCGAGCTGCCGATCAAGTCCAACTTCCGTGAAGGTCTGGACGTACTGGAGTATTTCATGTCGGCGCACGGCGCCCGCAAGGGTCTGTCTGATACCGCGCTGCGTACGGCAGACTCCGGTTATCTGACCAGACGTATGGTCGATGTGTCCCAGGAGCTTATCATCCGTGAGACAGACTGCTGTGAAGGGAGAGACGAGATATCCGGTATGGTGGTCAAGGCGTTTATGGACGGCAAGGAGACCATCGAGGGATTGAAGGACAGAATTACAGGACGTTTCTCCTGCGAAGATATCAGGGATAAGAACGGCAAGATGATCGTGAAGAGAAACCACATGATCACGCCTGCCCGCGCTGAAAAGATACTGACCGTCGGCGTGAACGAGAAGGGTGAGCCGGTGGAGGAAGTCAAGATCCGCACGATCTTAACCTGCCGTTCCCATGTGGGTATCTGCGCGAAGTGCTACGGCGCCAATATGGCGACCGGCGAGGCGGTTCAGGTTGGTGAGGCTGTTGGCATCATCGCGGCGCAGTCCATTGGTGAACCTGGTACACAGCTTACCATGCGTACCTTCCATACCGGCGGTGTGGCAGGCGACGATATTACACAGGGTCTTCCCCGTGTAGAGGAGCTTTTTGAGGCGCGTAAGCCGAAGGGTCTTGCTATTATTGCAGAGTTCGGCGGTGTTGCGACCATTAAGGATACCAAGAAGAAGAGAGAGATTATTATCACCAACAACGAGACGGGCGAGTCCAAGACTTATCTGATTCCGTATGGTTCCAGAATCAAGGTGTTGGATGGCGCGACACTGGAGGCCGGCGATGAGCTGACTGAGGGTAGTGTAAATCCGCATGACCTGTTGAAGATTAAGGGCATTCGTGCCGTGCAGGATTACATGCTCCGCGAGGTACAGAGAGTGTACCGCCTCCAGGGTGTGGATATCTCCGATAAGCATATCGAGGTGATTGTGCGCCAGATGCTTAAGAAGGTGCGGATCGAGAACAGCGGCGATACCGAATTTTTGCCAGGTACGTTGGTAGATGTTCTGGATTATGAGGATATGAACGAGGAGCTGGTAAAAGAGGGCAAGGAACCTGCGGAAGGTAAGCAGATCCTGCTTGGCATCACCAAAGCGGCGCTGGCAACCGATTCCTTCCTGTCAGCGGCATCCTTCCAGGAAACCACCAAGGTTCTGACAGAGGCGGCAATCAAGGGTAAGGTAGATTCCCTGATCGGTTTGAAGGAGAATGTGATTATCGGTAAGCTGATCCCTGCCGGTACAGGTATGAGACGCTACCGTGATACCAGATTGAGCACGGATGAAAATCTGTTAAGCCGTCTGCGCATGGAGGATGAGTTCGAGTTTGACGATGGTTCTCTTGAAGAGGAAGAGGATTTTGAGCTTCCGGAGGATATGGAGGAAATCGACGACATCGACGATGCGGAGGGTGATACCGATGATCTGGATGGTGTCGACGAGTTGGATGAACTTGTTGATGCTGAGACCGGGCTTGAACCGGAGGTAGTGGAGTAAAAGCTGAGTCAGTTCAGCACGCGCCATTCGCAGATTGTGACAGTTCAGCACGCGCCATTCGCAAAATCGCGCTTGCAGCGCTTATTGTTGCTTCGCAACTGCTTTTGCTCATAAGATGGCGCTCCCTCAGACCATCATTTGCTGTTCAAATTTGTGCAAGCACAATTTGTCCCGCAAATTTGGTCTGGCTGAACTGATGAATTAAAAAGTAGTTGACAACGCATTCATGGGCAAGTATACTATTTTAGTGTGCACATGAATGCGTTTTTTTTGTGCGCGCATAAAAAGTTTCTACTATATAATAATGTTTTACCAACAGGAGGTGAAAAGAATGCCAACATTTAACCAGTTAGTCAGAAAGGGACGCCAGACATCCGTCAAGAAGTCTACGGCGCCGGCTTTGTTAAAGGGTTATAACTCCCTTCACAAGGCGGCTACCGACACTGCTTCACCGCAGAAGAGAGGTGTCTGCACCGCTGTTAAGACAGCAACCCCTAAGAAGCCTAACTCAGCGCTCAGAAAGATTGCCAGAGTACGTCTTTCTAACGGAATCGAGGTGACAAGCTATATTCCCGGCGAGGGTCATAACCTGCAGGAGCATAGCGTTGTTCTGATCCGTGGCGGAAGAGTCAAAGACTTGCCTGGTACCAGATACCATATTATCAGAGGTACACTGGATACTGCGGGAGTCGCTAACAGAAAACAGGCTCGTTCCAAGTACGGCGCTAAGAGACCTAAAGCTTCAAAATAGGTCTGGGTGTATCAGTACCACAAACAGAACTAATTTAGTGTTGGGATTCTTATTTTTATAGAAGAAATACCGCACGGACACATTGAATTAGAGGACACATGTGAGTACCTGAGATTTATTCCCGCGAGCAATGATTTGATTGAGCGTTGCTCAATCTGCGGATGCGAAGCATCCATTTGACGAATGCCGCGAGGGTGAAATAACCGCAGCTTGCTGCGAGGTATTTCACTTATTATTTAATGAATAAGGAGGGAAGAATCGTGCCACGTAAAGGACATATTCCGAAGAGAGATGTATTAGCAGATCCTTTATACAACAATAAGGTTGTTACGAAGCTTATCAACAACATCATGCTGGATGGTAAGAAGGGCGTAGCACAGAAGATTGTATACGGAGCGTTTGCAAAGGTGGAGGAGAAGGCCGGAAAACCGGCGCTCGATGTCTTCGAGGAGGCTATGAACAACATTATGCCGCTTCTGGAGGTAAAGGCGAGACGTATCGGCGGTGCAACTTATCAGGTGCCGATCGAGGTTCGTCCGGACAGACGCCAGGCTCTTGCACTTCGCTGGCTTGTAATGTTTTCTCGTAAGAGAGGCGAAAAGACCATGGAGCAGAGACTTGCAAACGAGATCTTAGACGCAGCGAACAACACGGGCGCAGCGGTTAAGAGGAAAGAAGATATGCACAAGATGGCAGAGGCAAACAAGGCTTTTGCGCACTATCGTTTCTAAAAACGAGAAGATATTCTAAGGCGTCTGAAAACGCCGCCTAAGAACATCTAAGTCTCGTTTGGAAGAAATCAAAAGATTTCTTCCGCGTTTTTGGGACAATTTTAAGGAGGAAAAAACCTTGGCTGGAAGAGAATATCCACTAGAGAGAACCAGAAATATCGGTATCATGGCTCATATTGATGCGGGTAAAACCACATTGACAGAGCGTATCCTTTATTATACTGGCGTAAACTATAAGATCGGTGATACTCACGAAGGCACAGCTACCATGGACTGGATGGAGCAGGAGCAGGAGAGAGGTATCACGATCACATCAGCCGCTACCACATGCCATTGGACTCTGGAAGAGAACTGCAAGCCAAAGCCCGGTGCATTGGAGCATCGTATCAATATCATTGATACTCCCGGTCACGTAGACTTCACAGTAGAAGTTGAGCGTTCACTCCGCGTACTTGATGGTGCCGTAGGTGTATTTTGTGCAAAGGGCGGTGTGGAGCCGCAGTCAGAGAACGTGTGGAGACAGGCTGATACCTACAACGTACCAAGAATGGCGTTCATCAACAAGATGGATATCCTGGGCGCTAACTTCTATGGCGCTGTAGAGCAGATCAGAACAAGATTAGGTAAAAACACCATCGTTTTACAACTGCCTATCGGCAAGGAAGACGATTTCAAGGGAATAGTCGATCTGTTTGAAATGAAGGCTTATATCTATAATGATGATAAGGGCGATGACATTTCTATCACAGAAATTCCCGCAGACATGGTTGATCAGGCGAACGAGTACCGTGAACAGTTGATCGAGAAGATCTGTGAGCTGGACGATGATCTGACCATGATGTATCTGGAAGGTGAGGAGCCTTCCGTAGAGCAGCTTAAGGCGGCTCTCAGAAAAGGGACCTGTGAGTGTAAGGCAATCCCTGTATGCTGCGGTTCCGCTTACAGAAATAAGGGTGTGCAGAAGCTTCTGGATGCAATTCTGGAGTATATGCCCGCGCCTACGGATATCGAGGCGATCAAGGGCACTGACTTAGAAGGCAATGAGATTGTGAGACATTCCTCCGACGAGGAGCCTTTCTCAGCGCTTGCATTCAAGATTATGGCTGATCCCTTTGTCGGTAAGCTTGCATTTTTCCGTGTGTACTCCGGTACCTGTAATTCCGGTTCCTATGTGTACAATGCGACGAAGGATAAGAAGGAGCGTATCGGACGTATCCTGCAGATGCACGCGAACAAGAGAGCAGAGCTTGATAAAGTGTATTCCGGTGATATTGCGGCGGCAGTCGGGTTTAAGTTCACCGCGACCGGTGATACTATTTGTGACGAGCAGCATCCTGTTATTCTGGAGTCCATGGAGTTCCCGGAGCCCGTTATCGAGCTGGCGATCGAGCCTAAGACAAAAGCTGGTCAGGGCAAGATGGGCGAGGCTTTGGCAAAACTTGCCGAGGAGGATCCTACCTTCCGTGCCCATACAGATCAGGAGACAGGCCAGACCATCATTGCAGGTATGGGTGAGCTCCATCTGGAGATCATTGTTGACAGATTACTGCGTGAGTTCAAGGTGGAGGCTAACGTGGGCGCACCTCAGGTTGCTTATAAGGAGACCTTTACCAAGCCTGTAGATCAGGAGTACAAGTACGCGAAGCAGTCCGGCGGCCGTGGACAGTACGGTCACTGTAAAGTGAAATTCGAGCCCATGGATCCGAACGGAGAGGAGACATTCAAGTTTGAGAGTTCCGTTGTCGGCGGTGCGATTCCGAAGGAGTATATCCCGGCAGTCGGCGAGGGTATCGAGGAAGCATCCAAGGCAGGTATTCTTGGCGGATTCCCTGTACTCGGCGTATCCGCAAACGTATACGACGGTTCCTACCATGAGGTCGATTCTTCTGAGATGGCTTTCCATATTGCAGGTTCCATGTGCTTCAAGGAAGCTATGAAGAAGGCAAATCCCGTACTGCTTGAGCCTATCATGAAGGTGGAAGTGACGATGCCTGAGGAGTATATGGGCGATGTAATCGGCGATATCAATTCCCGCCGCGGACGGATCGAGGGTATGGAGGATATCGGCGGAGGCAAGATGGTTAAGGGATATGTGCCGCTTGCTGAGATGTTCGGTTATTCCACCGACTTACGTTCGAAGACACAGGGACGTGGAAATTATTCCATGTTCTTTGAGAAGTACGAACAGGTACCCAAGAGCGTACAGGAGAAGGTCTTGGCCGCAAAGAGTAAGTAATGTAAAGAAATGCTTGAAAAACTTGGTAATCTTTAATATAATCAATGGTAGCGGATTCAATTTACCGGATGGTTATAGGAACAAGGACAGTAAATTATTTTAAGGAGGACTTTAGAAATGGCTAAAGCTAAATTTGAGAGAAACAAACCCCATTGTAATATTGGTACCATCGGTCACGTAGACCATGGTAAGACAACTCTGACCGCTGCAATCACAAAGGTGCTGGCAGAGAGAGTGGCTGGTAACACGGCTACAGATTTCGAGAACATTGATAAGGCTCCCGAGGAGAGAGAGAGAGGTATCACCATCTCTACTGCTCACGTTGAGTATGAGACAGAGAAGAGACACTATGCGCACGTTGACTGCCCTGGCCATGCTGACTACGTTAAGAACATGATCACCGGTGCTGCACAGATGGATGGCGCTATCCTCGTTGTAGCTGCTACCGATGGCGTTATGGCACAGACCAAGGAGCATATCCTTCTGTCCCGTCAGGTAGGCGTGCCTTATATCGTAGTGTTCATGAACAAGTGCGATATGGTAGATGATCCTGAGCTGTTAGAGCTGGTTGAGATGGAGATCACAGAGCAGCTTGAGGAGTATGAGTTCACAGACTGCCCGATCATTAAGGGTTCCGCTTTGAAGGCTCTGGAAGATCCTAAGGGCGAGTGGGGCGACAAGATCATGGAGCTTATGGATACCGTTGATTCTTATATTCCGGATCCTCAGCGTGATACAGATAAGCCTTTCCTTATGCCTATCGAGGATGTATTCTCCATCACAGGCCGTGGTACCGTTGCTACCGGTAGAGTAGAGCGTGGTACACTGCATATGTCTGATGAAGTTGAGATCATCGGCGTTAAGGAGGAAACACAGAAGTCGGTTGTAACCGGTATCGAGATGTTCCGTAAGCTGCTTGATGAGGCTCAGGCTGGTGATAACATCGGTGTTCTGCTTCGTGGTATCCAGAGAACCGATATCGAGAGAGGACAGGTTCTTGCTAAACCCGGCACAGTTACCTGCCACAAGAAATTTACGGCTCAGGTATACGTTCTGACCAAGGACGAGGGTGGCCGTCATACACCTTTCTTCAACAACTATCGTCCTCAGTTCTATTTCAGAACAACGGATATCACAGGTGTATGTAACCTTCCTGATGGCACAGAGATGTGCATGCCTGGTGATAACGTAGAGATGACCATCGAGCTGATTCACCCGATCGCTATGGAGCAGGGTTTGACCTTTGCTATCCGTGAGGGTGGTAGAACTGTAGGTTCAGGTAGGGTTGCTACTATCATCGAGTAATTATAATTTATTCAGTAAAATCAAGGCTTTCGGGGGTTTCTCCGAAAGCCTTTTTACATGAATAGCCACTTTAGAGAGCTAAAGTGGCTACAAAATGGCTACGATATTTATTCTTGCTCAGTGATTCCAGAATAAATAACGCCTTCGTCAATCTTATACATTATCATACTTGCAAACATGAGTTGACGCATGGCATCATCTTGGGACATGTTTAGATTCTCATGCGCAACCGGATTTCTTAAAGCAGTCATAGCACCTTCTGCCATTTTCATAAAACCTAATTGAGTATTTTGTCCACTCTCGGTATGTCTATCACAAAATTCTACAATAGGATTGTTTGAAGAATATACTCTTGTCATTGCAGCGGCGCCATCCGGAATAGGGGTATTTGGACATGCATTTGCATATATGCGTTTTGTCCGTGCGTTGATTTCTTTAAAGGCATTTTCAGCAGCGTCAGCATAGAAGCCAGAGAGATATTGCCCTTTGGAAACTTTTTGGATTTTGGGGTGAATATAATCCCATATATCATTGAAAGGTTGTTTTTGCTTTTCATATAAAGTAGTAATATAAGCGAATATCATTCCATGAACAGCAGGATTTACGCCCATTGGATTAAATAAACGGTTTTTTAGACGCATAAATTCTTTGCTGTAAAAGGGGTCAGTTTGGCTTATATCTTGACTTAAATGGTTAAGATGATCTTTAATGATTATGATGTCGGCATTTAGAAAACGAATGCGAGGAAAATTTTTATCACAATCAATTTCTTTAAACCAATTATAAAGAAAATATAGATGTTCATTCATATGTATATATACCTATAACAAATATAGTGTTATCCTTTCTTGGTTTATTTATGAATATATAGATAACGTTATGTTATTTTATATCTTTTAAATCAGCGGCTCTTTCAGGAGAGGTATGATTTTTCTTCAGCATTTTTGCATATTCAAACAGATCGCGTCTAGTTATATCATCCAGTACATATAAATCCGCAATCAATTCATCTACCATAGGCAGTTCTGTGTAATCGAATTTTTTTAATATGCGGGCGGTACGATCCGATATATAGGCATTCTTATGGCTGTTTATATTCCACTTTTCACTGTCAGATGGAAGTGTGGGTAAGGTTTTGATATCGTCATAGGGATTATCCTTGCAGATAGAACTGATGGGGATATCCAATATATTAGAAATTCTAAGTGCGGTGTCAAAACGGATAGCAGTGTCCCGCTGGATAATCGAATAAAGTGTTGTAGGCGCGATTTTCGCCTTTAGCGCAAGTTCTTTTACTGTCATGCCTTTGCTGTCTAAAATATCTTTTAGATTCTGACCATAACCCATGAATTTGTGTTCCTTTCTACTCAATATTTTTTTATTCCAAACATAAACATTCCATGCTTATCTGTATTTTTTCATAATAATAAAACGCATTTCCTCCGTTTTCTTAAATAAGTCATATGTCCTATATTCGTCATAATGTAATTTCCGAGCAATTTTTTGAAATGCCTTCTCTCGCTCATAATCATTTTCAATATAGATAAAATCTAAGTAACACTGATGACACCAATAATTTCTTATTTCTCTAATTTCATCTATCGTGTTGTATTCTTCTTCAGAAAATTCGGGCATATCATCACTATTATCGAGTTCTTCAAGTTCTCTCGCTATCTTACCCAAGTTCATTTTCTCAACGGACTTTAGATTGTTGTTAAAATTTCCTTTGCACATTGCTGCGTATATTATCTTCAAATTATTTTCTACACATTGAACTTGTTGAATTAGTTCGCTGTGTATAAGCTTAAACCGGTCTCTATCCATACAACCATTCCCTTTTTTGGTTTCCTTCATATAGTGTACGCTTCTGCAAATCCCGATGGCATCTCTAGTATATAAATAAGAAGGTTATTTTGTATATTATAACACTGCATAACATATTATGCAATTCGTAAATATCAAAAAATAATTTTAAAATAGTATTGACAAAATACGCAATGAGTAATAATATTAGATTAATCACAATACGAAATGCGTAATTGGAGAAAATATAATGCGAAAGGAGAATTGGTATGGAAAAGACAAACTATATGATGACTGTTGATGATGTCGCGCAGGAACTGGGCGTGTCAAAACAGAAGGGGTATCGCATTATCCGTCAGCTCAATGAGGAATTGGCGGCTGCCGGATATATGACGGTACAGGCAAAAGTGCCACGTACATATTGGAGTGAAAGATTTTACTTCGGAAAAAGAAATATCGTATAAAGAAGGGAGTGATTGAAGAATGGCAGTATCCAAAGATACGGAAAAAGGCACATGGACTTCACAGATATGGGTGGAGGATTGGCAGGGCAAGAAAAAGCATAAGAAAAAACGGGGATTTTCGAGTAAAAAGGAAGCCTTGGAATGGGAGTGCAATACGCTGTTAGCATCAAAAACGGATATGAACATGAAGCTGGCTGATTTCGTAGAGGTATATTTTAGGGATAAAGACGGCGAGTTGAAACAGCGCACGATTCGGAATAAGCGTTACATGATTGAACATCACATTATTCCGTTGTTAGGTAATAAGGCTATGGATGGCATTACACCAGCAGATATTATTCAGTGGCAGAACGAAATACGCTCCAAAGGATTTAAGGAAACTTATCAGCGTATGCTTCAAAATCAGATGACGGCGTTATTTACCCACGCAGCAAAGATTTACAACTTAAAAGATAATCCCTGCACAAAAGTAAAACGCATGGGCAGGGCAGATGCAGATAAAAAGCAATTACAATTCTGAACGTTAGACGAATTTAATTGTTTTATAGAACACTTTTGACTATGGGGAGTAAGTATCATGTCTTTGTTTGATCTTGCTGTTTTACAGTGGCTGCAGGATTGGTGAAGCCCTAGCGCTTACTGCATCGGACATTGACACGGTAAACAGGAGGATATCTATTACCAAGACATATTTCCGGTATAAGGGGAAAGACGAGATTACAGAACCTAAAACAAGGGAATCTGTGCGGATGGTAATCATTCCTGAATTTCTAGCGGAAGAACTGAAAGAATATATGGCATCTATGTATAAGCT
>DESQ01000015.1:39562-39721 GCA_002361355.1 Lachnospiraceae bacterium UBA3310
AAAGACGAGATTACAGAACCTAAAACAAGGGAATCTGTGCGAACGGTGATTATTCCTGAATTTCTGGCGGAAGAGTTAAAAGCATATATGGCATCTATGTATAAGCTACCCGCAGATGAAAGGATTTTTGCAGTTGTGCCGGAGGCGGTACAGCATGTG
>DESQ01000028.1 GCA_002361355.1 Lachnospiraceae bacterium UBA3310
ACACCATTATTATACTAGGAGATACACATGATAAGTTATAAACCGCTATGGGAAACAATGCGCCAAAAGCATATAACGACGTACGCTTTAATAAATAAGTATGGTATACCTAGCAGTACGGTAAACAGTTTAAGACATAACAAAAATATAAATATGTTGACTCTTGAAAAATTATGCAACATACTAAATTGTACTCCAGACAGTGTTGTGGAATTTGTAAAAGAATAAAGACTGTTTAGGAAATACTTCCCTTACAGTCCTTTTTCTTTTATCTCCCACCGACTGTTATATCATCACGACTGTGATTGTGAAATCTGTTTAAATCGTGCATATGCTCTATTTCTTTCATCTGCTGTTTTAGATATTCTTTATCGTGCTGTTTTTCCTGTAGTTCAAGAAATTCTTCATGTTCTTGCGTAAAATTTTTATCCAATTCTTGATACTTGTATCTCTGAAAGTTGAGGTCATTTTTAAGACTTTTTGTTTTATTTTCTCTTTGCAATAGCTTTGCGTTTAAGGTATTTATATCATGTTCATATTGTTCGTATGATACTACTTTACCTCTTAAGGCTTTCACCGGTTCGGCAGGTTCGACAATATCTTTTTGTACTGCCCTTAATGTCTGTACTGCCTTTAAGTCTTTGATGGCCTGTTCTTCTTTTAATTCCTTAACAGATTTGTTCCCCTCACGCGTTTTATCATTTAACAGATGCGCAGGAACGTGATTCCGCTCGAGATATCTTTCCATAAATGGGTGAATTTCTTTTAATTCCTGTCTATTTAAAATAGCTTTTGCATTTAGTTTTTCGATTTCCTGATTATTTTTATCTACAGTACGTTCGATAGGCATAAAACAGAAGTGCATGTGGGGCATAGCTTGTGGTTCATCTTTATGTACCCAAGCCGACACCACATTTTCTTCCCCATAGCGTGAACACATGCCCCTGTAGACAGTCTGGAAGAATTTTTTTTCATCACCCTCAAAATCTCTGGGAAGAGTTACCACCCAATCTGCGATTATGTTAATGTCGCTACGGTTCAAATGCTTAACTTCTGCCAGCCGTTGCTGTATAAACTGATAGTCTTTCACTTCCCTCTCTGGCGCAAGGTTATAATTTAGCTCTGATAAGTTTGAATCTATATTATCCCGGCAGTCAGGGTTTATCTGCGTTCGTGAATAATGCTTCAGCATATTTCCTAAAGCCCTTTTTGTGTATTTCTCAACGTGCATTTTATCCTTTCTCCAATTATTTTTATATCTAAAATTGACACTATTGCTAAAATCCAAAATGACACCACTACGGTTTTGTTTTCCTTATACTTTAATTGTACCGCTACGGTTTTGGTATAGCAAGTTATACCAAACCGCCTGCGCTTTCCTTTGGTAAACTTGCCCTGCGGGGCTGTTTGCGCCGTCTAACGCCTACGCAAAAAAGGACAGCTTACGCTATCCTTTCCCTTTCACATGCAATAATCTTAGTTTGGTTTTTGCCTGTCTGTTTCAGGCTAACTGCATGACTTCGGCTTCCAGTTCTTTCAATTCATCCATTGATAAAGATACATAATGTGAAATTTTCTCCAGAGGCATTTCACCGTCTTTAATCATTTTTTTCGCTGTTTCTTTTGCATAATCTAATGCCGCTTCATTTCTCATATCTTCCAACATCTTACACATAGCCGCCACTCCTTTCTCATCCTGTTTAAAGTACCTTGCTTTTTGGGCAAGTGCTTCAAAATTCATATCTTCTGGCTCGGTACATGAAAAATCGTGCATTAGCTTTCCGATTTCATCATTTCCCCGGTATTTTCCGTTCACATATAGAATATGCGAACCGTCGCCAAACAATACTTTTTGTTCACCAATGGTGATATACCTCTCTACAGGATATATCGGTTGGTTTCCCTTCATTACGTCATTTTCTGTGATGAAAATAACATAGCTGTCAGGCATATGTTTTGTATCTGCTCCCGATTTTAAGATATGGGAATCTAACAGACTGCTGTTGTGCCGTGCCCGTTTTGCGCCTGTTCCCTTGTCAGAACGTTGAATTTCTATGTCATATGCTTTGCCTGTGTTATCGACCGCATAAACATCTAAAATGGCCGAACGTCCCTGCAGGTTTTTTAAAGGTTCCTGTGTCCGGACTGATTTGACCGTTATATCTTCCCGTTCTAAGACAATCCGCAGTATCAGTTCTACGCCTGCAATGTTATCCGCGAGACAGGCTGTCATAAACTCGTCGTCAATATATCTAAGCAATTTCAGACGTTCTAAATCCTGCCTGTGCATCTGCTCTTTTGTATTCAAAGGGTCACCTTCTCTCTTTTGCTTTATTATACATCAGGCGGAAGGTTTTGAAAACTGAAAAGTTTGTGAATGGAATTTGACACAATACGAAAGGGAACATCTTATCAGTCAGGTGGTAAACAGTCCTTGCAGGTTTTCGGACTGTTTATTTTATATCCAATTCTGATAAGATGCTCCCAATCTCCGTTACTGGCTTTTAGGTCACAACTATAAAACAAATACCTACTTTAACAAATAGTTGCCAAAAACGAAAATGCTCCTGCGGGAGAATTGATGTCGCATTTTTGGCAACTACCACTACATTGTAATTACGTTTTCGTTAAAGCGGCTTTGTATTTGTTTCATAGTTGCTAATAAGTCTCCTGCTATAATAAAAGCCCTGGCAAGACGCGCACAGCGGATTCCAGGGCACTTTTATTATCTCCGCGGATTTAATAATCATAATCAATTTGCCCTGTTTAGGTGTTTTACTTCGCATAATCGGGGCTGTTTTGCGTAGGCGTTAGCCGAGCAAAAAAGGATAGCTTTATGCTATCCTTTCAGACTGTAGACAAAGTCCGAGGCAGATATGCCTCGGATTTCTCTGATGAAAGAGATAAGAATCCCTTTATTTACAGGATTTTAAAGCTTATTTCTGGTACAATAGAAGTATCAAAGAAAGGCGGGATATTTCTATGATGACACAGAATGCTGACAGGAAAAGGGAACAAATCCAGATGTTCTGCATGGATGATCTGGTTCCACCGGATCATCTCCTGAGAATGATTGATAAAGCCATCGACTGGCGTTTTATTTATGAGCTGGTTGAGGATAAATACAGCCCTGACAATGGGCGTCCAAGCATGGATCCCGTCATGCTGATAAAGATACCCTTTATCCAGTACCTGTATGGAATCAGAAGTATGCGCCAGACTGTTAAGGAGATTGAGGTAAATGTAGCTTACCGTTGGTTCCTTGGTCTTGAAATGATGGATAAAGTTCCTCATTTCTCTACATTCGGAAAGAACTACACCCGTAGATTCAAGGATACGGATCTGTTTGAACAGATCTTTTCCCATATCCTGCGGGAATGTTATAAATACAGGCTGATAGACCCGTCAGAGGTCTTTGTGGATGCGACTCACGTGAAAGCCCGGGCAAACAACAGGAAGATGCAGAAACGGATTGCCCATGAAGAAGCGCTGTTCTTTGAAGACATCCTGAACAAGGAGATCAACGAAGACCGTGAGGCCCATGGGAAAGGCCCCCTGAAGGAAAAAGAGGATGACCATACAGACCCTCCGCTGCCCGGTTCAGGCGGCGGGGAAGAAAAAACCATCAAGGAAAGCACATCAGACCCAGAAAGCGGATGGTTCCGCAAAGGAGAACACAAACATGTCTTTGCATATGCCGTACAAACCGCTTGTGATAAGAATGGCTGGATTTTAAGCTATAGTGTACATCCCGGCAACCATCATGACAGCAGAACCTTCAAATGCCTGTATGACAAGATAAAAGAATATCGGGATGGAAACCCTGATCGCAGATGCCGGATACAAAACACCCGGTATCGCAAAACTTTTGATTGACGATGGAATCAAACCGCTTCTGCCCTATAAGAGGCCTATGACAAAGAAGGGGTTTTTCAAAAAACATGATTATGTTTATGACGAGTATTATGACTGTTATATCTGCCCAAACAACCGGATGCTTTCTTATTGTACGACCAACCGGGAAGGCTATCGAGAGTATAAAAGCTGCGGTGCAGTCTGTGCAGAATGTCCATACCTTTCACAATGTACCGGGAGCAGGGAACATGTAAAGGTTGTCACACGCCACATTTGGGAGCCATACATGGAAATGTGTGAAGATATCCGTCATACAATCGGGATGAAAGATTTATATGCACAAAGGAAAGAAACCATTGAACGGATCTTTGGGAGTGCAAAGGAAAACCATGGTTTCCGGTATACGCAGATGTATGGTAAAACCCGGATGGAAATGAAAGTCGGGCTTACCTATGCCTGCATGAATCTGAAAAAGCTGGCAAAGATGAAGGCGGAATGGGGGCTTTGGGAAGAAGAGGGCCTTCACAAAGTTTCTGCTTTGAATATCCTGCAATGGATGAAACAGTCTGAAAGGATAGCTTTACGCTATCCTTTTACATAAAATCATCTCGAGAGTGTGTTTGGTTCTCAGGCTAACTGCATGACCTCGGCTTTAACTTCTTCAATTTCTTCGTTAGAGAGTTCTGAAAAGAATGTCTGTATTTCATCTAATGAAATTTTCCCATTTTTTAACATAAGAATTGCTTTCTCTTTTAGCTTATCCCTAGTCGCTTCATTTCTCATATCTTCCATCATCTTACACATAGCCGCCACTCCTTTCTCATCTTTCTTAAAGTACCTTGCTTTTTGGGCAAGTGCTTCAAAATTCATATCTTCTGGCTCGGTGCATGAAAAATCGTGCATCAATTTCCCGATTTCATCGTTTCCCCTGTATTTTCCGTTCACATACAGGATATGCGAACCGTCGTTAAACAATACTTTGTTTTCGCTGATTGTGACATATTTCTCCACTGGATATATCGGCTGGTTTCCTTTCATTACATCGTTTTCTGTAATGAAAATAACATAACTGTCGGGCATATCTTTTGTATCTGCTCCCAATTTTAAGATATGGGAATCTAGCAGACTGCTGTTGTGCCGTGCCCGTTTTGCGCCTGTTCCCTTGTCGGAACGTTGAATTTCTATGTCATATGCTTTGCCTGTGTTATCGACCGCATAAACATCTAAAATAGCCGAACGTCCTTGTAAGTTTTTAAGCGATTCCTGTGTCCTGACAGATTTTACAGTAATATCTTCCCGTTCTAAGACAATCCGCAGTATCAGTTCTACGCCCTCAATGTTGTCTGCGAGACAGACAGTCATAAAATCATCATCCATATATCTAAGTAATTTCAGACGTTCTAAATCCTGCCTGTGCATCTGCTCTTTTGTATTCAAAGGGTCACCTTCTCTTTTTTGCTTTATTATACATCAGGCGGAAGGTTTTGAAAACTGAAAAGTTTGTTATGGGATTGTGTCCAAATACGAAAGGGAACGCCTTCTCCACAGCGGGTAAACAGCCCCTCCAAGGCTTCGATTCTGTTTGCTGAAATTTATGTGGGTAAGGTGTTCCCAATCTCCGTTATTGGCTTTTAGATCACAACTATAAAACAAATACCTATTGTTTCATAGTTGGTTACTACTCCCGAAGGGCGTTATGTTGTGCCGGTATCCTTCTTTACAGGATGCCGGATCACCGTTTTCAGGTTCTCCGGCTTACACTTTCTGACATCGCTCAAATAAATTTCATGATGGCGGCGCGCTCCCTCTATATCAGGCAAAAATCCCTGTTCTGCGGCGAACTTATCCATAGCTTCTATGGTGGCAGACTCTTCGTCATAAGGGCCGATGTGCATACACTGTACGCACAGCCCTTCGTCGTAAGTAAAAAACTCCACACAGGAGAAATCCGTGTTTTTCTTTTCGGAAGCTTCCGCCACCGCCCATGCAAATTCCTTCTCTGTCACAAATTCCGGCAGGCGGATCATGGAAATCCATGCAAAGTCTTCTTTGCGGGAATAATTTATGGTATTTGTACTCTTCTGCCACCACAGCCCTTCCAGAGGCGGCACAACGTAGTCGAAATAGCCGTCGATCCGGTGGTCGCCCATCTTACTCATTTTAATGGTGAAGGCAATGCCATAAAGAAGACTGATGGATTGTTTGTAGGCGCCGCCTTCCTGGTTAGGGTCACCTTTTCCGCGAACCGCAATAAAATTCATGGGCGGTACGGTAATCATTCCCGGCTTGTTTTTGGGAAGATAAAATTCTTTGTATTCTTTTTTGTAATCAAACGCCATTTTCAGGACTCCTTTAAACCTATATAAATATGGATTTCAGCGCCGCTTCCCATATCGTCGTTCTGGTATTCCTCGAAATCACACTGAAACGCTCTGGGCAGATTCATCTGCCATATTTCCTGCCACGCGTTTGCCACGGCCTGCACCATATCCCCGTGCACAATAAATTTTGCATATTGTCCGGCGGGAATGTGACAGACTGCAAAATTGCCTTCTTTCGGCTCTTCTGCAGTTTCGCAGGCAACAAACACAGTGTAATCTGCCTTCTCGTCTCCTGCGTAGTCGGTGTAGATACCAAGAGCCTTTGCGTTTTCTTTTTGGGGTATAGCGGCATAGACTCCATCGTTATAAAAACGGTTCCACAGTCCGCCTATAACGGCGCCCATGTCGGGGGACGTATTGTTTGTCCTTGCCGATACGCCGACGGCAATTTTTTCTTCCAGCGTTACAATTTCATATTCCATATCAGATCCATCCTTTCTTTGTTACCCTTGCAATTGCAGGGATTACTTTTTATAGTGATCGGGCAATCTCAAGAGTTCTGCTTGATGAATCCATAATAGCAGGGCAAACATGACAACTGTATGTCATGTTTCAGAATCGGGCCGATATTTTTGACAGATGCCCTCCGCAAAACGCAGAATTTCCTGCCGCAGTTCCAAAGGCTCCAGAAGTTCGGCGCCGTCTCCAAAGGAAGCGATCCATCCCACCACGCTGTCCGGATCAGAAAATTCAGTAGAAAAAAGCAGCATGCCATCCGGCAGTATCTGAAAACTTTCCGGGCCAAATTCATCCACCAGCCGCCACTTATAGGAGGGGTGAATCTTTGCCTTAATGGTGAATTGAGGTGGGAATACATGTCTCGGACTCAAATTGGGAATAGAAACGTCGCGCTTTTCAAAAGAATCTCCCAAAGAAAGGTTCGTCATTCGCATCAGCTTAAAAAGCCGGAAATCTTCGCTCTTCCCGCACCAGCCATAAAGATACCAGCCAGCCCACTGAAAAACGAGATAATAGGGTTCTACGGTTCGCGCGGATTCTCCTTTCGGTGAAAAATAGGTGAAGGATATCCGGCGTCCGGTAAGGATTGCACTGTGTAAAAGTTCAATTTTCGGGGATAAGGCGGATTTATACCAGGAGGACAGGTCAATCAGGATATGGGTATCTCCGGCTAACAGATTTGACGTACCCACCGACAGCTTCTCCATAAGCTGTAAATAGCGATTGGTGTCGCTGACACTGTCCAGACCGCGCAGCCCCGCCAGAATCGCCTGCATATCCGAGGAGGTAAACAGGGTGCGGTCTATGGTATAGCCTTCCATAATGGATACGCCGCCGTTTGGTCCAGATGCTGTCACCAGCGGAATCCCGGCCATACAGAGTGCTTCGATGTCACGGCTTATGGTTCGTCGGGAAACCTCAAACTTTTCCGCAAGATAGGGCGCAGTAACCTTTTCTTTTTGTAAAAGGATCGACAAGATGCCGATCATTCGGTCGATCTTCATGAGAAATCTCCTGTTTCTGTTTTTCCAAAAAAAATAATTCATTGAAATTATAACCCATGAAAGGTAAAATGTTCAATGAATTATTATGGTTCATTTTTTCCCGTTTTTTTTCTTTGCATAGAATTACCGTGCATAATCATAATAAGGTACAATCAAATGGGCGTCCGCATAGATAGCGTCACTTGTAAGATTGTTAATGCGCATGACATCGCGGATATAGGCAGAGACAGATTCATAGTGCTCCTCATCCATATAAGTTTCTGCAAGTGACCAGAGCGTGTCGCTGTCCGATACGACAATGCTCTTATAGTATTTATATGTTTCTTTAGAAGTGTCATTCTTTGCATTGGAGCGGAAAGAACTGACGGCAACGGAAGTGGTGACAATCAGACAGAGGGTCATCACAAATAAGAGGAAGTTTTTTCTCATTTCCCTTCTTCTGCGAATGCGGTTATTACGAATCCTTCTTTCACTTCTGATATCCTGGGTTCTTCTGTAACGCTGTGTCATATTCAGCTCAACTCCTCTCTTCCGATAAATATATAAAATCAGTTATCTACCAGAACAAATGTTGCGAACGAATGTTCTTTATGATTGAATTATATCGAACATGTTTTCGAAAGTCAATACTTTTCATGAAAATAATCGAACAAATTTTCTGAATATATGTTTGCTTTTTAAGGCGCGCTGTGTTATCATTAGAATAGAAATTACAAGTATTGACCAAAATATCTGGAAAGGATAAGGATTTGATTATGGCATATGGAAAAATCACTGTAAAACAACAGCAGATTCTTGATTATATTAAAGATGAAATTTTGAATAAAGGATACCCGCCGGCTGTCCGTGAGATCTGTGAGGCGGTCAATTTAAAGTCGACCTCTTCCGTCCATTCTCATCTGGAGACGTTGGAAAAAAACGGGTATATCAGGCGTGATCCCACGAAGCCGCGTGCGATAGAGATTTGTGACGACAATTTTCAGATGGTGCGCACGGAGATGGTTTCCCTGCCTGTGATCGGTCAGGTTGCGGCAGGCCAGCCGATTCTTGCGGAGGAAAATATCGAGAGTTATTTCCCTGTTCCTGCAGATATGGTTCCAAACGGCGAGTCTTTTGTGCTTAAGGTTAAGGGTGATTCCATGATCAATGTGGGAATTTACAGTGGCGATCAGATTTTTGTAAAAAGCTGCCAGACAGCAAATAACGGCGATACTGTGGTGGCGTTGATTGATGATTCCGCTACGGTTAAGACTTTCTATAAAGAAAACGGACATGTCCGCCTTCAGCCGGAAAATGACTCCATGGAACCCATCATCGTGGATGACTGTCAGATTCTCGGTAAGGTGTTTGGCGTGTTCCGCATTTATAAACAGTAACGATCCGGATTGTTTTATCATTTTAAATGGAAAATTTTAAGCCCGGTTCTCTTACATAGAAAAAACCGTATCAGACATACTACATAGTAATCGTAATTGCCGGCTCTTTGCAATTATGATTAGAAAGTCAGTCTCTCTTTTTTCATACGGGGGTTGATGTCTTATGAGGGGGAAGGAAAATGAGAAATAAAGCATTGGACTGCCTTGCTCTGACGATTGCTATTATCGGTGCTATCAACTGGGGATTGATCGGGTTTTTCAGCTTTGACCTTGTGGCATTTATCTTTGGTAACATGTCATGGTTTTCGAGAATCATTTATGCCCTGGTGGGTATCGCCGGACTGTATATCATCACATTTTATATGTATACGAACGGCACGGCAGAATCGAACAAGGCTTAAGCCAAAAAGAGGCTCTTCTATTGGAGAGCCTCTTTTTCAATGAGAACGCCATCCCGCCAGATACGTTCCAAATCATAAAACAGCCGGTTTTCACGGTCAAAGATGTGGATGATGATATCCTGAAAGTCCATTAAAATCCAGTTGGCATTCTGATAGCCTTCGATTTGTCTGACCGTAACACCTGCTCTTCCCAGAATTTCCGATACATTGTCAGCCATAGCCTGTATCTGGCTCTTGTTGCTGCCGTCTGCAATGATAAAGTAGTCCGCAATGGTTGAGATCCCGCTGATATCAATGATACGGATATCCTCCGCTTTCTTGTCCTCTAGCGCGTTCACTGCTAAAAGTGCAATTTCCTTATTATTCATATAAATATTCACGCCTTTCTAAGTTCTAAGGTTACATTTGTTTATAATAATTGTAGGTTTTGATTGTCATATCATCTAACTGTCCGTCTGTGGTTCGCAGATAGGCAAGCGAGTTCGCCAATATTTTTTCCATTGTCCGGTCGAGATCGTGGAAAGCGATTCTGCGGATCAGGTCAAGCTCTGCCAATTGTTTTCTGTTCGGTTCGATATAATCTGCGATATAGAGGATTTTCTCTAATTTGCTCATATCGGGCCGGCCTGTGGTATGGTAACGGATCGCATTCAAAATGTCATCGTCGGTCACGCCATATTTGTGCTGTGCCAGATAAGCGCCTGCTTTTGCGTGCAGAAGCGCCGTTGGGTTGCTCCGCTCCACCGCGGTCACATTGAGATGGGCTTTCTCACAAATGGCCACCAGCTCCGAGCCGTGCATGGATTTGGCGCAGTCATGTAACAGACCGGCTGTCATGGCGCTTTCTATGGGTTCTCCGTGCGCCATTGACAGAGCTGCAGCCGTGTAGGCTACTCCCAGCGTATGGGCATACCGTTTGGAGGAGAGAATTTTTTCTAATTCCTTGCGAATACTGGCAATATCCGGGCTGTCCATATGTTTGTCGCTCATATCATTGATTCCTCCTTTGAGGCAGTTTTAGGATTGGTACAGATGATTTTCTAACATAAAAGCTTCCACATTCTCCGGAACCAGACCGTGAATGTCTGCTCCTCTTTTTAACAGAGCTCTTATCTGTGTGGACGAGACATTGATGCCGGTCATTTTCAACAGTTCGATGGCTGCGTGATATTTTTCCCGCAGGTACTGTGCCTGTTTTTCAAACTGATGCCAGGAAAAAGGCTGCTTTCCGGCATCCTCTCTCACTGCCGCCAATAGAGTGCAGGTTTTAAAAATCAGCTCCGGGTGACGCCAATCTTCTATCGCATACAGGCTGTCTGCACCGAGAATAAAGTAATAATCCGTATCGGGATGCGTGGATTTTAACTTTTGCAGGGTATGGCAGGTATAGGTGTTTCCCTCCGCTGCCGCTTCCATATCGGAAAGGGCAAAGTAGGGAATATCTCTGATTGCAAGGGCAGTCATTTCACATCTGACAGGGGCGGGAAGCACTTCCCGCAGGTTTTTCATATAGGGAACGCCGCTTGGCATAAACAGCACTTGATCAAGCGCAAACTGCTCTTTCGCAAGCTGCGCAATTGTCAGATGACCGTTGTGAATGGGATTAAACGTGCCTCCCATGATGCCGATTCGCTTCATCCGTCCTCCTTTATGCCTTTGGCAGTATAATCTTAGGATTTTTCTTATCAGGCTTATAAAGAATGATCTTTTTGCCGATCACCTGTACGACTGTGGAATGCGTCCTTTCCGCCACAACCGCAGCGATCTGCTTCGGATCATCCGCACAATTTTTTAAAACAGCGATCTTTAATAGTTCCCTCGTATGGAAGGCGTCGCCGATAGAAGCTGTAAACTCCGGCGTGAGGCTGGATTTTCCCACCTGAAAGATGGGGTCTAAGCCGTTTGCCAGGCCCTTCAAATAAGCCCTCTGCTTGCTAGTCAGTTCCATATTGTACTCCTTCTCTAAATTACTCGCAAATTCGCGCTTACGCGCTATTTATAATAGTCAAAGGAAAGCCCGTACATCCTGACGGTACTGCCCTCCTCAATGCCAAGCTCCTCAAGCTGCTTTAAAATTCCCTGTTCCCGCATAAAATCCTGAAAGAACTTAAAGCCCTTCTCGGATTCCAGATTGGTGTAGGACAACATTTTTTCAATGCGCGGGCCTTCCACCACATACTCGTCCTCTTCCTCGTCGTAGACCACCGTGAAAGGTTCATTTCCGATGTCAAAGTGGAACTCCGGGAAAAACTCCTGCTCAAAGGTGAGGGGTTTGTTGTCGAGCTCTGTAAGGCGGTTGTTGATGGCATAGAGAAGTTCCCTCACGCCTTTGCCGCTGATGGCGGAAATGGCATAGACAGGAATCCCCTGCGGCTCAAATTCGGCCCGTATCGCCTCCACCGGATCGCTGTCTTTTTCGTAAATCATATCAATCTTGTTGGCCGCAATGATCTGCGGACGTTCGGAGAGCGATTTCTCGTAAGCGGACAACTCCCTGTTGATGGCATAGATATCCTGAATCGGGTCACGGCCCTCGGTGGAAGCCGCGTCCACAATATGCACAATCAGTCTGGTGCGCTCAATATGGCGCAGAAACTCATGCCCAAGGCCAACGCCCTCCGACGCACCCTCGATTAAACCGGGAATGTCGGCGATCACAAAGCCTTTTGCATCCTCTAAGTCCACCACGCCAAGATTGGGGTTCAGAGTGGTAAAATGATAGTTGGCGATCTTAGGCCTGGCATTTGTCACCTTTGCGAGAAAGGTGGATTTTCCTACGTTTGGGAAACCAACAAGCCCAACGTCGGCAATTACTTTAAGTTCCAGAAGCAGTTCCAGTTCCTGTGCGGGCTGTCCGGGCTGGGCGTATTTAGGCGCCTGCATGGTGCTGGTGGCATAGTGTTGGTTACCGCTGCCGCCGCGTCCGCCCTTTAACAGCAGAAAACGCCTGTTTTCACCAGACATGTCGGTGATTACCTTGCCGCTTTCGGCCTCTCTGATCACTGTGCCCTCCGGCACTTTGATGGTGATATCCTCGCCGTTTTTGCCGGCACAGTTTTTCTTGCCGCCCTCCTCGCCGTTTTTTGCACAGTATTTGCGGATATGCCGGAAATCCGTCAGGGTATTCAGGCCTTCGTCGATTTCAAAATAGACGCTGCCGCCGTTTCCGCCATCGCCGCCGTCCGGACCGCCGTTTGGCACATATTTTTCCCGACGGAAGGAAACGTGGCCGTCCCCGCCCCTGCCGCTTTTTACATAAATTTTCGCATGATCTGCAAACATAATGCCTCTTCTATGCTCCCTTTTCCAGATAAAAGAAAAGCTCCAAACATCTGGATGTTCGGAGCCCGTCTTAAGGTTCTTACTTCTCTACAGGATAGACGGAAGCCTGCTTCTTGTCTCTTCCTTTTCTCTCGAAACGAAGAACGCCGTCCACCAGTGCAAACAGGGTATCGTCTCCGCCTCTGCCTACGTTGACGCCGGGATGAATCTTAGTCCCGCGCTGTCTGTATAAGATGTTTCCTGCTTTGACGAACTGTCCGTCAGCTCTTTTCGCGCCTAATCTTTTGGACTCGGAATCACGACCGTTCTTGGTGGAACCGACACCCTTCTTATGTGCGAAAAATTGAAGGTTCATATTCAACATGGTATTACACCTCCTCAAATGTCAATTTACAATGCTGTTTCCCATACTGTGCCTCAATCTGGCAAAGCCCAAGAATCAGGGAATCCATAAGCGCGGCGGAAGTCTCTTTCAGGGGTTGTCTTAAAAAAGTACAACTGATCCTGCCCGCCTCCTCGTCCGCATTTACCTGTATCGCTTCCTTCGTGATCTCCTCGAGCGAGTTCACTGTGTTGATTACCAGAATCGAGATCGCCGCACAGACGATATCTTTTCCGTAGTCCGCGTATCCAGCGTGACCGTCACAGGTAAATTTCAGATATTCTCCTGACTTGTTTTTATAAATTTTGATCTCGGTCATTACGCGTTGATCTTGTCAATCCTGATCTGCGTATAGAGCTGTCTGTGGCCGTTTTTCTTGTGATAACCGGTCTTTCTCTTGTACTTGTAGACGATGACTTTCTTAGCCTTGCCCTGATCCATAACGGTTCCCGTCACGGTAGCGCCTGCAACATCGCCTGCAACCTTGAGCTCCTTATCGCTCACAGCGAGCACCTGATCAAATGTAACAGTAGAGCCAACCTCAACGTCGAGCTTTTCCACTCTGATCTCGTCGCCTTCGGATACCTTGTACTGTTTTCCGCCTGTTGCAATGATTGCGTACATACCTGCACACCTCCTATTCATGGACTTGCGCCCATTTACTCGCTAACTGTGGTGACGCCCAAAATGGCATACTTTTACCTCGTTATGCGGCATACTCAGATATTGTAACGGGTTTTGCCGCATTTGTCAATGAAAATTTACTTCTTTCTTCCAAAAGCAAACAGCCGGTCAAACTCTTCTTCCGTGTAATAGAAAAACAAAAGCGCCGCCAGAAGAGCTACCCCGCAGGTGATGTAGATATCCGCCACATTAAACTTCGGGAAATTGATGGGTACGAAATAAATGAAGTCCACCACATAGCGTCTTGCAAGCCGGTCAAGCAGGTTTCCTCCTGCACCGCTTAAAATAAACAGCATACACAGCCGCATCCAGATAAAACGGCGCTCCGCAGGCAGGGTAACATACTTCCATGCGAGAAGAAAAATGACTAATGCAGTCAAAACAATGAGAAAGGCCTGTCTGCCCTCAAAAGAGCTGAACGCCGCACCTGTGTTTTCCAGATAAGAAAGTTCAAGCACATTCCTGATAATGACAAAGGGCTCCTGTCCCTTTAGGTGGGAAATGGCGAGTAATTTGGTGTATTGATCCGCCAGCATCAGGATGCAAAGCAAAGCCAGGGATAAAAAGAGATTTCGTTTCTGTAATTTCATATCTGATCGGGTAATTCCTTTCTTATACGGACGATATCATATAAATGTTAACGTCTAAGACTATAAAATGACTATGGCAGTCAATGGCTTTCAGCACTATTTTCAAAATGACGGATTTCCTGCAAAAAAGTAAGCGGCGAGTTGTGCCCGGGAACTGAACTCTTCTGTCTCCAACAGTTTTTTGACCTCTTCCTTCGTATAAAAAGACGCGGTAATCTGTTCGTTTTCAGAAGTGTGATCCTCAAAATCACCCTCGGCCTCCACAAAGGCAATCTGTGTTTTCACGTCGGAAAAAGCCACTGCTGCAAAGGAAGGAGGCAGGATGCAGTTAATTTTCTTTACGGAAAGTCCGGTCTCCTCGTATAGTTCTCTCTGGATGCACTCTTCCAGAGATTCTCCTTCGTTTATCATTCCTGCACACAGATTATAGACAAAACGGTTGACGCCCATGCGAAATTCTCTGAGCAGGAGCATTTTTCCTTCGTGCCATGCCACAATGGACACGCCGCTGACCCGTTTTCCAATGGCATCGGGCCCCGGAATATCGCTTCTGCTGACAATCTCATATTTTTTTTCATGGCCTGCCTTATTTTGATAGACCAGCTCATAATTTTTCAGATATTTGCCGTCCTTTACTTTTTCCATATGTAAAAGCTTCATGAGTGTCGTCCTTTCTTTCTTACGGTGTCCGTAGCTGCTCTGCGAGGCTGGGCGCCACCTTTTTCCGGGTTAACTCCATCAGGCCAAGGGCTGTCATGTCAAGCGCACTTGCAGGAACGGGATCCTGCTTTAACAGCTTTCGCATGTATTCCAAAATCTCCGTTTCCCGTTTTTTATTCTTTAGATTGATAAAATCCACCAGAATCATGCCGGAAAGGTTTCTGGCCCGCAGATGCAGGGCTATCATCTCTGCGGCCTCCCTGTTAATGCGGTAAAAGGTTTCTTCCTTATCTTTGCCGGACTCGTATTTTCCCGTGTTTACGTCGATGGAGACCAGCGCTTCCGTAGGTTCTATGACAAGGTAGCCGCCGGATTTCAGCCATACTTTTTTATCCGTAAGTTCCTTGAAGCGCGCTTCTACAGAATAGAGTTTGTAAAGAGGAAGCAGGGAATCTTCATAGAAACGCAGGGGAATCCCCATTCTTTCACAGTAAGGCGTAAGAACGCCATAAACTTCCGACAGGTCTGTGACCACCTCGTCGTATTCCGAACGATAGGCATTTTCGATAAAGGTGACGTAATCCGGTTTTCCCTGATATAAGCAGCTATAGCAGGTGCGAAACGGGCCGGTTTCCAGAATCCGATCCATGGCTGCCATCAGCTCCTGCGCCTCTTTTAGCAAAGGCGCGGTATCGGTAAGCGCTCCGGCATTTGTCCGGACAATCAGCAGGTAACGTCCGACAATCTCTGACAGGGCTTTCATGTCCCGAAACCGTGTCTGGGTTTCGGCATTCAGTTTAGCGGACACCTGCACGCCCATGGCTTGCTTTTTCCCGTGGACGGCAATCACCGCGTACTGTCCGGCGAGAGAAAGCTTTGTGGTCACGCCCGCAAGTTTTGTTTTCATGGGCTCTCTGGCAATCTGCACCAGAAGTTCGTCTCCCACTTTAAGGGAACCGTCCGGTTTACGGTTCGTGAGCTTTGCCTCCGCCGCCTCGGTAAGAGGCAGAAACGTGAGATAGCCGCCTCCAAGGTCGATGAAGGCGGCGGCTATATTTTGGGAAATGCTCTGTACTTTGCCAACATAAATATTGCCAACTGCGTATTCGTTCGACTTTAAGACTTGTGCTGACAATATTTGGTTGTTTTGCATTAACACAGCAAGACGCTTGTCACTTTGCTGCGTGATCAGAATATGACCCTTGTGTGTTTTCATAGATCGTGCGCATCTTTCTTTCCCAGAAGCTGTAATCCATCGCAATTCTTGCGTCGCAGGGTGCTGACCCTGCGACAATTATAGCACACTATGGCCCGAATGCAAATTAAGGATTCTTATATTTTACGGCAGTACCGTAGGCGATTACTTCTGCCGCGCCCTGCATTACCGACGAGGAAGCATACCGCACGTTAATTATGGCGTCGGCGTTCAGGGCGGCCGCTTCATCCACCATGCGCTTTACAGCCATCTGCCTTGCCTGATTCAACATTTCCGTATACTCTTTGACTTCTCCGCCGACCAGCGTTTTGATACCTGCCATAAAATCTTTGCCAAAGTTCTTTGTTTGTACGATACTTCCCTTGACAATTCCTAACGGTTCCAGTTCCTTTCCTGTAATATAATCAATATTTACGAGCAACATCCTCTTCTCCTCCTTCCAACTCTTTGATGCGCTGCAAAAGCGCAACGATTACGGCATAGATAATAAAAAGGGGAATCAATAGAAACAACCCGAAAAGCAGGTTCGGAATCGGGTCTTGCGTGTAGCCCCAGACCATTGTACCGATAAGTACAGCCATGATCAGAATAAAGAAGATAGCTGCGAGAATAGAGCCCCGCTTTTTTCTGATCGTGTCGCTTGACACATTCCTGAATTTTGTTCCCTTTTCTTCCATTTCCATCATCCTTTCCAGATATTTGTCAGGGGAAAGGTTCTGATAAAGATTGCTGTCCTCCAGAATCAGGCGGCACAGCCCGGAAGTTTCCGCAAGATTTGCCTTTTCGCGCTCCAATACGATGAGCTGCCGGTTCAAAGCGTCCATAAGGAGCAGTTCTCCGTTCTGGATTCGCCTGATTTCCTCGATAGGCATGGAAAGCTTACGCAGAAGTTTGATCTTCTTTAAGCAATTCACATCTGCTTCATCGTATTCCCGGTAACCATTCTCACTGTTCCGCTTCGGGTGCAGGAGTCCCTGTTGTTCATAAAAACGAATGTTCTTCTTAGTAACGCCCACCTGCTGTTCCACTTCGTTAATCTTCATTTTTTTAGTGTTCCCCCTTCCCGTTTTCTTAGTGCTCCTCTTTTCCCCGATATCTTTTGGGACTCTTCTTCCGGTATTTCCTCTGACACCGTAAGAATAAGGCTTCCACCAGGGGGAAGGTCAAGCGGATTAAAAAATTTTTTAAAAATTTATCCGACCTCGGCAAGCGGCACAAACCGGTGCGCCTCCCCCTCCCCGGCCAGATCCGTATAAGTTTCCAGACGCACCACCTGATAGGCAGGGGCCGGAATTTCCACCCCGGCAAACTGACAGAACTTTTCAAAAACCATGGAAGGTTTGATATTGCCGCTGCTGCTGGCATTTACCAGCATACGGACGGAACCGTCCGTATCGGAATTGATTTCATAGATCCCCTGTTTTAAATCAAGCTCGATAACGCTCTTTTTGGTTTCCTTGGTATAGAAAATTGCCTCCTGTTCGTAAAACGCCCGTATCTTCCCGCAAAGATCTTCCACCGGGAAAGCGCCTTCCTTCATGTGGAGCCGGTACGAAGCCGCCGCCACGCTTGCCATGGCGTTTTTGGCATGATCCGGCAAAATGGTGACGGAAAGAATTTCCAAGCCCTCCACCATGACCTGATTTAAAGAACGCTTCATGTCCTCGGGGGAAGTCATGGAACACAACTCGATATCCATATATTCCCCAAAACTTTCGATTCCCACGCCAAGGGGCGCGGCGAAGGACATGATCTGGTGGGGGCTGAAGCCTTCCGAATATTTCACATCGATTTCAGCCCGTCTTAACGCTTTCTGAAAAAAGCGCATCGTGTCCAGATGACCAATAAATTTCATGACGCCGTATTTGGCGAATCTAATCCTTACTTTCATAGACTGTCTTACCCTCGCGCCCCATCTTTATCATAACAAATCCCGCACCCGAACCGGTTCGCCCCGCAGCCCTGACACTGCGCTTTGCAGTTGGGGCTTACGGTCCCTTCCCTGGCCTTCTTCCACTCCCGCAGTAAAAACTCCCTTGTCACGCCACAGTCCAGAAAGTCCCAGGGGAAAATCTCGTCGTCCGCCCGCTCCCTTGTGGTGTAAAATCCAATATCCACACCACATTCTTTGAAACTGTCAAGCCACAGGTCATTGTGGAAATACTCGCTCCAGGAGTCGAACATACAGCCCTTTTCGTAGGCTTTTTTAATTACTTTGGCAATGCGCCTGTCTCCTCTGGCAAGAACGCCCTCCAGGACGCTCACGTCCGCCTCGTGCCAGTTGTATTTGATGCTTTTCTGGTTTAACTGGCTCATAATGCCCTGTTTGGTCAGGTGTGCCTTGTCGAGAAACTCTTCTTTGGTGCACATAGGCGCCCACTGGAACGGCGTAAAGGGCTTGGGGATAAAAAAGGAAGTGCTGGTGACGATCTGTACCTTGCCGTTTACCCGCTTGTCCTTCGGCACAGCCTCGAAAAAGGCCGCCGCTATCTTGTTGGAGAGGTCGCCGATGCCGAGAATGTCCTCTTCCGTCTCCGTGGGAAGCCCCAGCATAAAATAGAGTTTTACCCTCGTCCAGCCGCCCTGGAAAGCAAGCGTCGCGCCCCTTAAAATATCATCCTCTGTCAGTCCCTTGTTGATCACGTCCCGCAGCCGCTGGCTGCCAGCCTCCGGCGCAAATGTAAGGCTGCTCTTCTTCACGTCCTGTACTTTGCCCATCACATCCAGAGAAACAGAGTCAATCCGCAGGGAAGGCAGGGAAATGTTCGTGTGTCTCTGCCCACATTCCGCAATCAGGAAATCCAGAAGCTCGTCCAGCCTGGAATAATCGCTGGAACTTAAGGAACTTAGGGAGATCTCCTCGTGCCCTGTATTTTTCAGCATCTCCACCGCATATTCCTTCAATTGATCCACATCCCGCTCCCTGACCGGACGGTAAAGCTGTCCCGCCTGACAGAAACGGCATCCCCGGATGCAGCCCCGCTGAATTTCCAGCGTCACCCGGTCCTGGGTCACCTTGATAAAGGGGACAACAGGTTTCATGGGATAGGGAATGGCTGTCACATCCGTAGCGATTTCCTTTAAGATCACGTCGGGAATGTCATCATATCGCTTTCTTCGTCCCCGTATCGTGCCGTCCTCGTTGTAGAGTTCCTCATAAAACTGCGGTACATAGATGCCAGGGATTTTTGCCGCGCCCCGCAGGAAATCCTGCCTGGTGCCGCCCTGACTTCTATTTTCCAGATACCAGTCAAAGAGGGGCCGGTACTGGGTTTCCCCCTCGCCAATATAAAACAGGTCAAAAAAGGCCGCAATGGGTTCCGGATTGTAGGTACAGGGGCCGCCGCCGATCACGATAGGCATATCCTCGCCCCGGTCTTCTGAAAGAAGCGGGATCTGCGAAAGCTCAAGCACCTGTAAAATATTGGTGTAACACATTTCATACTGGATCGTAATGCCAAGGAAGTCCATATCCCGTACAGGTTCCTGTGATTCCAGTCCAAACAGGGGAATCGACTCCCTGCGCATGATGGCGTCTAAATCCACCCATGGCGAATAGACGCGCTCGCACCACACATCCTCCCACTCATTTAACATACTGTACAGAATCTGGATTCCCAGATGGGACATGCCGATTTCGTAGACATCGGGAAAACACATGGCAAAACGCACGGCAGTCTTTGCCTTATCCTTTATCACGGAATTGACCTCATTGCCGATATAGCGGGCCGGTTTCTCCACCTGCATCAGAATTTCGTCGCTCAACGCTAATTGATTCATACCAAATACCCTCTGCTTTTTTGCTCAGTATTTTTAGTATATCGAACTTGCGGCGTAAAGTCAAAGAAGAACAGGTTCTATGCAAAAGCGGCTCCGGTAAGGCAGGTCACTCAAACAATTCCGCCAGTTCCTCCATCACGGCATTTTCGCCGCCGTCGTACAGATGAAGGCTGTCCGCTGTAATCATCTGATAGATGTCGTCCGTATTGTAAGACAGAATCGTGCTCTCTCTGGTGTCGCAGAGCAAAAAGCCTACAAACAAAAGAACCGCAAGTACCATGCGGTATTTAAAACTGCTCATGGAGCCATCCTGCGCGCCGACTTCCCCGGTTGGAATCCCATAACCGGAAAGCCCGTCGGCTTCCGTGAGTTGTCCTTTTTCAAAAAGAGGCATCTGCGGTTCCTTTCCGTAAAGAATACTCTCCCGCTGCCTTAGTTTCAGGCGGTTGCCCAGATTTTCTTCCCTGATATATCTTGCCAGTTCCATTTTCTTTTCCGGCGTTATTTTCTTTTCCATCCTGCATGATCTCTTTTCACATCCTTTTTTCAATGCATTTTATGCAAAATTCCGCAAAAAAAGAACGCACCCCGAAGGGTGCGGCCTTATCTCTGGGCAAGCTCTGTCGTAATCTCTTCCCATGTGATATTTTTTTCCGCCATCAGCACCATCATATGATACAGGAAATCCGAAATTTCATATTTGATCTCGTTGGCATTGGGATTCTTGGCGGCTATGACAATCTCTGTCGCCTCCTCCCCCAGCTTCTTTAGGATCTTATCAATGCCCTTGTCAAACAGATAGTTTGTATAAGAACCGTCTTTCGGGTGGATTTTCCTGTCCTTGATCACGTCAAACACCTGCTCAAACACTTTGAGCGGGTTTGTCTCCTCGTACTCCTTCGCCATGATTTCATTGAAGAAGCAGGAGCGGGAACCGGTGTGGCAGGCTGCACCGATCTGGGAAACTTTGGCGAGAATGGTGTCCTTGTCGCAGTCCGCCGTCAAAGATTTCACATACTGGAAATGACCACTGGTCTCTCCTTTGACCCACAGTTCCTGCCGGCTCCTGCTGTAGTAAGTCATCTTGCCGGTTCTCAGGGTCGTATTGTAGGCCTCCTCATTCATGTAAGCCACCATCAGCACTTCATCCGTCTTGTAGTCCTGTACCACCACCGTCACATGGCCGTCGCCGTTTAGCTTAAATTCCTCCCAGGGAATTGCCGGTTCAAAGGTGTTTACGGTGATATCATTATTCTGGCACAGAGCCTTGATCGCCAAAAGTTCCTTCGCGTTCTCGTTGATGGCGTAACCGGAGATACCACAGATGTTGTCATTTCCCAAAAGCTCCAGAATTTTGTCCAGAGAAACTTCCGGCACGGAAGCGATCATGGGAAAACGGGAAACGGCAATGGATTCTTTCAGACAGGTCTCCTTTACCAGAATGATTTCCCCGATAAATTCGTCGATCAGGGCCTCGTTTCTTGTGATGCTGTCAGCCTCCGTCACGCAGGCGACAATTTTATCCTTCCCGAACTTTTTCGATACCTCTGCCGTAATCTCGATATTGCCCGGCTTGGAATAGTTGAGCGCCGCTTTTTTACAGCCTGCATAGAGCAGCTTTTTAATGTCCTCCATGCGCTTTACGTTGCCGGCGCCGATCACAGGAATCTCTGCTTCGCTGCAGATGGCCTTGATGATGTCAAGCGCCTCCTCATGGGCGGCGTCGCCCTCGGACATATCGTAGACAATCAGTTCATCCGCGTTGTTGTCACTATAAAATTTTGCCAGCGACACCGGGTTCGTATCGATGATCGTGCTGTCGGAAAAACCCTTTACCGCGTCGCCCTTATATAAATAAATGCAAGGAATAAATTTTTTGTATGCCATACTGTCTGTGTACCCTTTCTTTTGTTGCTTAAAAGAAGTTCTTCCCACATTAGGCTAAAGAACCTTTGGTGCTGAGTACGCCCTGTATCCGGGGATCGTAGGACACGGCCTCGTCGAGCGCCTTGCCGAAAGCCTTGAACATGGCTTCGATCATATGGTGGGCGTTTTTGCCGCTTATCATTTTGATATGCAGGTTCATGCACGCGCTGTAACTTACCGCGTAAAAAAATTCCCGCACAAGCTCCGTGTCCAGCTCTCCCACCCGCTCCACGGGAAATTCGCAGTCAAAAGCAAAGTAAGGCCTCCCGCACAGGTCAATGACACAGAGACAGAGCGCGTCGTCCATCGGCAGGAGAAAGGAACCGTAGCGTTTGATTCCGGCCTTGTCTCCGAGGGCGTCCTTAATTGCCGTGCCGAGCACGATACCCGCATCCTCCACGCTATGGTGGCCGTCCACCTCCAGATCTCCGTTGACCTGTATGGTCAAATCAAAAAAGCCGTGTTTGGAAAAGCCGGCGAGCATGTGGTCAAAAAAGCCGATGCCGGTAGCAAGCTCACTCTTTCCCGCCCCGTCTAAATTGAGGGTCGCTTTAATTTTTGTTTCCTTCGTGTTCCGTTCTATGGCTGCTGTTCTGGGCATGACACCCTCCTTTCTACTCGAAACGCACCCGGATCGAGTTGGCGTGGGCCGTCAGCCCTTCCTTTTCGGCAAACAGTTCGATATCACAGTGCGCCTGTTCAAGCGCCTCCTTTGAATAAGAAATCAGGCTGGTTTTTTTCATAAAGTCATCCACATTTAAGGGGGAGAAAAACCGCGCCGTGCCGTTTGTGGGTAAAATATGGTTTGGCCCTGCAAAATAGTCTCCCAAAGGCTCGGAGGAGTATTCTCCAAGGAAAATCGCACCAGCGTTCCTAATCTTCGTCATGACCTGATAAGGATCTTTTGTCAGAATCTCCAAGTGCTCGGAGGCGATGGCGTTTGCTGCGTCGACCGCGCTGTCCAGCGAATCCGCAAGCAGGATATAACCGTAATTGTCCAGGGATTTTTTAATCATTTCCGCTCTGGAAAGTTCCTTTAAAAAGCCATTGATCTGTCCGGATACCTGGTCTGCCAGCTTTTCGCTTGTGGTAATCAGAATCGCGCTGGCAAGTTCGTCGTGCTCCGCCTGGGAAAGCAGATCCGCCGCCACATAGCGGGGATTTGCCGTTTCGTCCGCGATGACTAAAATTTCGCTGGGGCCGGCAATGGAGTCTATGCTGACATAGCCGAAGCAGGCTTTCTTTGCAAGCGCCACAAAGATATTGCCGGGACCGGTGATCTTATCCACTTTCGGAATGCTCTTTGTGCCGAACGCCATAGCCGCGATGGCCTGTGCGCCGCCTACCTTGTAGATTTCGTCTACGCCCGCAATCTTTGCCGCCACCAGTGTGCCAGGATTGACTTTTCCGTCTGCGCCTGCAGGGGTGGTCATAATAATCCGCTCCACGCCCGCCACCTTCGCCGGAATCACATTCATCAGCACACTGCTGGGATAGGCCGCCTTGCCGCCGGGCACATAAACGCCGGATACGGCGATGGGCAGGATGCGCTGCCCTAAGACGGAGCCGTCGGGCTTTGTGTCGATCCAACTGTTGCGAAGCTGTTTTTTGTGAAACGCCTCAATATTGGCCGCCGCCTTTTTCATCACTGTTATAAAGGCTTCATCCGTCTGTGCAAACGCTTCCTGTATTTCCGCCTCTGTCACGCGGATATTGTCTGCGCAGATATCCCATTTATCAAACTGTTTTGTGTAATCGAATACCGCTTCGTCGCCCCTTGCACGGACATTGGCAATGATATCCGCCACCACGGACTCATACTGCCCGTAGTTGTTGGGGCTTCTTTTCAAAAGACTGTCGAGAATGTCTTTTTGGGTTTTTGCTGTCAACTGTATCTTTTTCATGAAATCTGTGCCCCTCTAATTTACGCTGTAGTTTAATTTTACCGTGATCGAAGCGGTCTTGTTGCGGGAACTGGTATCGAAAGAGCCGCCGTAGCTGTACTCCGTGTTGCTGTTCTGGGCGGTGATCTGGAATACGCCCAGGTTTGCATTCAAAAGTTCACCGGTAGTCGCGCCAGTGCCCGCCGCCATCAGGTCGATTCTTGCCTTGGCGTTCTCGGTTGCCTCCTCGATCAGTTGCAATTTCAGTTCATCCAGTTGCGTATAGTAGTATTCCGGTTCTTCCGATGCAAAATTGACGCCGGATTCGATCAGCCCGGAGATATCTCTCGAAATATTTTCTATCTTGTCGATATCTGTGGAGGTGATGGAAACATCCTGACCGAGACTGTAACCTGCCAGATACTCCCGGATTATGTCACCCTCGTCGTTGTACTCGTAATCCCAGCGCTTATTGATGGTGACCGAACTGAACACCATCTCATCTTCCGAAACGCCGTTGTCTATCAGATACTGTCTGATCAAATCCGCATCCTTCTTGATGGAGCGGTATGCTCCCTGCGCCGTGATTCCTTCGCTGGAAAAGCTCCCCCGCCAGACAATCAGATCCGACTCAAAATCACAGTGGGCCGAACCTGTCGCCGTAAGGCCGCCGCTGCCGGAAGTCTTTTTGTAGGACACCAGATTTCCCGTAAAAATAGATACGCTGATGATGGCACAGATACCAGTGATCAATGCAATCACAATTCCCTTATATTCTTTCATGCTAAAACCTTTCTTCTCGTTCTCCATGTCTGGCATTCTCCCTCATTCATATACTTTTCTTTTCCTTATAAATGGCTTCGCAGCCTGGTAATCAGCTTCTTGATCCGCTCCGGCTCCATCTGCATACTGACCTGATTGACGATCATCCGCGCGGACAGCGGACAGATTTCCTCCAGCACTTCCAGTCCGTTCTCCTTCAAGGTGGATCCCGTCTCCACGATATCCACGATCACATCTGCAAGTTTCACGATAGGCCCCAGTTCCACCGAACCGTTCAGCTTGATGATATCCACTGTCTGGTGCTTTTTGTTGTAGAAATAATCCTTGGCAATATTTGGATATTTGCTGGCGACGCGGATCATTTCATGGTGCTGTAACAGTTCTTTTGCACTTTTTGGCCCGCAGACGCACATCCGGCATTTTCCGTAGCCAAGATCCAGCACCTCGTAAACCCGTCTGTTTTCCTCCATGATGGTGTCTTTGCCGACCACCCCGATATCCGCTGCGCCGTACTCCACATAGGTCGGCACATCCGGGCCTTTTGCAAGGAAAAACTTTAATTTCAGGTCTTCGTTGACAAAGATCAGTTTGCGGGAATCTTTATCCTTCATCTCCTCGCAGGTGATGCCGATCTTCTCAAAAAGTTCCATCGTCTTATTGGCAAGCCGCCCCTTTCCAAGGGCGAATGTCAGATATTTGTCCTCACTCATGTAACAGCTCCACCTTCTTTCCCGCCAAGCGCAGTCCTCTGGCTTTTTGCAGCTTCTCTTTGAAGTCGTCTTCCGTATAATACAGTTTTATGGGGTCTTCTATGCCGGATATGACAACGTCCTGCCGCCCCATCGCCACAAGAAGATCGTCCACCACAATCACAAATCCGATCGCGGCAGCCTCCTTACCAAAGCGGGTAAGAAGACGGTCATAACGCCCGCCCTTCACAATGGCATCGCCGACTCCGTAGGTGTAGCCCTTAAAAATAATGCCCGTATAATAATTATACTTGCTCAACATACCAAGGTCAAAGGAAACATACTTTTCCACCCCATAATCGCAGAGAACCTGATACACCTTTTCCAGCCGCTCAATGGCATGCTTGGAGCGCTTGTTGGATGCCGCCTTCTTCGCTTCCTCCAAAATCTGCACGCCTCCGAACAGATCGCTCACTTTGAGCAAAAGCTCCTTATCTTTTTTAGCCACATGGGTTCTCTCAAGCAGTTCCTCCGCACCAAAGTAGTTTTTCCCGGAAATACACTCCCTGAGTTCCAGTTCCGTCTCCTCGTCCAACCCTGCCTCGGCGCAGATCCCTTTAAAATATTCCAGATTGCCGACGCTGATCTGAAAGTCGGACAGTCCCCCATGGTAGAGCGCCTCAATGGTCATGGCGATCATCTCCGCGTCCGCCTGCACGGAATCGTCTCCGATTAACTCCGCGCCCATCTGTGTCACTTCCTTCAGCTTTCCCTGTAAATTGGAAGTGTTTGTGAAGGTGTTGCCCTGATAGCAGAAACGGATCGGCACATCCTCATCCATAAAGTATTTCGCCGCGCATCTGGCAATCGAAGGCGTAAAGTCCGGCCGCAATACCAGCGTATTTCCCTCTTTGTCAAAGAACTTGTAAAGCTCCTTGGAGGGCGTCGTTCCTACCTCCTTGGAGAACACGTCGAAAAATTCGAAAGTCGGTGTCTGAATGTCCCGATAACCGTAAGCGGTAATTTTTTCGTGCAGCAGACGCTCCACAATCGTCTTCTTCTCTTTTTCTTCTCCGTAGATATCACGCACGCCCTCCGGCGTATGTACTAAATTTTTACTCATAAACGGATTACCTTTCTATGTCTCATTTCTATCAAACAGAATTGTCCTGAAACATTCTGACAGCGATTGCTTTAATATATTAAAGTGATAACGTGCTAATTCACTACTAAGCTAAACTCAATACACTATACCCCAATTTTGCCCGTTTGTCAATCTGTTTACATGGATTCCGGCCTGTCTTCCAGATCTTTCTGAATCATGTCCAGATAAGGCACCAGAACGCCCTGTTTTTTTGGCAGAATATATTCCGGGTTGAGCTCGTCATAGCGGAAACTCTTGCGTCCGCCCGCCTTGGCCCGATCCCAGAAAAAACGGAGCATTTCGTAGGGCAGATAATAAAAGATATCTTTGTGGGAGTAGTAGATCAGGAAAAAGGCAATCCCTTTCTGCCTTTCAAACTGTCCCATAAATTCCACCTGATGTTCGTGGATATTTTGCAGGGAAAAAGTGTCAACGGCGCACTCCTTGGCATCGAAACAGACAGGAATCCCCTGCACCGCGCCGATATAGTCCACCGTGCTCTTCTGGTCGAAATATGCCAGCGTGATATGGCGGCTTGCCTTATCGATATTGATGGGCGTAATGGGAGTCGGTATTTTCTGGATCAGCGCCAGACCGCTTTCCAGATATTTTTCGTTTGTCCGGTTGATCAGATCTTCCAGAGTGGAGCCGCGAAGCCCGCGGGAATTCCAGGTTGCCATGCTGCTTTCCTTCTGTGGTTTTATATGATAAATCCTGTGTTTAACTAAAATATTATACTCCAGCAGGGTAAAATCGGCAAGGAAAACCGCACATATCGTCTAAGGTTTTCGCGGTGTACAGACCTGTGTAAAGATGTCCGGCGGGTCACAGAAAAAGGTTCTGCCGCTCAATGCCTCAAAAGGCGCTTCCAATGTCGGGAACACCACCCTGTAGGCATGCAGGAGCTGGGACTGTACCCCGAATTTTTCCCGGTACGTCTCATTCCATGCTCTGTCGCCGTACTTGTAGTCTCCCAGGAGGGGATGGCCAATCCCCGCCAGGTGCGCCCTGATCTGGTGTGATTTTCCTGTAATCAGTTCCACCTCCAGCAGGGTCTTGTCGCTTTCGATTCGGAGAGGCCTGTATTTCGTCTTGATTTTCGCACCGTCCGCCTCTTTCTTTTCGGATGGTGCAAAAGAAACGGACACTTTGTTGTGCCGTTCATCTTTGATCAGATACCCCTCAATCAACTGCTCTTCCTCTATGCAGCCTTTGACATAAAGTTGATAGTATTTGTGAAGGGTTCTCTCCTTTAAAAGTCTGCCGAGCATCTGTGCTCCCGAAAGAGATTTTGCGCAGAGCACAATGCCGCTGGTGTTGCGGTCAAGGCGGTTGCACACGGAGGGCTTGCATACAGAAAGTTCCTCTTTTGACAGGAAACCATTTTCCAAAAGATAACCGATCAGCCATTCGTTGAGGGAAAGATCTGTTCCGGACGCTTTTTGCGACAAGACGCCCGCCGGCTTATCCGCCAGCAGAATGTGTTCATCTTCATAGAGAATCGTAACAGGGGAAAGTTTATGAAAAGCCATACGGTATGCGGATTCATCCTGTGCAGGAACCTGCCCTTGCCCCATGAATTTAGCAAGTGTCTCCCCGGAAAAAAAGAGGGAAATGCTGTCCCCCGCAGCGATTTTCTCACTGCCGTCCGCTTTTTTACCGTTTAAGGTGATATTTTTTTTACGAAGCATTTTATAAAGAAAGCCGCTTGCCGCATTTGGCAAAATCCGATGAAGGTATTTGTCAAGGCGCTGTCCGGCTTCTTTCTGTGTGATGATTGTCTGATACATAACGCTTAGAGAGAAACTGCATACAACAGATTCACGATTCCTTCCTGATCCTTGTGTTCATCCTCCTGCATTTCTGCTAACCGACTTAGTCGGTCAATATATGGATCCTCCTGAGAAAAGATATGAACCACCACATTCTTAATCCCCTCCTGGGCAAGCATCTGTTCCAGGTGTTTTTCCGCCTCTTTACAATCGCAGGAAGGATTTTCGGTGACGCCGCAGAGGATACCGCCCTTTAATGCCATATGGCTTACGGCATAATTTTTCTGATAGGATGTAAAATAAAGATCATAAAAGGTAAGAAGCTTCCCATCGTATGGCAAAAGCTTCTGATGCAGCGCTTCACCGCACTCTTTCGTCCTAAGAAACATAAGGAAGTTCACCGCGCTCTTGCAGGCGGGAAGACATCCTAAAACGGCTATGATTGAGTAGAGGTTTTTGCTGGATCCGGTTCTCACAATGCCTATGGCATACAAGCCGATACAGAGCAAAAAGAAAAACACAGTCCGGCAGGCCGTGTAGATTTTTCTGTTTTGGAAATATCCATAAGCGCCCTTTGGCACAAGAATTTGTTTCATATAATCACTCTTTTTCTTTCCATCTATTTGCTTTGGCCTGCGACGATTATATCAGCCGCAAAGTTTTACGTCAAGACGGGCTTAAGGACGGAAACACCGTAAAAGCACATTCTGTACGCCCTGTGTCACCAGGTATAATAGTCTGATCGGCAGGCCGCAGAGAGAGACGCTTCTTCCGTTTTTACAATCGTCAATGGCCTTTTTCACCACGCAGGAGGTTTCCGCCATGGTCAGTCTTTTTAACAACCCGAACCCTCCGGCGTCCTCGTAGGCGTGGGCGAGAAACGGGGTGTTTACCGGGCCGGGACAGACGGCAGTCACAGTGATCCCTCTCCCTTTCAGTTCCTGCTCAAGCGCCCTGCTTAAGGAGTACACGTAAGCCTTGGAGGCCGCGTAAACTGCAAAGGCCTGCTGGGGAACAAAGGCAGCCCCGGAGGAGAACTGTAAGAGCTTGCTTCCTTTTTTCATATAAGGAAGACAGATCATCGTCATGCGGGTCAGCGCCACAATGTTTAGCTGTACCATGGACTCAATCTCCTCCCGGCTCTGTCTTGCAAAGGGCTTGTGGCTGCCGATGCCGGCACAATTTACCAGAACCGTGATTTTCGGATTCTGTATGGCAAGCACTTCCTCAAACTGTTTCAGAGCCGTCTCCTTTGTCAGGTCAATGGCGATGACCCGTGCCTTTGTCTGCAGGGAGGTCGCCAGTTCTTCAAGCGAGTCTTTACTGCGGGCAAGAAGCCAGAGTTCGTCGGTTTTACCAAGACATCTGTCCAACTGCAGAGCAAATTCCCTTCCCATGCCGGAAGAGGCGCCCGTGATAATGGCAATGTTCATAAGATCCTCCTGTTATCCTTTCTGCTTCTTTTTATGCACGTTTCGTATGGTTTTCTTCTTCGTTTTTTCCGTAGGCCGCGGTCCCTGCACCTTTTTCCCCTTACCGTCTCTTTTCTGGCCATCCAGGGTGCGCCCGGTCTTTCGCGGTCTGATCAGGCACTTTTTGTCAAACCCGATCAAATCCTCCCGTCCGCCCTTGATCAGCGCCTCCTTCACCAGATCATAATTGTTCGGGTTCCGGTATTGGATCAGCGCCCTCTGCATTGCCTTCTCATGGGGATTTTTGCAGACGTACACCTTTTTCATGCTGCGCGGGTCAATCCCCGTGTAGTACATGACGGTGGACACCGTGGAGGGCGTTGGATAGAAATCCTGCACCTGTTCCGGCATATAGCCCAGATCCCGCAGATACTCCGCAAGCGCAATGGCCTCCTTTAAGGTGGATCCTGGATGGGAGGACATCAGGTACGGCACAAGGAACTGTTTTTTCCCAAGCTGTTCGTTCAGTTTCTCATATTTTTCCACAAAGCGTTCATAGACTTCTTTTTTGGGCTTTCCCAGCTTTTCCAGCACCGCGTCCGAAATGTGTTCCGGCGCCACCTTGAGCTGGCCGCTGACATGATGCGCCACCAGCTCCCTGAAAAAAGTATCGTCGGGATCTGCCATCAGATAATCAAACCGGATGCCGGAGCGGATAAAAACCTTCTTGACGCCGGGAAGCGCCCGCAGTTTCCGAAGAAGCGTAAGGTAGTCCGAATGATCCACTTCCAGGTTGGGGCAGGGACTGGGAAAGAGGCACTGCCTGTTTTTACAGACGCCCTGTGTCAACTGTTTCTGGCAGGAAGGGTGTCTGAAATTGGCAGTAGGACCGCCCACATCGTGAATATAACCCTTGAAGTCTTTCTCCCGTATCATACCCTCCGCTTCCCTTATAAGGGATTCGTGGCTTCTGGTCTGCACGATCCGTCCCTGATGAAAGGTGAGGGCGCAGAAATTACATCCGCCAAAGCATCCCCGGTTGCTGACCAGGGAAAATTTGACCTCAAAGATCGCAGGGACACCGCCCGCCGCCTCGTAGGAGGGATGGTATGTGCGCATGTAGGGCAGGTCATAGATGTCGTCCATCTCCTGGGTGGAGAGAGGCGGCTGCGGCGGGTTCTGCACCACATAAATCCCGTTCGGATATGGCTCGATCAGTGTCTTTCCCGTGAAGGGATCGGTGTTGCAGTACTGGGTCTGAAAACTCTCCGCATACTTTTCCGGTTCCGCCTTCATCTCCTCGTAAGACGGCAGGGTGATGCCGTCGTAAACACCGCTTACATCCTTCGTCCGATAGACCGTTCCCGGTATAAAGGTGATATCCCGAACCGCGATGCCGTTATCCAAAGCCTCCGCGATCTCCACCATGGACTTTTCCCCCATGCCGTAGGAAAGGAGGTCTGCCTGGCTGTCCAAAAGAATGGAGCGCTTAAAGCTGTCCGACCAGTAATCGTAATGTGCCATCCGCCGCAGGCTCGCCTCAATACCGCCGATGATCACCGGTACATCCCTGTAGCGTCTGCGGATGAGATTCCCGTAAACCGTCGTGGCGTGGTCAGGCCGTTTCCCCGCCTCGCCGCCCGGCGTATAGGCGTCTGTGGGACGGCGTTTGCCCGACACAAAATAATGGTTCACCATGGAATCCATATTGCCGCCGGATACGAGAAAGGCGAGTCTCGGGCGGCCAAAAACCGCAATGCTGTCCTCGTCCTTCCAGTCCGGCTGGGAAATGAGGCACACGCTGTAGCCGTGCGCCTGTAAAACCCGGCTGATGATGGCGTGGCCAAAAGACGGGTGATCCACATAGGCGTCCCCTATGACATAGACAAAGTCAGGCTGTCTGATGCCCTGCGCTTCCATCTCCTGTTTTGAAATCGGTAAAAAACTCATGCCAGTATGCCCTCTTCCAGCAGTTCCGTGAAATGATACGTATAATAGTCCGCCAACCGGCGTTTTTCCGCATCCTGATGTTCCGAGTATCTGTCGTAGACAGCGCAGACCTTCATTCCCGCCGAGAGTCCCGCCTGAATGCCAGGGATGATATCCTCAAACACAAGGCAGTTTTCAGGAGATACGCCGAGGGTTTTTGCCACGGCCAGATAGATATCCGGCGCAGGTTTTCCCCTGGACACGTCGCATGCCGTCATGATACAGTCAAAATAGTCCTCAAAATGATGGGCGTTTACCAGCGTTTCCACAAGCTCCCTGGAATTGCTGGTGGCGATTCCCGCCTTGATCCCGTGAGCCTTGCAGTATTCCAAAAGCTCCGTAACGCCCTCCTTGACAGGGACTTCCAGAGCGTATTTGTCTTTTGCCATGCGGTTCCAGTCCGCCTTGATTTCGTCAATGGTGTCCGGCAGTCCAAACCGCTCCTTAAAATAAGACGCCGTCTCGCCAAAACTCATACCCTCGATACAGGCTTGCAGATTCTCCGGCAGGGCAATGCCGAATTTTCCCAAATATTCGATATCTATCTCTTTCCAGATCCACATGGAATCTACCATAGAACCGTCCAAATCAAAAATAACTGCTTCTGTCATTGCTTGTATCCTCCTGTATCTTCCTTCCTTTTTCTGTCATGGAAAGCCGTCTTCCCGGAATATATATGTACAAAGCCAGCCATAGAAAAACGGAGGCCGATTTATGGGATCTGCCAAAAAAACAATACCACATTTGTATCAAAGCATCCTGCCGGTTCTCTATATGGCTCTCGGACTCTATCTGATCTTTCTGCTTTTGCGCTATCCGGATCTGTCCCTGCAATACGCCTCCACAGGGCTTACGCTGTGGTTTCAGAAAATGATCCCCACGCTCCTGCCCTTTATGATCCTCTCAGGGATTTTGATTGCCATGAATCTGACAGAACGGTTTGTGAGAATCCTGCATCCCGTCCTGCATTTTCTTTACGGAACGACCCCGAATGGCTCTTACATTCTGCTTATGGGGTTTTTGTGCGGGTTTCCCATGGGGGCGCGGATCGCCGGCGAACTCAGGCGAAAAGACCGGATTTCCCGCAAGGAAGCCGAACGCCTGCTTGTTTTCTGCAATAATATCGGCCCGATCTATTTTTTGAGCTTCGTCGTGTCAACCCTCTCTCTGGAAAAACCGCTGCTCCCGTTTCTGGTTATGTACGGCATACCGCTTGCCTACGGCATCGTTATCATGCGAATCATGCCCGCCCTGCTTTCGACCGAATCGGTCAATCATCCGCAGACAATTTGCCATTCACAACAGGTAACCGAAAGCCCAAAGAAAACTGCCGCACCGGATGGGCTTCTCTGTGCCATCGACTCCTCCATTGTCTCCGGGCTGATCGGCATCGGAAAACTCGGCGGCTATATGGTTTTTTTTAATCTCCTGAATATCCTGTTTGTGCCCTTTACCAATCTGCCGCCGTTTTTGCTGCACCTCTATCAGTGTATGCTGGAGATCACCAGCGGTATCGCCGGATGCGGTGACGCCCATCCCTACCTGGTGTTAATAATGCTTCCCTTCGGCGGTTTTTCCTGTATCGCCCAAACTTACAGCATGATTCGTGGCACGGATCTGTCCATCGGCCCTTATCTGTTTCACAAGCTGGTGCAGACAGGGCTTACCGCCGTCTTCTACGCCTGCGCCTGCGTTTTCTGCTCTTTGTAATCATAGCCATGGACACTGCCATGCCAATTACGGACAGGGCGCAGACAAGGCTCACCGTCAGGAAGTAACTGACGGAAGGATCTTCCTTCTCCTCGGGTTCCGGATCCCTGCGCACCTCCACCGTATGTTTCTTAGCGGCTTCCCGCTTCCTTTCCGCTTCCGCCGCTTCCGCCTCCTCCACGGCTTTCGCGGCGGCTTCCGCGCGCTCCTGTTCGGCAAGTTCTGCGGCGATCTCCTCCTCCGTCTTGTAATCCATGGAGGGGAGGGAAACCAGATTGCTCTCCGTAAAGAGGTCGTACCCGTTGTAGCCCCGCACGACGATCTGGGGGATGATATGGGGTGGCACCTGTATGGTGAAGGTGATGGTATCCTGCGTCTTGTCTCCCCATGCAAGCCTGGGGAAGAAAGTTTCTCCGCCGTCGTAACTGTAGTCATAGTACAGCATGCCGCTGTCGTAGTCCGTCGCGGAGAGCGTAACCGTGATTTTTCCGGTTTCCATTTCCTGATCCGTGACTTCTATCATGCAGATGTCGGGCTCTGTTGTATCAGGCCGCATAACCCCTTCGGGAATGGGCACATCAAGCGTTTGATAATCGCTGTAATCCACGCCGAGCACATCCGATTTCAAATGGAAATATTTTGCAACGGAGGTGGCGTCCAGCCGCCCAAACGCCTCCCACTGTTCCCTGCCCTCGCAGAAGGGACGGTCGTTTTCATGATCCATATGGCAGTGCTCAATCAGCACACAGGGAAGATCCTGCTCCACGGAAAGCCGTATGATGCCATAATAATCAGTTCCTTTGTCATTGAGCCTGGTTTTGATGCCACGGGAATAAAGCCCGAGTTTTTCGAGGGCTTCCATCTCGATATTGGCGAAGGCGTAACCTTCGCTGTAATATCTGCCGAAAGCGGACACCCAGCACTCCGCGCCAAAAAGCGTATTGTGGTCTTTGGAGAGATTGAAGTGGAGGCAGAAAAGAAAATCCGCATCCACACTCTTTGCGTAGTTCACCCTCTCTTCCAGAGAAAGCCTCTGGTCTCCCGTCCTTGTCAGGTAGACAGTGACATCCTCATATTTTTCCAGCTCTTCCTTCATGGCCTGAGCCACGATCAGGTTCAGTTCCTTTTCTATGAAACCGTCATAAACGCCGCCTTCCGGCCTGCCGTCGTCAGCCATCCCGCCGTGGCCCGGATCGAGCACAATCACCAGCTTGTCTTTTGGCAATTCCTGTATTCCCTCCTCCGATACGGGCGCATCCTCCGTCGTCTGCACAGGTTCTTCCTGCGCGGATAAAAGTTTTTCCGGCCAAAGGCACAGGAACACTACCAGAAAAAGTCCCGTAAAAATAACCGTTATTTTGTTGTGTGGTTTATGTCGCAGTGTGTTTTTCATAGACTCTTTCTTCCCTGAGAAAAGAACAAGCCGGCTTCCATGGAAACCGGCTCATTGATCCCTTTCAAACCCGCCATTTTCTGCGGTTATGTAGCTACATTAGATTTAACTCCGGGCCGGCTGCGGCTTCCGCCTCCCCCTCGGCCTCCTTGAGCATTTTCTCCACCTCCACGGGACGCAGCTCCGCACGGTTTGCCTTCACAATTTCGTTATACCCGTTTATCGTGTTATAAAAGCTTTCATAATGCTCCGTGGTAGCTGTGAGCGTGGCAGTCATCGCGTTCTCCAGATTGGAAAGCATCTCGTCAAGGTACTGCATGGCGGATGTCCGGACGCCGTTCGCCTCCATAGTCGCATTGTTCAGAATATCCTGCGCCTGCTTGGTAGCCATGCGTACTACCTCGTTTGCCTGTGCGTATGCCTGCTGCATAATTTCGTGCTCATTGATCAGCTCTGTGGTCTGTACCGTTGCGTCTTTAATCAATGCCTCCGCCTTGGTTCTGGCATCGTTTAAGATTGCTTCCTTGTTGGAGATGATCTTTTGATAGCGCTTGATCTCGTCAGGCGTTTTCATGCGAAGCTCCCGCAAAAGCTCGTCAATTTCCTCTTTATTTACGATAATATTGGTCTTAGACAGCGGCTGAAATTTACAGCCGTCAATATAATCCTCAATCTCGTCGATCAGTTGTTCAATTCTGCTGCTCATGCTTGCTCCTATCTCTTATATCCATATTTTTCATAGATCATCCGTCCCACAAAGTCAGGCACGCATTCTGAGATATCGCCATTAAAACTGGCTATTTCCTTCACTGTGCTAGAGCTTAAGTATGCGTATTCAAGACTGGTTGTCAAAAATACCGTATCCAGCTTTCCCATGGAAAACTTACGGTTGGTCTGGGCTATCTGCAGCTCATACTCAAAATCCGTGATCGCGCGCAGTCCCCTGACCGCCACATGGATATCCTTCCTTGCGGCATAATCAACAAGCAGACCACTAAAAGAATCTATCGTCACATTCGGTAGATCCGCGGTCGCTTCCTCTAACATTTTAACACGTTCTTCCACAGAAAACAATGGAGTCTTTGTTTTATTGTTCAAGACGCTTACCGTCAATTCGTCAAAAATTGCGGAAGCGCGTCTGATGATATCCAAATGTCCGTAGGTCACCGGGTCAAAACTGCCCGGATAAATAGCTGCCTTCATGGAAAGCCCCTCATATTGTCATCCAACAACAAAAAAAGATCCTGTCATAAAATCCATGATACCATATTAAAACACTTTTGTCGAAATGTCTTCCCTTATTTTTAAATTTTTTAAAAAAATGCGCCGGATCTTACTTCTTTCGACAAAAAAGATGCCGGTTCGTCTTGTACCGCTTTTCTTTTTCCAGCGAAAATCCCTCTTCCTCCAGCCAGAGGATATCCGACTGCAGGGAGGTCTCAATCACAATCAGAGTATTTTCCGTCACCCAGGGAAGTTCTTTTAACACCGCAAGTACGCGCCTCTCATGTCCGCAGTCATAGGGCGGATCCATAAAAATAATGTCCGCTTCCTTCTCATGAATCCCGTAAAGGGCCGAAAGCACGTCGGTTTTTAAAACCGTCGCCTGGTCAGACAGACGCGTAAACCGCAGATTTTCCAGAATACAGGACAGAGCCTTCTTTTCATTTTCCACAAAATAGGCGTGTCTTGCGCCACGGCTTAACGCCTCAATGCCGATACCGCCGCTCCCGCTGAAAAGATCCACGAACAGGGCACCGCCAAGATAAGGCTGTAACATGTTAAACAGCGTCTCCTTGATCCGGTCTGTGGTCGGTCTGGTATCCATCCCCTCCGGGGTCTTTAAACGAAGGCTTCTCGCCGTTCCCGCTATCACTCTCATATTGATCTCCTTGTCAGAGCCGTATTTTTACGCCCTTGCTGTCCCGGTGTCCCAATTTTATCTTATTTAGCGAAAGTTCCTTGTCGCCGTACCCGATGGTCTGCTCCACCGCGTTCTGGGAATAGTAAACGGCCTCGATCTCGTCGGAAGCGGAAAGCTTCATCCCCCGCACGCCGATGGCGCCCTTTTTCTTTTCCGGAATTTCCTCCACCGCAAACCGCAGGAAATACCCGGCTTTTGACTGCAAAATGATGTTTCTCTGCTCCTTGTAAGCCGCCACGCTTACCACCTCGTCCCCGTCTGCAAGCTTGGTGGCGGCGACCGTGCGCTTTGCCACATCAAATTCTCCGCCGTCCACAATCTTTAACATGGCCTGTTTGGTGGCAAAGATCACGCGGTAGAGATTCAGGTCGCTCTGACTGGCCGCATAGACAAGCGTTTCCTTTGAGGAATCGTAGTTACTCACATTGTCGATGGGAACGCCCTTATCACGGAATTTGCCGAAGGGCAGATCCATCGCCTTAACCGTGTGAAGCTGTCCCGTATTCGTAAAGAGACATATTTTTCCTGTATTTTTGCAGACAAAGGCGAAGCGGTTCTCCGCATCGGCAGCCTCTTTGTTCCGCTCGTAGGCGGACAAGTCGATGGTTTTGGCGTAACCGAAGCGATCCATCAGAAAGACAATGTCCATCTCCTCCACCTTTTTTTCTACATATACTGCTTCCTCGGCGTTGGTGATCTGCGTCTTTCTCTTCCGCTTATATTTTTCCTTAATCTCGTCCAATTCATTGATGATAACCTGCGCCATGGAATCTCTGCGCGCCAGAATATCCTCATAGCGGTAGATGTTTGCCATGGTATCCTCATGCTCATTGATGAGGGCTTCGATCTCCAGACCGATCAGTTTATAAAGACGCATCTCTAAGATGGCGTTCGCCTGTTTTTCGGTAAACTGTAGCTGCGCCGCCATCACTTTTGATTCCTTTGATTTGAATTTGATGCCGTCGGTTTTTCCCTCCACCAGACAGGCTTTTGCCATGGCGCGGTCTTTGGATCCACGAAGGATCTCGATAATCAGGTCGATCACGTTGCATGCCTTGATCAGACCCTCCTGAATTTCCTTGCGTTCCAGCTCCTTTTCCAGGAGATTTCTGTATTTTCTGGAAGCGACCTCATACTGGAAGTTTACGTTCTCCCGAATGATCTCCTTAAGTCCCATGGTCTCCGGACGGCCGTCGCTGATGGCCAGCATATTGACGCCGAAGGTATCTTCCAGACGGGTCTTTTTGTAGAGCAGATTTTTAAAGTTCTCTACGTCCGCATCTTTTCGGAGTTCTATGACAATACGGATGCCCTCCTTGGAAGACTGGTTCGTGATATCCACGATATCCTGCGTCTTCTTTGTCTCCGCAAGGGCCGCAACATCCGTCAGGAACTTACCGATGTTTGCGCCGATCATGGTGTAGGGAATCTCGGTAATCACCAGGTTGGTTTTGCCGCCCTTCGCCTTTTCCACTTCCACTTTGCCCCGCAGTTTGATCTTGCCGATGCCGGTCTCGTAGATTTCCAGCAGCTCATCCTGATTGATCACGATGCCTCCCGTTGGGAAATCTGGCCCCTTGACGTAGCGCATCAACTCCCTGGTGGTAATATTCTCATCCAGCATATAGGCCTTTGTGGCGTCGATCACCTCCGCCAGATTGTGGGGCGGAATGTTGGTCGCCATACCGACGGCGATCCCCTCGGAACCGTTGATTAAAAGATTGGGAATTTTAACCGGCAAGACGGCAGGCTCCCGCTCTGTCTCGTCAAAGTTCGGAATAAAATCCACCACGTCCTTGTCAAGGTCTGCAAGAAATGCCTCCTGCGTAATCTGTTCCAGGCGCGCCTCCGTGTAACGCATGGCCGCCGCGCCGTCCCCCTCGATATTGCCGAAGTTGCCGTGGCCGTCTACTAACGGCAGTCCCTTCTTAAAATCCTGGGACATGACCACCAGCGCTTCATAGATGGAACTGTCGCCGTGGGGATGGTATTTACCCATCGTATCGCCGACGATACGCGCCGATTTCCGGTAGGGCCTGTCATAGCGGATGCCAAGCTCATACATATCGTAGAGCGTCCGCCGCTGCACCGGTTTTAAGCCGTCCCTTGCATCCGGTAAGGCTCTTGCGATGATTACGCTCATGGCGTAGTCGATATAGGATTTTTGCATAACCTCGGAATATTCCGTTTTGATGATTCTATCGTTCATTTTTTACCCCGCTTCCGCGCTGCGTTTCTCTCTTCTTGGGAAAAAGCGCTAAACGTCCAGCTCTGCCTCCTGCGCATTTTTATAGATAAAGGCTTTCCTGGGCGGAACCTCCGTACCCATCAGCATTTCCGTCACCTCGCTGGCCATGCGGGCGTCCTCGATCTCCACCTGTTTTAACATTCTGGTGTCAGGATCAAGGGTGGTCTCCCAGAGCTGCTCGGCATCCATCTCACCGAGTCCCTTATATCTTTGCAAGGTGAAAGGCCCCTTGTGTTTCTTGCGGTATTTATCCAACGCCTTGTCGTCGTAGAGGTACTCTTCCGCCCCTTTCGACGGCATGGCCTTATAGAGGGGCGGCATGGCGATATAGACATGTCCCTCATAAATCAACTCCGGCATAAAGCGGTAAAACAGGGTGAGCAGCAGCGTGGAAATGTGCGCGCCGTCCACATCCGCATCGGCCATGATGATAATTTTATCGTAACGCAGCTTCGAGATATCGAAATCATTCCCATATCCTTCCGAAAAACCACAGCCAAAAGCATTGATCATGGTTTTGATCTCCGCGTTTGCCAGTACCTTGTCAATGCTTGCCTTCTCCACGTTTAAAATTTTACCGCGGATCGGCAGAATCGCCTGATACAGACGGTTCCTGGCGGTTTTTGCACTGCCTCCCGCGGAATCGCCCTCCACAATGAAGATCTCGCACTTGGAGGCGTCCCTTGACTCGCAGTTGGCAAGTTTTCCATTAGAATCAAAGGAAAACTTCTGTTTGGTTAAAAGATTGGTCTTTGCCTTCTCCTCTGTCTTTCTGATTTTAGCGGCTTTTTCCGCACAGCCAATGATACTCTTTAAGGTATCCAGATTACGGTCAAAGAAACGGACGATCTCATCGCCGGTCACCTTGCTTACCACCTTCGCCGCATCCTGATTGTCCAGTTTGGTCTTGGTCTGTCCCTCAAAACGGGGATCGGGGTGTTTGATGGAAATAACCGCCGTCATACCGTTTCGCACATCCGCACCGGTGAAATTGACATCCTTATCTTTGAGGATATTTAACCCTCTGGCATAGGTGTTGATCACATTGGTGAATATGGTCTTAAACCCGGTCAGGTGCGTGCCGCCCTCGGCGTTATAAATATTGTTACAAAAGCCAAGCACATTCTCATGGAACTCGTTCACATACTGCAGGGCACACTCCACAGTGATGCCCTCCGCTTCGCCCTTAAAGTAAATCACATCGCAGACCGCCTCACGGCTCTTGTTCATATCCTTGATAAAGCCGACGATCCCCTCCGGCTCATGATACTCGATATGCTCTGTCTCTTCGCCCCGCTTATCCTCATATATGATGGTAAGTTCCGGATTTAAATAGGCGGTCTCATGGAGACGGCTCTTGACTTCATCCTCCTTGAAACGGGTCTTGTCAAAGATGGTGTCGTCCGGCAGGAAGTTGATGGTGGTGCCGGATTCCCTGGTCTTTCCCACGGAGGGAAGCAGGCCGTCTTTCAGCTCCAGCGTAGGGATGCCCCGCTCGTAGTGATCCTCATAAATCTGCCCGCCCGTCTTCACCGTTACATGGAGATAGGTGGACAGCGCATTGACCACCGAAGAACCCACACCATGGAGTCCGCCGCTGGTCTTGTAAGCGTCATTATCGAATTTACCGCCCGCGTGAAGAGTCGTAAACACAAGCCGCTCCGCGCTGATGCCCTTTTCATGCATCCCTACGGGGATGCCCCGGCCGTTGTCCGACACAGTGGCCGAACCGTCCGCCTCCAGCGTCACCCGGATGGTGGTGCAGTATCCCGCCAGATGCTCGTCCACCGCATTGTCCATGATCTCGTAAATCAGATGGTTTAACCCCTTGGTGGAGACACTGCCGATGTACATGCCAGGCCTGACTCTGACCGCCTCCAATCCCTCCAGAACCGTAATGCTGGAGGCGTCGTATGTGTTTGTATCTGTTTTTGCCATAGCTATCGTTTCCTCATTGTTCATAAATGCGCAGCATCGTCTCATTTCGCTCCGCGTAAAGTTTACCATATATCTAGTGAATTTGCAAAGGATAAATACAAGATCATGTGCTGCAGGCATACCATCCCCGGTCACTCTTCCACCTGATACAGATATTCCCGGCCTCTTTTTCCAATCCGGCGCAGAATCCCCAGATACATAAGGAGCGGCACGGTCTCTGCCGCCAGATCCCGGCGGATTTTCGCTGCCTTCGCAAAATCCGTAACCGTAAAAGATTCCGGAACGTCAATGGGAACAAACTGCATGAAGTCTTCCGTCCGATCCACCCGGATTTCATCGAAAAGAGAAAGGGGCATCCGGTCATAGCGCGAAGATCCCCGCTTTTTATTGCGGCTCCATCCATTCAACAGCCGGTATTCATCCATGTCGATGAGGGGAAAGGCAAAGGAGAGATTCGGATCCTTCAAAAAAGCCTTGATTTTATACAGCTCCGGAAAAGCATGGTAGGCGTTTCCGGTTACCGGAGACTTGTGTTTTTCGGAAAGTTCCCCGCTCTCCTCATCCATCCAGATCAGCCATTTAAAGTGAGGAATCGGAAAAACTACCGTAACCGGATACAGCGGCAGAAACGCCGACAGCTTTGGCCGCAGCTTTCCAAAGTTACCGTTCTGGATTTCTGTGATATGCCCATCGTTATAAATGTCCGCGATATAGCCCTCCACAGGCACTTCATGACAGTCTTCATCCGGTTCGTAGGCGAGCTTCATCACTGCATGAACCGTTTTTTCCTGCAAAGTACCAAAGCCGTGGGGATCGTTTTGCTTTAACAGCACTTTTAGTTTTGCATTTTCAAACGCTTCTTTGTCCATAGCAAACAGTATACCAGATATTGTGTGATCGAACAAGTGTTTTCACAAAATACGACATAGCGATTTACAAATATTCTTTTTAGTAGTATAATAAAGTAGATAAATTTTGTATAAAATTTTTGACAAAGATCGGAATATTATGAAAAACCGGAAACAGTGGAAAACCCGCCTGAAAAAGGGATTCAACAACATAAAAAAGGTTCTGAGCGGCAAGATGCAGATTACGAACCGCCTGAAATTCCATGCCCTGATTGGCTCCATTGCGTCTGTGCATGTGTTTTTGCTTGTCGTTTTCTTTATTTTTCGGATCATGCCTCTGTTTTATTTTAATATTTTCAGCGTCCTCACCTATACGTTCTGTTTCTGGCTGATGTGGGGTGAACGCGAGCACTATCTGGCGATCTATTTTATCACCTATATGGAGGTTCTTTTACATTCCTTTGCGGCCTCGATCTGCCTTGGCTGGCAATTCGGATTTGCCCAGTACATTATCGCCATTATACCGGTCGGTTTTTATATCTGTTATACGCTGGAGATCAAAAGACACAAATTTACCATCGCTACGATCTCCGCTATTTTTGCTGCGGGTGCCTTTCTTGCCTGCAAGTTTATCTCCTTCTTCGGCGAACCTGTCGTCATTTTGGACAACATTGTTCTTGAGCTTGCACTCTATGTATTTAACTCGTTTTGCGCCTTTGCTTTTTTGATTATCTTTTCGCTGGTTTTCATTTTTGAGATCAGACTTTCCAGCAATCAGCTCAAACACCAGAATGCGATTCTGGATAAACTTGCCAGTACAGATCCGCTGACAGGACTCTACAACCGCAGAAGCATGGATATTTTTCTTTCTCAGGCGGTGGAGACCGATTCCAATTTTGCTTTGATTATGTGTGATATTGATGATTTTAAGAAAGTAAATGACACTTACGGACATGATTTCGGAGATGTGGTTTTAAAAGGAGTCGCGGGCATCACCACCGATCAGGTGAAGGGACAGGGATATGTATGCCGTTGGGGCGGGGAAGAAATTTTAATTTTGCTCAACAATGCTTCGGAGGAAAGCTCCTTCCGCGTTGCGGAAAACATTCGCAGGAATGTGGCGAACCGTGTGTTTGATTTGAATGAAAAGTGGATTCACTGTTCTCTCACGCTTGGCATCGCGCTCCATAATAATAACGAGGCTGTGGAGGACACGATTACCCGTGCCGACTACAACCTCTACTGTGGTAAAAGAAATGGCAAGAATGCCGTTGTATTATAATCGGCTGAGCATAAAGCGCTCAGTCCAGAGAATGCTCCGCATTCTCCGTCATTTCTTCCATATCACAACTTCCGCACATTGCGGTCTCCATGTAAAATCCGCTCCCTGTCAGAGGCGTTTAACTGCGTCAGTTTTCCGCTCTTGTCATAGTAAGTTAAAAGCGTAGAATTTTTGGCAACCGATCGTTTGCCGTCATCCGTAAGCAGACTGATTACCTGCTCCAGATTTCCGGAGCGAAGCTGTTTGCGGATTTTTTCATCCCTCTCAGCTTCCCGTATCTTGAAATCCACTTCCTGTACATCGCTGGTCGTAATGTCGGCGTTCCCAGCAGTCTCCGGCGTAACGCTGTCCGGCTTCCACGCAATGCCTTTAAGCCTGTAATACTCCTGCGTGTAACGCTCCGCTTCCTCCGGCGTCACATCCTCGGAAATAACCGTCTCCTCCGGCGATTCATTCCAAATCCGATAGAGAAAATCTTTCACCGATTGTAGCAGACTCTTTAAAAACGCAAACATGGAGCCTGACTGTCCATGTTTTTCTCCGGCTTTTTGAGCCATTTCCTTTTCCTGCCCGCGCTCATTCACGCTCATGCCGGACAGTTCCAGTCTGACGCCCTGCTTTTTCATATCGACGCCGGGTTTCTCATGAAGTTTTTTATCCTCGCCTTTTTCCGCTTTCTTATCCGGAACAGCCTGTTCTTTCTGCCGGTCAAGACTGAATTTTTCCTGACTTTCGGTATTCTTGGCAGGCGTTAATTGACTACTGTAGTCATAGGCGGGATTGTCGCCGTCGCCGACTCTGTAAATCATACTACCACCCTGTTATTTTTGATTGATGTAATTAACCAAACCTTCCGCATCAATAATTTTCTGCATGAACTCCGGGAATGCCTGACCCTGATAGGTCGTGCCCCTGGTGACATCTGTAATCACGCCGGAATCGAAATCCACTTCCACGGTATCTCCCGCCTGAATCGCTGCGGCCGCTTCCGGGCACTCCACGATGGGAAGACCGATATTGATCGCGTTGCGGTAAAAGATTCTGGCAAAAGTCTCTGCGATCACACAGCTTACGCCCGCCGCCTTGATGGCGAGAGGTGCGTGCTCTCTGGAAGAACCGCAGCCAAAGTTCTTTGTTGCCACGATAATATCGCCCTTCTGCACCTTATCAATAAACGTTTTATCTATATCCTCCATGCAGTGCTGCGCCAGTTCCGCAGGATCGGAAGAATTGAGATAGCGCGCAGGGATAATCACATCCGTATCTACATTGTCACCGTATTTAAAAACCGTTCCTTTTGCTGATTGCATATTTATCATTCCTTCCCTTTCCATTATGTCGTTTACAGTGCCACTCAAAAACCCTCGATCCATTACTTTCGCGCAAGCTGGCAGGGGCAGGAAATCTTCCCTGTCACCGCGCTTGCCGCCGCCACAGCAGGGCTTGCCAGATAAATTTCCGAATTTACATGTCCCATCCGCCCCACAAAATTGCGGTTTGTGGTGGATACACAGCGCTCTCCCTCCGCGAGAATGCCCATATAACCGCCAAGACAAGGCCCGCAGGTCGGCGTGCTCACAATCGCGCCGGCTTCAATAAAGGTTTTGAGAAGCCCTTCTTCCATGGCCTGTAGGTAGATCGCCTGTGTGGCGGGAATGACGATACAGCGCATACCATCCGCCACATGCCTTCCTTTTAATACCTTTGCTGCGATCCGCAGATCGTCCAGCCTTCCGTTGGTGCAGGAACCGATCACCACCTGGTCAATGGCAATGTCTTCTTTTATCTCATCAATGGTCTTCGTGTTCTCCGGCAGATGCGGAAAAGCGACCGTAGGCCGGAGCGCCGAGAGATCAATCGTGTACTCCTCGTCGTACACCGCGTCCGCATCCGCCTCATATATGGTATAAGTTCTCTTGGAATGTTCCTTCATGTAAGCAACTGCAAGCTCGTCCACCGGGAAAATGCCGTTCTTGCCGCCTGCCTCAATTGCCATATTGGCGATGGTGAAACGGTCGTCCATGGACAGGTTTTTAATACCGTCCCCCACAAATTCCATGGATTTATAGAGCGCGCCGTCCACACCGATCATGCCGATGATGTGCAGAATCACATCCTTGCCGCTGACCCACTCAGCAGGCTTGCCCGTCAGGTTGAACCTGATGGCGGAAGGCACTTTAAACCATGCTTTTCCCGTTGCCATACCTGCCGCCATATCCGTGCTGCCAACGCCCGTGGAGAAAGCGCCAAGCGCACCGTAAGTACAGGTGTGGGAGTCTGCGCCGATAATGACATCGCCCGCCACCGTCAAGCCCTGCTCCGGCAGAAGGGCGTGCTCGATTCCCATCTGTCCCACCTCGAAATAGTTGGTGATCTCATTTCTCCTTGCAAATTCGCGGACACATTTGCAGTGCTCCGCAGACTTGATATCCTTATTAGGGACAAAATGATCCGGCACCAGGGCGATCTTGTCCTTATCAAACACGCCGTCCACCTTCATTTTTTCCATCTCATGAATCGCCACGGGGCTTGTGATATCATTGCCGAGCACCAGATCCAGATCGGCCTCTATGAGCTGTCCTGCCTCCACCTTATCCAAACCGGCATGCGCCGCCAGAATTTTCTGCGTCATTGTCATTCCCATATTGGTGTTTCCTCCTCAGTTTTAAGTAAACTCGCAAACTCGCGCTTTCAGCAGTGCACACTCTTTGCTTATCCCCTGTCCACGCACTGCTCATTGCCATCGCGTACATTATATCATAATTCAGGTTATCGCGAAAGCCCTCCCAAAATAATCCCGGCATAGGCGTCACGCCCTGCGGCATTTAGGTGAATGCCGTCCGAGCAGAGCCATTCCGCGTGCCCGGAAGCCGCCTGAGCCCAGTCGATGATATGAACGTTCTCATTCGTTTCGGCGAGCTGACGGATGGTCGCATTGGAATCTTCCTGCCAGCGAAGATCCCTTCCGTAAGCGGTGACCCAATAAATTGTCCTGCCGCTCCCTAACCGGTCGATCAGCTCCTGCCCCTTCGCCACGCTGAACGGACCGTTTGTCCCAAGTGCAATGACGACCGTCTGCCTTAATGCATTCTGCTGTTCCAGGGTATCAAGGACACTGTCAGCCTGAATCACCTGTCTGGATACTTTCGCATCAATCACGCAATCCGGCAGCATTCCCAGAATCGACGGGGAGGCTCCCAGCATGACAGAATCGCCCACCATGGTAACCGACAGGGGTTCTGTTACGTTCTCTGTCTCTTCTGCCTGTACCTGTGCTTCTTCTGCCACGTTCTCTGTCGGCGTCTGCACATCTTCCGCCGTGCCCTCCGTCTGCGCCGGTGCCTCTTCCACGACACTCTCTTCCGGTGTCGGCGAAACCTCTTCCGGTTGGATTTCCGGCTGTGCTTCTTCCGTTATGTTCTCCGTCTGTGCCGGCGCCTCGCAAACTGCCTGTACATCCATAAGTGTAGCGCGGCTGCATAATAAAAGCGCCGGTATCATGATGACACGTAAAGCTAAAACTACTTTTTCTACTGCATGTTTCGAAGTTTCTTTTCTGTTCACACTTTCCCTCTTTTCTGTGCAAAAAACAATTTTCCGTTCACACAGTCATTCATCGGAACAACGGTGCAGAATATTTTGCACCATACAGTATATTCCAAACATGCATTATAATATGTCTTTTTCTAAAATTCAATCTTTTTCCTATAAAATAAAAGGAAGCAGTTACTCAAAACGAAGAATGACTTTAAACAAATCCCCGTCCACCGAAATTTCCATCCTGCCGCCCTGCAGTTCCACAAAGCTTCTGGCGATGGCCAGTCCCAGCCCGCTTCCCTCGGTGCTCCTTGCGCTGTCGCCACGGACGAAACGGTCTGTCAGGCTCTCCGGCGGCACATTCAGTTCCAAACCGGAGATATTTTTCAACTCAACAGCCACCTCGTCCCCCTGCTCCGTCATGGTCACATAGACACGCGTGTGCGGCATGGCGTACTTGATGATATTACTGTAGAGATTGTCAAAGACCCTGCTGGTCTTTTCCCCGTCCAGCATGAGGAACAGCTTTTTTTCCGGAATCGCGAAGCGGAAAACCAGATCCGCCTCTTTGGCCTTATCCTCGTACTCCAGATACACCTGCCTCACCAGGTTGCAGATATCTACCTTTTCTGTGTGAAAAGTCACATTACCGCTGCTTGCCTTGCTCACCTCAAAGAGATCTTCGATCAGCGCTTTCAGGCGAAGGGATTTTCGTTCCAACACTGCCAGATATTCCTTCCGCTGCTGTTGTGTCACGCCCTCCTCCTGCAAAAGGTCAATATAAGTAATGATCGCCGTGAGGGGTGTCTTCAGATCGTGGGAGACGTTGGTGATTAACTCCGTGCGCATCCGCTGGCTCTTGACCTCCTCCTCCACCGCCCTGGAGAAGCCGGTCTGAATCTCTGAAAGTTCCTCTTGGAAGGACGTAAACATCCCCCAGTCTCCCGTAAACGCTGTCTGTAGATTGCCGTCCGAAAGGGAACGGGTGGCATCCAGCAGAAGGGCGTACTTTTCCTGCACAATATGGATGCGTTTTCTCAGGAAAAAGTAGAGCCAAATTGAGTATAGCGCCAGCGGAAAAAGCGCCAGAATCCAAAATACACTGATCAAAACCAGAATCAGATAATTGACCGCAAGCAGTTTCAAAAGCGGCATGTTCATATCCTGCTCCAGATCCATATGCTCAAAATCCCGGTTTATTTTTGCCCTTTTCCTGCGGAAAAAAAGACGTATATACCGAAACAGCCGGTAGCAAAGACACCTTCTCTTAAAATAGGTTCTTATGCCCGTCACATATGCCTGCCCGAGAATTGTCACAAGGAAAAACCACAGGGAAAAGACCAACATCAAAAGAAGAAAATTTCCCGCCGTAACGATTCCCTGTGCCTCCGCCCCGGAGAGTCCGGGCAAAACGGAGCGCAACATGTATGCGAAACTATAATCCCACCGGTCTGATATGCTGTACATGACAAGGCTTGCGGACAATGCGCCAAACACGCCGAAACCGCAGAAAAGCAGTACGGCAATCGTCTCTATATGGAGCGGCAGGGAAAGCTGCTCATGCAGATGATAATTTTTCCAAAAAGGCAGAATCAGCGCTGCCATTCCGAGCACCAGAAGAATGGCGCGAAAAAGCTCCTGCACGCCGATGTTATCATAATTTCCCACAGACTGCATGGAGAGAAAAACGCGGGAGGAGGCTTTCACTTCCGCAAGCTGTTCCCCTGTCAAAGCATAGCAGATCGTACAATTGCGGGGGGTATTTGCCACAGTAAGGCGCATCTGTTCCACATCGTAACCGCCGCTGCTATAATAAATATCATCCTCCCAATCCACATCTGCGTAAGCGCTGTAGGACAAATTTTCATAAAGGCTCCGCTCCAGGTAGCGGCTTCTCATCACGTTTTGTACTTTCGTGATCAGCGCATCCACATTCTCGCCCTTCGCCCACACATGGGCAAGCCTTCCCTCCTCGTCAAAGTTGAGTTTAATATAGTAAGGATAATATGTCTTTAGTTCGCTGTCCACCTCTTTTGTGCCAAGCTGCAACAGATCACGTTCGGTATTGGCAACAAACTTTTCGCTTTCGTGATCCACAATCTCGTAATCCAACTGTGCGGCAAGACCGGTTTCAAAAGACGCGTGCCAATCATCCATCAGACTGTCCAGATACTCTCCCGCATAAGTAAGGGGCGTATCTTTTTCAAAATCATAGTACTCGTCAAAATTTTCCGCTGGTTTTTCCTCCGCCGTCAGATAGACATCGCGATAGTAAATCGTTTTTCCGGCAGCGCTCTCCCTCACCTGCTTGTAGAGCACCATGTTTGCCTGATAGATTTCATGGGTAAACTCGCTGCCAGACAAAATATCCGGATCATCAACGCTCACCCGCGCCTTAAAATTCGGATACTGCGACAGAAAGGTCACAGAAGCCGCAAAAATTAAGGCAAATGCCGCAAAATAGCCAGGCGCCATTCTTCTTTTGCCTTTTACGTCACTGCTTTTCGATTTTATACCCAACGCCCCACACCACCTTCAAATATTTTGGCTCCCGCGGATTGATCTCAATCTTTTCCCGGATTTTTCTGACATGTACCATAATAGTATCTGTGTTGATCGCCTGCTCGTTCCAGACCCTCTCGTAAATCTCCTCCGCCGAGAACACCCGTCCCGGACTCTTAATCAGAAGCAGGAGGATTTTAAACTCCGTCGGCGTGAGTTTCACGGGATTTCCGTCCAGAAACACCTCCACCGTATCCTCATGCACCTCCAGACCGCCGGCTGTGTAGACTTTCTCCTTCTCCGTATCCCTGCTCTGGCCGTCCCTTATCTCCAGATAACGTCCGTAACGCCTCAGATGGGAGTTGACTCTGGCGAGAAGTTCCATGGTTGTGAAAGGCTTCGTCACATAGTCGTCCGCGCCCATATTGAGCCCCATAATCTTGTCCACTTCCTCGGATTTGGCGGAGAGCATAATCACCGGAAATTCATAGTTTAACTCCCGCATCCGCATCACCATGCTGATCCCGTCCATTCTCGGCATCATCACATCCACAATGGCAAGATGGATGGTCTCTTTTTTCATGACGGCAAGCCCCTCTATCCCGTCGGCGGCCTGAAAAACCGTGTAGCCCTGATTTTTCAGATAGATTTCTATACCCTCCCTGATATCCTTGTCATCCTCAACAATCAGAATATGATATGTCTCTTTTTCCATTTTGAAGTCCCCTCATAAATTTATTGCACTGCTCTATCATAACCGAACAATCTTAACAGAAACCGCAATCAGTTCTTAATAATTTCTAAAAAAGGCATCCCACCGATCTCTCGGCAGAATGCCCTTTTATATGCTTATTTCAAATGATCTGACCTATCGGTTATTAGTTATTGATCAGCTTGTCCTCGCCGTTCCAGCTATACAGCTTTCTGACCTCTTCACCCACAACCTCGGAAGGATGCTCGGAAGCCAGCTTGCGCATCGCCTTGAAGTGTACCTGGCCGCCCGCGGAAGACATGTCAAGCAGGAAGTCTTTTGCAAAAGTACCGTCCTGAATGTCGGAGAGAATCTTCTTCATCGTCTTCTTTGTCTCTTCGGTGATGATCTTAGGGCCTGTGATGTAATCGCCATACTCAGCGGTATTGGAGATGGAATATCTCATGCCGGCAAAACCGGACTGATAGATCAGGTCAACGATCAGCTTCATCTCATGGATACACTCGAAGTATGCGTTTCTCGGATCGTAACCAGCCTCAACCAGAGTCTCAAAGCCTGCCTGCATCAGTGCGCACACGCCGCCGCAGAGAACTGCCTGCTCGCCGAAGAGGTCGGTCTCGGTCTCAGTTCTGAAAGTGGTTTCCAGAACGCCTGCTCTTGCGCCGCCGATTGCCAGTGCGTATGCAAGGGCTATATCCTGCGCCTTGCCGGTCGCATCCTGATGAACAGCAACCAGACAGGGAACGCCTTTGCCCGCCTGATACTCGCTTCTTACGGTGTGTCCGGGACCCTTGGGTGCGATCATGGTCACATCCACATCCTTGGGCGGTACGATACAGCCGAAGTGAATGTTAAAACCGTGCGCAAACATCAGCATGTTACCCGCTTCCAGGTTCGGCTCAATGTCCTTCTTGTACATAGCCGCCTGCAGCTCATCGTTGATGAGAATCATGATAATATCTGCCTTCTTGGCAGCCTCAGCCGCCGTATATACCTCGAAACCCTGTGCTTCAGCCTTTGCCCAGGACTTGGAACCCTCATAGAGGCCGATAATCACGTGGCAGCCTGACTCCTTCGCGTTCAGGGCATGTGCATGTCCCTGACTGCCGTAGCCGATGACTGCGATTGTCTTGCCATCCAAAAGGGATAAATTACAGTCTTCCTGATAGAAAATTTTTGCCATTTTTCATTTCCTCCATCTAAAAATTGATTTGTAAACAACTTGTACTATATAACTGAAAGGGTTTCCCCTTGAGCTAACTAGAGGTAGGTAACATTCTCAATACCGCGGCTGAGTCCTGCAATGCCGGTGCGGGCAAGCTCCAGAATCTCATAGCCGTCCAGAACGGCGAGAAAAGCGTCAATCTTATCCTGATCGCCGATCAGTTCGATGGTGATGCTTCCGGGGGATACATCAACAGGATCCGCACGGTACGCGTTTGCTACCGCAAAAATATCAATACGGTCTCTGGCGGACTGCACTCTGACCTTGATCAGCGCAAGCTCCCTGTACACGCTCTCACCGGGTTTCAATTCCTTGATATCCCTCACATCCACAAGCTTTGCCACCTGCTTCTCAATCTGCTCCAGAATCTCGTCATCCCCGGAGGTGACGATGGTGATGCGGGTATAACGCGGATCCGCCGTCACACCGGCGGTAATGCTGTCAATGTTGTAACCGCGTCTGGAAAACAGGCCTGCAATACGGCTCAGAACACCGGACGTATTATCAACCAACAACTGAAAAACCTTTTTCTGCATGCAATCACACCTTTCTTACCGTAACTCTTCGGCATAAACACTGTCAATAATTGTAGCAACTTAAGGGGAAAAAGTCAACTGCATCGTCAGGAAATGGCGTTCCTATCCCTACTGTTCTTCCGCCTCTAAACATTTTTGCAGCGCAAGCGTTCCCGTGCGGGCAAGTTCCACGATGCTCACGCCCTTCATCATGCTGATAAAAAGCCGGATCCGCTCCGGCACGTCACAGATTTGGATGATAAACATATTCTTTGACATATCCACGATATCCGCATGCATGATATCGCAGGTCTCCATGATATCCCGCCTGTTATTCTTGTTATATTTTACTTTCATCAGCATCAGTTCACGGCTCACGCTCACCGGCTCGTCAAAGGTCTTTACCTTGATCACGTCGATCTTTTTGTTGAGCTGCTTCTCGATCTGCTCGATTGTCCGCTCGTCTCCGTTGCTCACCACAGTCATGCGGGATACGGTGGCATCCTCCGTCTCGCCCACCGCCAGGGATTCAATATTAAAACACCTTCTGGAAAACAGGCCTGCTACCTTGCACAGCACACCTGATCTGTTTTCTACCAATACGGAATATATTTTTTTCACGTTATCCTCCTTTATACGAGATCCATGGGATCAATCAGGCACTCCAAAAGCACCGACTCATCCTTCTCCAAAAAGGCACGAATTGTCTCCTCCACGCCCTCCATGTCGGTCTGTCTCATAAACCGCAGGCCGTAAGCCGCCGAGAGCTTAGAAAGATCCGGGCTTCCCGACAGATCTACCACAGAGTAATTGTCCTTGTAGGTGTAATGCTGGTATTGCCGCACCATGCCAAGATAATTGTTTTTCAATACGATGATCTTGACGGGTATGTCAAACTGCCGCATGGTGGCAAGTTCCATCATGGACATCTGGAAAGAACCGTCCCCGCAGACTGCCACCACCTGCCGCTTTCTGTCAGCAAGCTTTGCTCCCATCGCCGCCGGAATGGAATATCCCATAGTGCCCATGCCGCCGGTTGTAAGGAACCGTCCTTTCTTTACGATATGATACCCGCATGACCAGATCTGGTTCTGTCCCACATCCGCCACATAGACTGCGTCCTCCTCCATGGCATGGGAAAGCTGTGTGATAAAGGCCGCCGGATCCACATAGGCAGGATTGGGCCTGCGCACAGGCTGCATGGTGTCGCGGTAAGTGTCAAGCGTCCGGATCCACTCTCCATGATCGCAGGAAAATTCCTCCGTCTCCACATCCTCAAAAATATGTTTCGCGTCTCCCACCAGAGGAATCGCAGGCCCCACGTTTTTACCGATCTCCGCGGGATCCACATCAATGTGGACGAGCACTTTGTTCTCCGTAATCAAATCCGGCTGGTTGACCGCCCTGTCAGCCACCCGCGCGCCCACCATGAGCAGCAGGTCAGATTCGTTCATAGCGCGGTTGGCATAAGGCTTTCCGTTATTTCCCACCATGCCATAGTACATGGGATGTTCGGTTGGCATGGCGCCGATTCCCATCATGGTAGAAACCACCGGAATCTGATGCTTCTCGGCGAAAGCGCGAAGATCTCCCTCCGCCTGACTTAAGAGCACGCCGCCTCCGGCGCAGATAAGGGGACGTTTTGCCCTGTCAAGCTCCTTCACGACCTTCTTGATCTGGGCCATGTTTCCCTTCACCGTTGGTTTGTAGGTGCGCATGTTCACCTCGTCCGGGTATTTGAATTTTCCGACGGGCGCATTCTGCACGTCGATGGGTATATCAATGAGCACCGGCCCTTTGCGGCCTGTGGACGCCAGATGAAAAGCCTCCTTGAAAATCTGCGGGATATCCGCCGCATCCTTCACCAGATAGCTGTATTTGACAAAAGACTCCACCGCACCGGTGATATCCGCCTCCTGAAACACATCGGAGCCAAGCAGTTCGCTGTTTACCTGCCCGGTAATACATACAAGCGGAATGCTGTCCGCAAAGGCGGTGGCAATGCCCGTGATCAGGTTGGTGGCGCCGGGGCCGGAAGTCACCGCACACACGCCGACCTTTCCGGAAACCCTCGCAAGGCCGCTGGCCGCGTGGGCCGCATTCTGTTCCGTGCGAATCAGAATCGTTTGGATATCGGATTCCAGGATACTGTTATAGAAGGGGCATATCGCCACACCCGGATAGCCGAACACATAGTCGACGCCCTCCGCCTCCAGACATTTTACAATTGCATCTGCACCTATCATAATCTATCCTCTCTACTCTTCTATTTGTAAGATTCTCTTTGTCAGTTTCACGGCCTCCGCCGCGTCCTTGGAGTAGCCGTCCGCACCGATCTCGTCCGCATACTCCTGCGTGATCACCGCGCCGCCCACGATAATCTTGGCGTCCACCTGTTGTTTTTTCGCGTAGTCGATCACATGACGCATCTGCTGCATGGTGGTTGTCATCAGCGCGGAGAGCGCGATCACCTGCGCGTTGTGTTCCCTCGCCGCCTCGATGATCCTTTCCTTCGGCACATCCTTGCCAAGATCAATCACATGAAAGCCGTAATTTTTTAACATCAACGCCACCAGATTTTTCCCAATGTCGTGAATATCTCCCTCCACCGTGGCGATCACCACGGTCGGCATATTTTCCCCGGTGTTTTCCTGTAACAGAATGGGCTCCATATATTCGATAGACGCCTTCATCGCCTCCGCGCTGGCAATCAACTGGGGCAGGAAATACTTGCCTTTATCAAACAGTTCCCCCACTTCGTTTATGGCAGGAAGAAGGATCTCATCCAAAAGAGCCTTTGCTTCCAGGCCCTGATCAAGCGCCTTTTTCGTATCTTCTACAATACTGTCACGGTTGCCCTTTAAAACGTCCGCGCGAAGCCTGTCCGCGGGGGTCAGAGCCGCCGTCTCCTTCACCGGCTGGTTCAAACGGATGCCCGTCTCTTTTTTTGCCGTCTCTGAAAGCGCCTCACGCTTTTCTCTCACCGCATCCATGAGCTGAATATAACGGATGTCCGCACTTTCTTTATTTAAGAGCAGATCAGAGGCAAAAGCACAGCTCATCAGAAGCTCCTGGGAGGGATTGGCGATAGCCATGGTAAGCCCCTCGCGGATCGCCATGGTGAGAAAAGTGGCGTTTACAAAACTTCTCTCCGGCAGGCCAAAGGAAATATTGGAAAGGCCGCAGATGGTCGCAAGCCCTTTCCCTTTACAGTAACGGATCGTTTCAAGCGTCTCTATGGCGGCGTTTTTATTTGCGCCCACAGTGGCCACCAGGCCGTCCACCACAATATCCTCTTTTGTCAGTCCAAGGGTATAGGCCCGCTCCTCTACCGCTTCTATGATGCTTATTTTTTCGTTCAGATCCTTCGGCAGCCCCTCGTCAGATAAGGGCAGTAAAATAAACATGGCCCCATACTTTTTCGCGATGGGAAGCAGGGAGTCCACCTTTTCCTTTTCGTAGGAAATGGAATTGATCAGCGCACGGCCCGGATATCTGCGAAGCGCCGCCTCCAAAACATCCACGTGGCTGGAATCAATGGAAAGGGGAAGGCTTGTGACACTGCTTACGGTTTCGACCGCTTTTAGCATCATCGCCTTCTCGTCAATGCCGCTCATGCCCATATTCACGTCAAGCACTCCCGCACCGCAGGCCTCCTGCGACTCGGCAAACTCTGTCACAAGCTCCATGGAGCCTTCTTTTAACGCTGCCTGCAGCTTTTTTTTCCCTGTGGGGTTGATACGCTCGCCGACAATGATAAAAGGATCCTCTAAACCAAATGAGAGCGTCCGCCGCTCGCTGGTCAAAAAACGTTTCACAGGCTTCTTTCGTGCTGCAGGCGGCATATCTCCCACAGCGTTTTTTAAAGCCCTGATATAATCCGGGGCCGTACCGCAGCAGCCGCCGACCACGGAAGCGCCCGCCAGAACAAGTTCCCGCATATGGCGGCCAAACTCCTCCGCCTCCATATCGTAAACCGTGTTTCCCTCCGCGTCCAGAGACGGAAGACCTGCGTTTGGCTTGGCAATAATGGGAATCGCAGTCACTTCCGCCATGCGCTGCACTGTCTCTACCATCTTATCAGGCCCGGTGGAGCAGTTCGTGCCCACAGCCGCCACGCCGAGACTCTCCAGCACGATCGCTGCCGTCACCGCATCGGTGCCAAAGAGTGTCCTCCCGTCCGCCTCAAAAGTGAGCGTAGCCATCACCGCGAGATCACAGACTTCCTTCGCGGCAATCACAGCCGCCCTGGTCTCCTGCAAACTCATCATGGTCTCTATCACTAAGAGATCCACTCCCGCCTCTGCCAGATAACCAATCTGCTCTTTATAAACGGCAACCAATTCCTCAAAATCAAGCTTTCCCACCGGGGCGAGCTGTTCTCCTGTCATGGTCAGATCGCCTGCGACAAAGGCTTTTTCCCCCACAGCCTCCTTAGAGAGCGCCACAAGATCGCGGTTCATCTGCGCGATCTGTCCTTCCAGCCCGTATTCTCTCAGCTTGATCCGATTGGCCGTAAAGGTTGGCGCATAGACAATCTGACTGCCGGCATCCACAAACTCTCTTTGCAGTGCGATCATGATCTCCCTGTGTTCCAAAATCCACTGCTCCGGACATACGCCCGCAGGCATCCCTCTCCTTTGCAGATTAGAGCCTGTCGCGCCGTCCAGAAAGATGGGGGCATCCTTGATTAACGCCTGAAATTCCTGTCTGTTCATTTATTCTTCCCCCGCTTCCGAAGGATCAACATAGAAAACCGTGTCGTCCGTGTCAAAATTATCCTCCGGCACTTCCTCCCCGCCTTCCGCGTCTGTGTCTTCTATCCCTGTATCCTCTGTATCCGGTGTCTCCTCCTCGTCATCCTTGTTAAGATACCCGCCGCCCAGAAGCGCGTTCTCCTCCGTATAGGTGACACCCTCCCCCTCCGGGATCTCGCCATGCAGGATCGTTATAATATGCTGGAGGCGCACGTTGGTTCTGTCATAATATTCGAGCGCTGCCTCATAGGAGGGCTCGTCAAAGGATTCCCCTTCATATGCGGTGTGAAAAAGAGACACGGCTTCCTTCATATTTTCATCCGCTTCATCCGCAAGACTTTCCACCGCCGAAAACTGATCCGGCACTTCAAGGCCCGCCATCCACTCGATATCCTCCGCAAAAGCATCCAGATACCCCAAAAGTTCGGTCACCTTTGTATCAGAATCCTGATCAATGGCATTCATCTTGTCATTATACTCAGCCGCCCGTTCAAAGAAAGTGTTCATATCTTCCTGATAGGCAGTCAGCGCCTCATCCTGTCCGCAGGCAGTAAGAAAAAGAGCAAGGAGAAGGCAGAAACCGGTCATTTTGTATTTTGTCAAAACTGATATCCTCCGAATGTAAAAAATTCATAAAACCTCTATTTAAACATAGTAATGATTTCTGTCCTTTTCGTCAACCTTTTCTTATCAGCCGTTACAGTGTAATTTCACAGTCGGGCTCAACCTTCCTGCAAGCCTTCAAAACCGCTTTCATCACATTCTTTTCATCCGCCCCCTGCGCAAATTCCACCTTCATTTTCTGTGTCATAAAGCTCACCGTCGCTTCCACGACACCTTCTGTTTTTCTGGCTGCTTCCTGCATCTTCTCCGCACAGTTTGCGCAATCCACTTCAATCTGATACGTCTTTGTCATTTTCCTTCTCCTTCCATGATGTGATCCATACCCATACTGAGAATAGAGCGTACATGCTCGTCGTCCAGAGAGTAAAAAACCGACTTTCCCTCTCTCCGGCTCTTCACCAGTTTCGCGGTTTTCAAAATCCGAAGCTGGTGGCTGACTGAGGACTGGCTCATCTGCAGACACCCGGCTATATCGTTGACACAAAGCTCCGTATCCAGCATGGCATACAAAATTCTGATGCGGGTGGAATCCCCGAATATTTTAAAAAGCTCCGCCAGATCGAATATTGCTTTTTCCGTATATGCTTCTTCCACAACCATCCTCCATTCCCAGTTTGACTTAATATATGTTTAATTGTTCATATTTTAATATATAAACACCGTTTTGTCAATATAAAAAGGGAGACCTGAAACAGATCTCCCTTTCCTTTTCTCTGACTAATTTGGTCAAATCATAGAAGTCCATTAAATCTTGAAGAACTCCACGTCCTCCTCCAGTTTCAGCGCCATCTCCTTCAATTCGCCGGCAGCCTCCGCCAACAGATTGATCGTAGCGTTCAACTCTTCCATAGAGGCATTCGTCTGCTGCGTGGATGCAGCATTCTGCTGTGATACTGCAGACAGATTCTGGATTACATCCACAATCCTTGCTCTCTCGCTGTCACAATCCTGCGCCTGATCACTGATCATGTTAGATTCTTTTCTGGAGTTCTCGATGCCGTTGCTCACATCGCCAAATTTCTCCTTGGTCTGTATCAACTTCTGCTGCTGTTCACCGATAGTTTCATTTACTTCCTTCATAATCTGAACGGAAGCCTCGGAATCCACTGTCAACTGATGGATAATTTCCTCAATGGTCTTTGTAGACTGTGCAGAATCCTCGGAGAGCTTGGAAATCTGCGTAGCCACAACCGCAAAGCCTCTGCCCGCTTCACCGGCTCTCGCCGCCTCAATACTCGCATTCAGAGCAAGCAGACTTGTCTCGCTGGCAATGGATGCAATCAGGTTGACTGCTTCCTGAATCCGGGTTACGGACTCGTTCGTGGTGCGCACAGACTCTTCGATTTTCCTGATCGCATCCGTGGTCTTGTCATTGGATTCGCTCAGTTCATTGATAATTGCGGCAGATTCCACATCCGCTACATGCATCTGGTCGGAGAGAGCGTTCAACTCAGAAACGCTGGACACGATCTTCTCGATAATAGCGCCCATTCTGGCAACCTGTCCGGTAGCGTTCTCAATCTCCTCCGCCATGGATACGGCGCCCTTGGACACATCCTCAACGGCACTGCTGATCTCATCAGCTGTAGAAGAAGTCTGAGAGGCCATGGATTCCAGATCGTTGCCCTGCTTTTTCAGGGTTTCGGTATTTTTCTTGATATCGCCGATGATATTCTGCAGCTCCTCTAACAGACACTGAACGGCATGTCCCATTTTACCGATCTCATCGGTTCTTTTCAAAATTCTTTCGTTTACGGTCAGGTTCAGATCGCCTTCCGCCAGGGAAGAAAGCAGGCCTTCCGTCTGTACCACCACTTTTGCAATGGTGCTTGCGATCTTCACGCAGACAATCAGCGCGATAATAAGAATTAAAATAGCGATCCCCAGAATCATGAGAGAGCTCTGATTGATTCTGGCCGTAGCCTCAGCAGCGGGCTGTCCGGCAAACACCATACCCACACAGTTTCCGCTGGCATCAAGCGCCGGCATATAGAACGCATAATAAGTCTCGCCATTGATGGTAACGTTGTCTGTCTCGTAGGTTTTCTTTTCCTTTAAAACGGTCTGGATCACCGCATCGGAAGCCTTCGTTCCGAGAATACGCTCTCCGGTATCTTTATCACGCAGAGAAGTCGCCCGTCTGGTATCGCCGTAGAAAATCGTCACATCCGCTGTACTTCCCTCCACGAAACTGTCAATGATATCCCCGTTTTCCGAAATATTGTAGTCACCCTTAAAAAGTATATCTCCCTCCATCCGGTAAGCGCCGGAATCCAGTGCGTCATAAGCAGCAAATACGCTCTGGCAAAGATTTTGAAGCCCTTCCATGGTGGTGTCATGCACCATAGCTCTCATTGTGTTTATGGCATAGACAGTAATACAGGCAACCATGATAACCATAGGAAGCACACAAAGCATCACCAGTTGTGCCATAATACCTAATTTTTTCTGTTGTTTCATTTTCCCTTCTCCTATCCCTTCAGTATCTGAATTTTACCCCCCCTACGATTTTTGGCAGATAAAACAGCCGAAAACCGTTGGATTCAACCGCTTCCCCGAGTCTTTGCGACAGCAGTCAAATGGTGTTTTTCATTATAACATAAACAGAAAAAATTTGAAAGCTAAAAATATACAAAAATTGCAAAAAAACATACAAATTACGTTCTCACCTGTCCGTCCCCGGTAATCTGATATTTGTATGAGGTCAGTTCCTTTAAGCCCATAGGCCCTCTCGCATGGAGCTTCTGGGTACTGATGCCGATCTCCGCGCCAAAACCAAACTCAAAGCCGTCCGTAAAACGGGTGGAAGCGTTCACATACACACAGGCCGCATCCACCTCCCGCAAAAACTTTCGCGCATTTTCCTGATCCTGTGTCAGGATCGCGTCGGAATGGCCCGTGTTGTATTTGTTGATATGAGCGATCGCCTCTTCAAGAGAGTCCACTGTTTTTACGGAGAGGATCAGATCAAGATACTCTTTCCCATAATCTTCCTCGGTAACGGTATGTGCCTGTGGGATCTGTGCCCGGACGGTTTCATCGCCGCGGATTTCCACCTGTTTTTCCAAAAGCGCTTTCCCCAGAGCGGGAAGGATCCGGTCGGCGATTTTTCTGTGGACAAGCAGGGATTCGCAAGCGTTGCATACGCCGATCCGCTGGGTCTTTGCATTGATCACAATGGGAACTGCCTTCTCCAGATCAGCAGTCTCGTCAATGTAAATATGACAGTTCCCGGTTCCCGTCTCGATCACGGGGATGGTACTGTTTTCCACTACCGACCGGATTAACCCGGCGCCGCCTCTGGGAATCAGCACATCCACATATTCCTTCAGCTTCATAAACGCCGTGGTCACCGCCCTGTCGTTATTTTCAATCAACAAAATGGCGTTCCTGTCGATGCCTTCTTCTGCCAGCGCTTCCCGTATCACTTCCGTGATCGCCTGATTGGAATAAAAGGCGTCTTTTCCGCCTTTTAAAATCACCGCATTTCCCGTCTTAAAGCAGAGACCAAAGGCGTCCGCCGTCACATTGGGCCTTGCCTCATAAATAATGCCAATCACGCCCATGGGAACCCGGACTTTTTCAATGTGAAGGCCGTTTGGCCGGTCAAACCGCTCCATGACCTCCCCAACGGGATCCGAAAGCTCCGCGATCTGTAACAGCCCCTCCGCCATGGCTTCTATTCTCTGCGGCGTCAGGGTAAGACGGTCTAACAACCCCTCCGCCATGCCGTTTTCCCTTGCTCTCGCACAGTCCTTTTCGTTTGCCGAAAGAAGTTTATCCCGCTCTTTTTCTAACGCCTTGGCCGCCTGTTCCAGCGCATGGTTTTTTTGCGCTGTGTCGAGACTTTGCAGGGCTGCCTTTGCCGTCTGCGCCCGCATGCCGAGGTCTGCCAGATATGCGCCGATATCTGTAGGTTTCATACCATCCATAATCCGCTTCCTTTCCGTTTAAATCCGCTTTCCTTTGTTATAAAATGATTTCTTTCTCCGTAACAATGCACGACGGACAAATGTCATAAGTTTCCCAGGGAATTCCTTCAAAAATCTGGCAGTCAAAAGCCAGTGCGGCCGTGGTGATATTTCCCGCCCGCCCGTTCGACAGGTAACGGTCATAAAAGCCGCCGCCGTAACCAATCCGGTGCCGCTTCCTGTCAAAAGCCGCGCCGGGCATACAGATCAAAGAGTTTTGACCGTTTTGGTCAATATATGGCGTCGTTGGTTCTGGTTCCAAGATTCCCCGATACCCTTCCCGCAGGTCATCCACGGAAAAAATTCGGAAAAACGCCATGTCCCGCCCCAATACTTTTGGCGTAAACACAGCCTTACCCTCCGCCAGCGCACGGCGGATCAGAGAAAAAGTGTCCACCTCACTGCGAAAACTGACATAAGTCAGAAGCGCGTCTGCTTTTTGGTAACAGGACAGACCAGTTATCTTTTTGACAATTTTACCACTGCCGGCCCTGCGCTGTTCTTTCGTCAGACAATCCCTTCTTTTCAGGGCTTCCCGGCGGATTTCCTTCTTTTTATCCACCTGTGTGTCCTTTTTTTCCATGTTTTTCACCAAGGTTTGTAACGCTGCCGTCCTTCTCCACAATGGAGATATTGTCAAGCTGGCCTTTCAGGTTTGCCCGCACATTGGCCACGTAAGCCTGCCGCAGGGAAGCCTGCTCTTCCTTCTCCTGTGGCGTAAGCCCCTCTGCCTGGGATTTGTGATATAATTCATTGATTCGCTGCGTCATCTGCTCTACGTTCATATGGTTTTCCCCTATCCATGCGCATGCATCTGCTGCACATACAGCGGCAGGTCAAATTTCTCATCCCTGTGCGCCAAAAACAGCGTTCCGATGTTCTGCCCGCTCAAAATCCTGTGAATCACTTTAATGTCCTTACTGTTTGCGATGACCATATCCACGCCGGTACTGCTTGCGATCTTTGCAGCCTGCAGTTTGGTGGTCATGCCGCCGGTACCCACACTGCTCCCGGTGGATGCCTTTCCCATATTCATCAGCTCCTCCGTCAACTCCTCCACGACCTCGATATACCTGACATCGGGATTGGTTCTGGGATCGTCGGTGTAAAGGCCGTCAATATCCGAAAGCAGAAGAAGCGCATCCGCCTCCACAAGGGAAGCCACAATGGCTGACAGCGTATCGTTGTCGCCGATCTCGATCTCATAGGTAGCCACCGTGTCATTCTCATTCACAATGGGGATCACGCCCAGTTTAAACAGTTCCGCAAACGTATTCTGGGCATTGAAACGATTCAGATTATCCACAATCGTGTTTTTTGTCATCAAAATCTGAGCCGCCACCTGATTGTACTCGGCAAAAATTTTCTGGTAAATCATCATCAGCCTTGCCTGTCCCACCGCGGCGCAGGCCTGTTTCACGGCGATGGGATTATCCCCTTCCTCCCGGTGCAGCAAAACCGCCTTCTCGCCCACGGCAATCGCGCCGGAAGTAACTAACACCACGTCCTTACCCATATTTCTTAAGTTACACAGCTCCCGCACCAGCACATCCAGTTTCGTATAATCCAGATCTCCTGTCTCCTTATGCTGTAAGGAGGAGGAACCGATTTTCACTACAATTCTCTTTTTATCCGCCATCAGGGCTTTTCTGTCTATCATTTGTTGTTATCCTCTTTTCCCGCAGTGCCCGCGCACTGCTTTCGTCATCTTACCACATTTCCGCAGGCAAACGCAACCTTCTCCGCTATTAAAATCCCGTCCATGGCAGCCGACGTGATGCCGCCCGCATAGCCAGCGCCCTCCCCGCAGGGAAATAACCCTCTGACAGCGGACTGTCCCGTCTTGTCCCTGAGAATCCTTACCGGGGAGGAGGTTCTGCTCTCCACACCGGACAAAAAAGCGTCCCCGTCGTTAAAGCCGGGCATTTTTTGACCTATTTGGTCAATTCCGTCCACCAGCGCGCGATTTAAAAAATCCGGCAAAATATCGTGAACCGGCGCAAACTGCCAGGCTCCCTTAATTGCAGGAGAAAAATCCGGATAGCGGGCCGCCAGCCGTCCCTCCTGCAGCGTTTCGCCGCCCTCCGCTCCACAGACGGCACGGCGAAAATCCCCGTAACGTTCCACCGGCACGGCGCCCCTGCCGATCCCAAAGGCCCGTTCCTCCAGTTTTCGCTGGAAGGCAATTCCGGAAAGAGGCCCGTCCGCGCCGTAATCCTCCGGGGATATGGTGACAATCATGGCGCTGTTGCTGTTTGCACCGTCCCTGCCGCTGTAACTCATGCCGTTCACCGCCGTTCTTCCCGGCTCAGAGGAGGCGTTCACCACATAGCCGCCGGGACACATGCAGAAAGAGTAGACGCCCCTGCCGGAGGCAGTCTTTGCCGTTACTTTATAGGAAGCAGCAGGCAGTACCATACCGGCGTCTCCGTACTGCAGCCTGTCAATCATCTCCCGCGGATGTTCCATGCGCAGCCCCACCGCAAAGGCTTTTGCCTCCATGGGGACAGACAGGCCGGAGAGCATCTGAAAGGTGTCCCTCGCGCTGTGGCCGATGGCAAGCACCACCGCAGGGCTCATGAGAGCCGCACCATTCACCTCCACACCCACAATCCTGCCATCTTCCACCAGAAGCTTTGTCACCTGTGACGCAAAGCGCACTTCTCCGCCAAAGTCTTCTATTTTCTTTCGCAGATTGACGACCACGTCTGTCAGAATATCCGTTCCCAGATGGGGTTTGGCATCGTAGAGAATCTCCTTCGGCGCGCCGGCTTCCACAAAAATATGAAGAACTTCCCGCATTCTGCCATCCGGATCCTTGACCGTAGTGGTCAACTTTCCGTCCGAAAAAGTACCCGCGCCACCCTCTCCAAACTGCACATTGGACGACGGATCAAGCTCGCCTTTCGTCCAAAACCGTTCCACGTCCGCAAGACGTTTATGTACTTCCTGTCCCCGTTCCAGCAAGACGGGACGAAAGCCTGCCTTTGCCAGCATATAGCCGCAAAAAAGCCCTGCCGGGCCCGTCCCCACAATAACCGGCCTGTCGCCGGAGAGATTTTTTCCGGTTGTAGGAAACGCGTACGGCTTTTGTGTGACAAGCTGTATCTGCCCGTTTTTCAGGCCGCTTTTTTTCACTGTTTTCTGCTCGTCTGCCACCTTCACATCCACCGTGTACACCATGAAAATGTCCGGCTTCTTTCTGGCGTCGATGGATTTTCTAAAAATGGATAAGGAAAGAATCGCAGATGCCTCCACCCGCAAAAGCTTTGCCGCTTTTTTTTGAAGCGCCTGCTCCTCATCACCGCAGTCTGCCGGCAATTTGATCTGGTTAATACGAATCATGCGCCGCCGCCTTTCCGGCCACCGCTCCGCTGCTCCAGGCCCACTGTAAATTATAACCGCCGCAGACACCGTCTACGTCTAAAATTTCTCCCGCAAAATATAGCCCTGGCTGTCTTTTGGACATCAGACTGTCCGTCACCTCGTTACAGTCCACACCCCCTGCGCTGACCTGCGCTTTGTCAAAACCGTTTGTGCCAATGACCTCCGTCTCCAAACCATCATATAAACGCCACAGCTTTTCAAACATGGCGGCGGGAATATCCTTTGCCAGATCTGTCTCCCGTATGCCGGCAAGTTTTAGCAGCATCTGGCTGATTTTCTTATTGACTATACCAGTCATAAACATTTCCATCGTATCCCCGCCCTGTTCCTGTAACCGTTTTTTGAAAAATGCTTCACAGGCCGTCTCGTCAAAGTCGGGAAGAAAGGAAATCCGCACTGTGACCGCTTTCTTTTCCTGCAGGGCGCGCGCCGCAAACCGGCTGATCTGAAAGGTAGGAATGCCCGAAATGCCATAGTCGGTAAGCTGCAGCTCTCCCCGCTCCTCGCAGACCGTCTCTCCCGCCACCCGCAAGGTAAGCCCGGCATCGCACCGGACGCCCGCCACCTGCTTATAAAATTTTTCCTGACAACGAAGGGCAGTAAGCGCCGGCACCGGCGTAACAATCCGGTGCCCGAACTGTTTTGCCAGACGAAAGCCGTCCCCGTCAGAACCTGTATTTGGCGCGGCACAGCCGCCGCAGGAAAGAATCACCGCGTCGTAAGCCCCGGCCTGTCCCTGACCATTTACCAGAAATTTCCCTTTGTCCTTGTCGTAGGAGAGCGCCCGCACCGCCTCCCCCGTATGTACCGCTATACGCTTCCTTGCAAGTTCATAGCGCAAAAGGTCAAGCACCGTTGACGCCTGATCGCTGGCAGGATACAGATAGCCGTCCCGCTCCTTCATCCGCATGCCGAGAGAGGCAAAAAACTCCTTTGTCTGCGCCACGCCGAACCGGTCAAGCACCCCCTCAGCCAGAGCCGTCCCGCTCCCGTGAAAAAAAGCGACACCCATATGTTCATTGGAAAAATTACATCTCCCGTTTCCCGTGGAAAGAATCTTTTTCCCAACTCTGTCGTTTTTCTCAAAAATAGTGACCGCCGCACCGGCGCCTGCAGCCCAAATGGCCGCCGTCATGCCCGCCGCGCCGCCGCCGATCACTGCAATTTCTCTGTGCATCGCCGATCATTCCCTTCTAACTGGAATAGGATTCCAAAAACAGATACAGCTCCTCCTCGCTTGCCACATACTTGCCCTCCATAATTTCTCTCTGCAGAGAATCGGGAAGCAGATCCAGCAAAATATCCGTATTCATATAGAGCGTACTTTTATCCTCATGATAGACCACAATAAAATGATCCGCCACCATCAGATAGAATCCCTCCGGTTCCTTTTCCTTATAATATTTACAGACCACCACCCGATCCTTGGAAAAGGACGAAAGCTCGATAGTCTCAAATCCCTGCTCCTGCTCCGTCAAAGGCGGATTTTCATCATAGGAGGAAAGCGCCTCCAGAAGTTCATCCCTGTTCAACCCGATATACATGACAGGAACCGTTTCCTGCGTCTCCGTGACCGTTCCCTTATTCAGATCCACCGTCTCCACCAGATACAGCGTATCCGCCGTCACAACCGGATTATCGGCTGCCGCCGCCTCGATGACCTGTTCCGCCTCTTTTTCCTCCTCTTCCTTGTCGTCCGAACCGGCTGTTTTCGCAGACTGTTGGGAAAGATTTTCCGTTTTCTCACGCTTCCCAGGCATCTCACGGTTATAGCTGTACCGGTTCGGATAAAAAAAATCTTCCGCCTTCAGGGCGCCCCAGCCGCCAAGCCCGAGCATGACGACAGACAACACCATAAAAAGACTGATACGTTTTACAAGTTTCATTCCGTTTTAAACCTCTCTTGTCGGATTTCCTGTAATCAGTATCAGCCAATTCCCGTTTTTTATACAGATCTATCACAAAACACCGATATTTCTGCCGAGCAAAATGAACAGAAAGCCGATCGGCATCTCCTGCAATTCCGCCTCCCCAAGCACCCGGAGGATCATGAGGAAGAAAATATAGAAAAACAGTCCCACAACCAGCGCGATCAGGATGGTAATAACCGCTCCCACAGCCTCCGCCAACACAAGATTCAGCAGATAAACCACCACGCCGGAAACAGCCGCCGCCGCACAGGGGAAAACAATCCCTGGAAACCAGTCCGGCCTGTATTTTACACGCCTGTTTAAAAACATATAAGAAAGCGCCATATAAATACCAAACATGAAAATAAGGGCAACAAACAGGCCGTCCACACCCATACGCATACGCTGTACCATAAGGTAAGCGAAGAGCAGGTGTATTACAAAGGAGGCCAGAGCCGTAAGGAACAGTTCCTTTATCATGCGCATCTTATATAAAAGCTGTCCGAAGAGAAAACTGAACGTAAACAGAACAATAATCGCAGCGCCTTTCTGCAGCCACCCTGAAAGGACGGTAATCTGTGCCGTGGGCCTGCCGTAACAGCAGCTTGAAAAAGGCTGCGCCAATACCGCAAGGTAAATTGCCGTGGGAAAGGACACGATAGACGCGTTACGCACTGCCCTGCCCAGTCTCTCACGCATACCGCGGTATTCCTCCCGCTCGTAAGCGCTGCCAATCTTTCCGATCATGCCGTGCACAAAGAGTGAGGAAAAGGCTGCCCCTATCCCAATCAGCGCCGCAAATTTACCGTAATAGCACCCCCACTGCGCTGTGCGCACCGTGCCACGCTCGGTCACATTCATACAATAATTAAAAAGGCGTTGGTCGACAAGCATAAACAGATTGGAGAGCACCGCGATCACCGCCAGCGGAACCATATTGCCAAGGAGCATCCGCTGGATTTCAAAACGTGACTCGGCGCGTCTGCTGTTATCCTGACCGATCCTCCCCTTAAGGGATCCTGCATATAAGAAGTAGAGTACCAGAAGGTGAAGCAGGGTTACAATCTGCGATGCCATAACGCCCAGCATCGCACCTAATGCGCCAAAAGCATAAGTGTGTGTCTCCACCTGCAAAAGCGCCGCTACCTTCTGTCCGTATCCGTGAAACATCCGTCCGACAATCAGGGCTCCGGCCAGCATGGCAATTTTCTCAATATACTGCGAATGTGCCGTGAGCACCCCTAATCCGTATCCGTTAAAATATCCCCGCAGAGCACCAACCATGGCTGACAGGACAATACAGGGCGCAGCCGCAAGAACCGTCATGCGGCTTAAGTGCTCCAAAACCAGTACATCCGCAACCCAGGAGGAAAAAAGCAGCAGGAAAAGAGCCATCACCACGCTCAGGAAAAGGTTGGTAAAAAAGGCTGTCCGGAATACTTTCCCCGCATTCCGGTAACGCTCTCTCTTAACCCGGTATCTTATGATTCCCGCCATGGCGCGGGACATACCGTAGGATGTGACCAATGTGGTCAATAAATACAACTCAAAGGCAGGTGCAAAGAGCCCCACGCCCTCATCTCCGATGACCCTTGAGAGCGGAATCCGCATAAAGAAAAGAAGCAGACAGGACAAAATCCCCGCCGAAAGAATCATTCTGTTTTTCAGATTTTTTGCCATCCATTGTAAACTCATCGTTATCCTCAGTATCCAAAACCTTTATTCGCGTGTGATGCCAAGCGAAAAGAGCACTGCCTCCTGCTTCTCTTCCATCACCGCCGCTTCCGCTTTTTCCATATGGTCGTAACCGCACAGGTGAAACAGGCTGTGGGCCAGAAGGAAGGCAAATTCCCGAAGCTCGCTGTGTCCATACTCTTTCGCCTGGGACTTCACCCGCGCCGCATTTAAAATGATATCTCCCAGAACCAGCTCCCCGCTGTCCGGATCAAAGCAGTCCGCCTCATTTTTCTCCACATCGGAGAAATCACCCGGCTTCTCAAAATCCAGATTGGGAAACGAAAGCACATCCGTCTCCGCATCCGTCTTCCTGAAATTTTTATTGTATTCCCGAATCCCCGCTCCATCCGTAACCAGAAGGTTTACCGTGGCCTCATAGGGACAGTTCTCCGCATCGAGAACAGCCTCCATGACGCGGGAAAGAAGTTCCTCTTCGTCAAAGGCAAAAGACTGTGCCGCCTCATTCTCAACGTAGGAAGTCATAGTATAATTTCTCCTGAATAAATATTTTTTTCATCCTGCGAAGCTGTGCCAGGGAAAGTTCGTTTTCCCAGAGCTCTTCCGTCTCAAACTTCTTTTTAAACACGGTGTCGATCAACTGCTCATAATCTAACTCCGCCTTCGGATCCTTCCCAAACAGATACAGGATGGAGGATACGATGCAGTCCGCAAACAGAACGACGATTGTCTCCTTGGAGACAATTTTCGTATCCGGATCCACATACTCCTTCAAAATCTGTTTGGTCTTCGGCGGAAAATGATACTTGTCACAAATCTCGGAGACATTCTCCCACGTATTTTCCCCTTTGAGTTTCCCGATCCGGTGATAATACCCGCAAGCCTTCACGGCCGCATCGTCAATTCCAAGGTTTCTGGCGACCTTATCTCCCAGATATGCCGTGTGGATCGCGTGATAGTACTCTTCCTTGGAGAGATCCTTAAGCTGTACGAGAAGCGGGCACTCCGGATCGTTGATCTCCATATATTTGTCCCGGTATCTGTGAATCACCGTGGAGCTTACCATTTTCAGGCAGACTAACAGCAGAATGCAGCAGGTCATCAGGTTAATACCCGGTATCAAAAACTGTGCGATAGAGAGCTGTTCCTCCGCAAAGAGAATCACGTTTGCCGTGAGGCTTAAGGCCAGAACAAGCAGGGAAATCATCGCCGGAATCCCCACCTTAAAGTCCTCATCCAATGTGGAAAAAACCAGGATACCCGCCATGCCGCTGATAAAATAAAGCCAGAAAACCGCGTAATCGCAGCCCGCAAAATTCACGGCCAGCAACAGACACAAACTGCCTGCGGCCAGTCCTGTCATACCGTTTGAAAACACGCCGAGCATGACAAAAAGCACGAGAAAAGGCCAGCCAGTCACCGGCAGAAAAGGCAGCAGCACCGCCGCCACAAGACTGATCAGAAAGGTGAAGGCAAAGCGCCCGTAACGGCCCTCGTTCCGGTAGACAAAAAAACCGTTTATCTCGCTCAGGGTATAGGAGAAGATGACAATCCCCGTTCCCGCCAGAACCATGACCACATTCCGGATCATATGCGCCGTTCCACTCTGGTAGAACATGCTGCCAAGCCAGGCAATCAGGCCCGCCATGGCAAACATGACCATAAACACCACGATTCTCTTTATCACATTACTATTTTTTTGACTGTTAATATTATTTTCCACGCCTGTAATTCCTGTTTCCTGTTTTTTGTTCACTGCGCCGTTTCTCTTTTGCCTCGTAGTCGTCGTACGCCTTCACAATCTTCTGTACCAGGGGATGTCTGACCACATCCCTGCTTGTCAGATTGCAAAAGGAGATATCTTCAATCTTCGAAAGAACCTTCACTGCCACGTCAAGACCGGATTTCATATCGGGTGCAAGATCCTTCTGGGACGCGTCGCCGGTGACCACCACCTTGGAGCCGAAACCAATTCTTGTCAAAAACATTTTCATCTGCGCCGGTGTCGTGTTCTGCGCCTCATCCAGAATAATGTAGGCATTGTCTAACGTCCTTCCGCGCATGTAAGCCAGAGGCGCCACCTCAATCAGCCCCTTCTCCATATTGCGGGCAAAACTTTCCGCGCCCATAATCTGATAGAGCGCGTCATAGAGAGGCCGCAGATACGGATCTACCTTGCTCTGCAAATCGCCCGGCAGAAATCCCAGCTTCTCTCCCGCTTCAATCGCAGGCCTTGTCAGGATAATGCGGCTCACCTCGTTATTTTTAAATGCGGTTACCGCCATGGCCATCGCCAGATAGGTCTTGCCCGTACCGGCTGGCCCTACGCCGAAAACAATCATGTTATCCCGCATCGCGTCCACATACTGCTTCTGTCCAAGCGTCTTTGGCTTGATCGGCTTACCGTTTATGGTATGACAGATGCAATCGCTGTCCATGGCAAGAAGCATGTCCTCCTTCTGCTCCCGGCCAAGCTCTATGGCGTAATCCACACTCTGCTCCTCCAAAACATTTCCTCTTTTCGACAGCGCCAAAAGTTCGTTCACAATCCTCGCCGCCCTGTCTGCGGCTTCCCGTTCCCCGGATATCCGAACCGCGCCGTCCCGATCCACAATCATGACATCCAGATCGTTCTCGATCCGTTTGATGTGGGAGTCAAACTCCCCGAATAGATTCTGCATGTGCTCCACAGGCACATCTATACTGACTGTAAACGTTCCCATTCGCGCCTCTTTGTATCGCAGCCTGTCACTGTGCCGCCCCGTCCTCCTCTTTCGGAGAAGCGACCGGCTCCGTGGCGGTAGGCACAAGCTTCACCGCCGGCTCCTCAAGCTGCATATGGGCATGCAACACCCATTTTTTATCATTCTTTTTTATTGTAACATTTTTTTCGACAATTTGTACCCCCTTTTCTCCTAAAGTTGAGATTATTTTGCGCCACCGCTCCTGTAACAGCGTTTTCATCTCCTGATCCGTATGCATTTTGGGGGTAATTTCGTACTCCTGCACCGTTCTTTTTCCATAATACAGCGGCAGATACAGATGATCCAGCAGCTTTACCTGTTTTTTCTCTTCACTGGTATCATAATAATCGTAGGGAATGTCAAAAAAGCGCAGGGAAACCTGCTTTTCTCCCGACCCAAAAACGGGGATGTCTATCTTCTCCCCCGTATAACACTTTTCGTCGTAGGCAACGGACTCCTCCAGAGAAATATTTTGCCCGTAGCACAGCGTAATATCCGCATCCGCCTCCACATATTGGTATTTGCGCACTGTGGCATCCTCATTGTAGACAGGAACCGCCCCGCTCACCAGAATATCACCCTTCTGCACGCTGTCCCCGCAGGAGACGCAGGGCACGCCGCTTCTCGTAATCATGTAAGTCACGACGCCGTCCCTTGCCGCCACCAGATCCATGCCCTGCTCCTGTATGTCCGCCCTGTCGTCATAGACAGGCATATCGTTTTCTTTGATGTGGATCAGCAGCGTCGTTCCCTTAAGCTGTGCGGAAGTCCATGTGATCAGGTCATAGTCTTCCCGCAGGCCCTGCTCTAAAGCTGCAATATCAAGGGCGCTCTTTTTCATCGCCGTGTGTACGCCTTGCTCTTTCAGATAGTCCATCAGCACATCCTCTGTCAGGGCGTAGTTTCCCTCGATCCGGATATCCCAGATAAAGCGTGAAGTCAGGCACCAAAACAGGATACAGCAGAAAAGACCCACCACAAAAAGTTTCCGGCGCATCATTTTCGATACAAAAAAGGGCAGGCCAAACTTTCCCACAACAGCCGCCCGCGTCCCGGTTTTTTTGAGCAATGGTTTCAAGGCAAAGAATCCGTCTATGCTGATGTGCATGGTATGGTAACCGCCGTGGTCTTCAATATCCCACACCAGAATATCGTGGTTGCCGAGAAGGTTTAGCAGACGCTCCACGGAATAGCCCCACACCTTAATCACCACATAGCCTCTCAAATACTGGATCCAATGAAGCATAAACTCTCCCCTGTACGCTTAAATATAGCGAAGCGCGTCAATCTTTCCGCTTATTTTCATGTCTTCATTGGTATAGTAGTCGATGGACAAAGAACTGCCCTCGAAGCAGATCTTTGCATTCTTTCCCTGCAGGACAATGGACTCCGTCGTGTACTCCAAAATTCCTTTATAATTTTCGATAAAAGCCTCCCTGTTTCCCGTCACCGTGACAATAGCTGCCCCCAGCATAGTATCTTTCGGCAGCTTTAAAGACTCCACGATCAGTTCTTTTGATTTTTCAAAAGGGGAAAACGGTTGTCGTCTCTTCTCTCTTCTCATGGTACACTATATGACCTGACACGCAAATTTATGAGTGTGCAACACTCAATCGGTTATTTATGATACGGCTCTCCATTGATAATCCGGTAAGCCCGGTAAATCTGCTCCAACAAAATAACCCGCATCAACTGGTGCGGGAAGGTCATATCGGAAAAACTGACCGCAAGGTCAGCCCGTTCTTTTATCGTATGATGTAAACCAAGAGAGCCTCCAATCACAAAGACAATATGGCTTGTTCCGCTGACGCCCAGCCGTTCTATCTCCCCGGCAAAAGCCTCCGAGGACAGCTTTTTGCCCTCAATTTCAAGCGTAATCACAAAGGCATCCTCCGGTATCAGCCTGCCGACCCGCTCCCCTTCCTTTTGCAAAATCTGTTCCCGCTGTACTTCGGAAGCCTTCTCCGGCGTTTTCTCATCCGCCGTCTCTTTGATTTCCAGCCTGCAATAACGGCCAAGACGCTTCCCGTACTCACTAACCGCCTCACAAAAAAACTTCTCTTTCAGTTTACCGACTGTTATCACCGTAATCTTCATATAATTCCTGATAATATTCGTCTACAAAGTCATCCACAAAGGCCTCGTCCAGATTCATAAACTTGTCCTCTATGGCGGCACGTATCTTCTCCGTGCGCCTGTAGTACATTTCCTCTCCGGTCAGTTCCCCGCCGGAATCTTCCTCCTTAAGAATCAGGGCGTCGACAGCGGCGCTGTCCAGATTTTCCTGACACCATTTTTTGATCTCGGAGCGCAGGGAGTTTTCTGATTTTGCCTTTACCAGAAGCAGTTTGGAATCCCGCATGGACACGATGCCAAAGACGATAAAAAGGACAAACATCGCGCCCATGACACCACATACCAGATACTTGGTAATACCAGCGTTCCGGTATAGCGGTATCACGTTACAGAAAATCAACACGACTACAATAAAACCGATTCCGCCAACAGCCAGAAGTGTGTAAGCCGAGGAACGGTTATCTTCCGCCTTTGACGCACTGCTCTGATATCGGGGCATAAACAGACCCTCCTCCCATAGCTACTTTAACAGCTCTCTGATTCCCTGATTCTTATTTTCCGACTTGTCAATATCCATGCAGACGTTCGTGTCCTCCCGATAACGCCAGACAGAACACTCCCCTATGGCGCTCATATCCCGCCAAAGCTTAAATACGCCTTTTTGGGCAATGCCGTCCCACTCCTGCACATTGCCGATATAATCCGTTGTGTTCGCGTACATATCGCCGTCATAGAGACCGTCCGTAAAATTCCCGACCACATTCTGTATCATGATTTTTCTTGTGGGTTCCAGCTTGGAAATATCCACGTCATAGTGCTCCGCACCCTGTCCGTTCGGCAGATTGTTTTTCCATTCGCCGGCATAACTGTGGGACATATATACGCCCATGGCATTCGTCTTATTCTTCTGGCCGATATAATAACGGTACCACGTTCCCTGTCCGCTTCTTTCACCATGGCTCCACTGTCCGAAATAATAGCTGTTGTTCTCATAGATCGCAAGACCTGTGCCATTTGGTTTTCCGTCGCCGTCCACATCGCCCTGATAGTAATACTCACCTGTTCCCTCAAGCTCTTTGGACAGTTTGACGTAACGCTTCAGATGGGCGAGATCCCAGATTGCATCCTGCCTGTTATCCGCAAAAAAGGGATATGCCTCCTTTAATATATATTCTTTTGTATAAGCCTCGTCGTTCTCATCCTCAATATCAACGACAACCGCCGTCTTATCATCATCGGAGGAAGGCTCCTCTTCCGGTTCCTCCTCGTCCTCCTTCTCCGGCTCCTCCTCTTCTGTCAGAGGCTCCTGCCCAGGTACGGGAACATCCTTTTCGTCCAAAACCTGCCCGCCTGTTTCCTGCTGGCTCTCCGCATAGTCCATGATATCCTGCTGCAGACCGCTGTCCGCCTCCGCGCTGCGATCCCTGCGGCCAATCACTATGGTGAGCAGAATTAAAATACAAATGAGGAGAACGGCGATGACTGTCAGAAGGATTTTCGTCATCACCGGTTTTTGCAGAAGGCTTTCCGTCTCTGCACTGTTCTGTTTTTCTTTGTTTTCGTCGTTCATCATATCTGATCCTTAAGCTTTTCTTAGATACTCGTCAATGCCCTTCGCAGCCGCCTTGCCTGCACCCATGGCCAGGATTACGGTAGCCGCGCCGGTTACGGCGTCGCCGCCCGCATAGACGCCCTTCTTCGTGGTCGCGCCGAAATCCTCCTCCGCCACGATACATTTATGCTTGTTCACCTCAAGCCCCTTTGTGGTAGATGAGATCAGCGGATTCGGGGAAGTGCCGAGGGACATAATGACCGTATCCACCTCCATCAGAAATTCGGATCCTTCAATCACAACAGGACGGCGTCTGCCGGAAGCATCAGGCTCGCCCAGTTCCATGCGCACGCACTTCATGCCGGATACCCAGCCGTTCTCATCCGCAATGATTTCCGTCGGGTTCGTCAGCAGGTCAAAAATGATGCCCTCCTCCTTTGCGTGGTGTACTTCCTCCACACGGGCGGGAAGCTCCTCCTCGCTTCGGCGGTACACGATATGCACCTGGGCGCCGAGACGAAGCGCGGTTCTCGCGGCATCCATCGCCACGTTTCCGCCGCCGACCACCGCCACCTTTTTGCCGCGCATAATGGGCGTATTGGAATTTTCGTCAAAGGACTTCATCAGATTGCTTCTGGTCAGATACTCGTTTGCGGAGAACACGCCGAGCGCCTGCTCGCCGGGAATCCCCATGAACTTCGGAAGGCCTGCGCCCGATCCGATGAACACGGCGTCAAACCCTTCCTCCTCCATCAACTCATCAATGGTGACCGATTTACCCACCACCACATTGGTCTCGATCTTAACACCGAGATTCTTCACGTTCTCAATTTCCTTCGCAACGACTGCCTCCTTGGGCAGACGGAACTCCGGAATCCCGTAGACAAGCACGCCGCCGGGCTCATGGAGCGCCTCGAAAATCGTCACCTCATAGCCCATCTTCGCCAGATCGCCCGCACAGGTTAATCCCGCAGGGCCGGAGCCGATGACAGCCACCTTTTTATTCTTCTTTTCCGCCGCGCCCTCGGGTTTCACGCCGTTTTCCCTTGCCCAGTCGGCAACGAAGCGCTCCAGCTTGCCGATGGAGATCGGCTCGCCCTTGATGCCGCGGATACATTTACCCTCGCACTGGCTCTCCTGCGGGCACACACGGCCGCACACAGCAGGAAGCGCGGAGGACTCGCTGATAATCTGATAAGCAGCGGCGATATCGCCCTCCTTCACCTTCTCGATAAAACCTGGTATATTGATAGCGACAGGACAGCCCTTGATACACTGCGCATTTTTACAGTTAATACAGCGGGTGGCCTCACACATTGCCTCCTCTTTATCATAGCCGAGACATACTTCCTCAAAGTTTGCCGCGCGCACTTTTGGATCCTGCTCACGCACAGGAACTTTCTTTAACACATCTGTCTCCATTATTTATCCCCCCCGCAATTCCCGCCCCCGCCATGATGGGTGTCTCCTTCTTTGGCTTTCAGATAGTCTCTTCCCTCTTTGGTCTTATACATCTGCTGGCGTTTCATCGCCTGGTCGAAGTCTACCTTGTGGCCGTCAAACTCAGGGCCGTCCACACAGGCAAATTTCACCTCTCCGTCCACAGTCAGACGGCAGGCACCGCACATGCCGGTTCCGTCCACCATAATCGGGTTCATGCTGACAACCGTGGGCAGATCGTATTTTTTCGTGGTAAGACATACAAATTTCATCATAATCATAGGCCCGATTGCCACACATACATCGTAGGTCTTTCCCTCGGACGCAATCAGATCCTCAATTACCTTGGTCACCATGCCGCTTCTGCCGTAGGAGCCGTCGTCCGTGGTGATATAGAGATTTCCGGCTACCGCCTTCATCTCCTCCTCCATAATAAGCAGATCCTTTGTCTTTGCGCCCACAATGACATCCGCATCAATGCCTCTCTCATGCAGCCATTTTACCTGTGGGTATACCGGCGCCGTGCCAAGTCCCCCGGCAACAAAAAGAATTTTTTTCTGTCTGAGGGACGCTTCCTCCTCATGTACAAACTCGGAAGGGCATCCAAGCGGCCCCACAAAATCATGGAAACTGTCTCCGGTCTTCAAATGCCGCATCATCTCCGTGGCAGCGCCTACCACCTGAAACACGATGGTGATCGTTCCCTTCGTTCTGTCGTAATCGCAGATGGTCAGAGGAATACGCTCCCCCGCCTCATCCATTCTGACTATAACAAACTGTCCCGGCTGACAAGACCGCGCCACACGGGGCGCTTCTACATCCATCAGGTAGATGTTCGCCGCAAGTTCTTCCGCTTTTATAATTCTGTACATCTCAACACTCCTTTTTTTATAGTTGTATAACATGTCTATCATAGTCAATCTTTCGTGCTTTTGCAAGCCTCAGATCGGATTTGCCACAAAATTCCCGTCATCGTCATACCCAAGCTGCGCAGCCTCCCCGGTGTACACCTGCACAAGAAACACCTTGTCCGTGCGGCTCAAAATTCCCGTGCCATCGTCGTAATACTCATTTATGGTGTAATAGTCCTGCGAACCGCCCACCCGGAGCACCGAGCTGAACTGATAACTCAAAGTGCCCGCCTGTCTGACATTTCGTCCCGTCGCATCCTCCAGATATCCGGTCTCCACCAGACGATTGACCAGATTAGTCACAGCCTCGCTTGTGGGGATCGCGCCCCGCAGCCGCAATGTATATGTACGGGTGGTCACCTCGCTGGCAATCCCCTCGCCGCTTATATTGACAAACTTAAAATGCGTTGTCCCCAAAGGCATGGGAATCGGCCCCGTGTAGGGCACGCTGTCCGCCGTCGGCTCCGACTCGTCCGTGGTGTAAAAAGTCTTACAGCCCTCCGCCTCCTCCACGGCAATCATCGTCGCCTCCGTATACTCGCCGCTGTAAAGCTCCACTTCCGGCGCGTTCGGCACCGCCAGATTGATCACATAGGTTTTCGTGACAATATCACTCCTGATCCCGTAATCATTCACAAAAAAGGCGCTGACGGTATACTCTCCCGTCTCCAGGAAGAGCGGGGCCGTATAGATCGGACTGTTCTCGTCCGGTTTTGTGCCGTCCAGGGTGTAATAGATCGTCCCGGACGTGTTGGAGCTGAGTTTCAGGGGTATCACCTCGGCATAGCTCCCCTCCACATAACTAAATTCCGGCTCCATGGCCAGATAGCTCTGGAACATGCTGACAATCCGTTCATTGTCACAATCCCGCAGCAGATCATTGATCTGCCCGTACGCCTCCTGATTGGCATAGATGGTTATGATCTTGCTGTAGGCTTCCTCCACATCCTCCTCGGAATACCGGCCGCTGTTATCACTGCCGATCATTCGCATAAGAGCAGAAATTGCCGCTGTGTCCTGCTCCTGCAGATAATAGTAGTCCGCCTCCAGGAAGAGAATCCGCGCCTCTTCCGGATATGCTGCATAGGCGGCTTCCAGACAGGCGATTGCCTGGTCGTACGCGCCATTTTCCGCATAAGTTTCCGCCCGGTGTATCTGGTAATCCACCGTTTTGATATGATAGGCGTAAAGGGCATAAGAAATGAGTCCCACCACAAGAAGGATGGCAACCGCCAGAACAATATGCACCCCCCCGCCTTTCCTTTCAAGGCTTGCGGCGGGCTCCTCCGCGTCCATCCCGCTTTCCTGTACCGTCTCCTCAGTCTCAGGTTCTTCCTGAATGGAAACCAGCGTGGAAAGAGTCTCCGTTATGCTGTTTTCTATTTCCGGCTCGAAATCCGGAACGATTTGTATCTCCGCTCCGCAAAGGTCGCAGATGAGATATCCCTCCGGCATTTCATGTCCGCAATGGGGACACTTCATAGGCCATTCCCTTCTCTGGTCGTTCCGTTCTCCCTATTGCAGGGACACGGAATTTACACAGTTATACATAAGCATGGCGATCGTCATGGGCCCGACGCCACCCGGCACCGGCGTGATCGCACTGCACACAGGCGCAACATCGTCATAATCCACGTCGCCGCAGAGCTTGCCACCTTCCTTCCGGTGAATGCCCACATCAATCACCACCGCGCCTTCCTTCACATAGTCCCTTGTAATCATCTTCGGCTTTCCGACAGCCACGATCAGGATGTCGGCGCGCTTTGCCACTTCCTTTAGATTTTGGGTCTTAGAATGCGCAACCGTCACCGTGCCGTTTTCCCGAAGAAGCAGAAGCGCCATGGGCTTTCCGACGATGTTGCTCCTGCCAATCACCACACACTCTTTTCCTGCAATCTCCACGCCCGAACGCTTGAGCAGCTCGATGATACCCGCAGGCGTACAGGACACAAATCCCGGCTGCCCGATGCAGAGTGCGCCCACGCTCTGGGGGTGAAAACCGTCCACGTCTTTTCTGGCGTCGATGGCGCGGATCACCGCGTCCTCATCAATATGTGCAGGCAAAGGAAGCTGCACCAGAATCCCGTTTACCTCTTCCTTTTCGTTTAATTCTTTTATCAGAAAGAGCAGTTCCTCCTGGGTCGTCTCCTCCGCAAGTTCGTAGGACAGCGATTCGATTCCCACATAGGCACAGGCCTTCTTTTTATTTCCCACATAAACGCTGGAGGCAGGATCACTGCCCACCTGTATCACGGCAAGGCAGACGTTTATGCCCCGCGCCTTTAACTGCGCCGCCCGCTCCTTCACCTCATCCTTGATCTGTGCCGAAATGGCTTTTCCATCTATGATCTGTGGCATTGTTCCCATACCTCCTGTTTTGTGCCATCTTTTAAAATAATCCGACGATCTTTCCGTCATCATCCACATCAATCTTGTATGCCGCAGGGTCTTTCGGCAGGCCGGGCATGGTCATCACATCCCCCGTGAGCACCACTACAAAGCCCGCTCCCGCAGAAACATATGCCTCCCTCACGTGCATCTCAAACCCTACAGGCCGTCCCAGAAGCTTCGGATCGTCCGAGAGCGAATACTGTGTCTTGGCAATGCAGACCGGGAGCTTGCCGAAACCATCCTTCTCCAGCTTCTCAAGCTGTCTTTTTGCCGCCGCGGTGTAGGTCACGCCGCCCGCACCATAAATTTTAGACGCAACCACATGAATCTTCTCCGTCAGGGAAAGCTGGTTCTCATAAAGGGGTACAAAATAGCTCTCCCTGGTCTCCAACGTTTCGAGCACCTTCTGCGCCAGCGCTTTTCCGCCCTCTCCGCCTTTCTCCCACACCTCGGAGATGGCAAAGGCGCAGTCCCTGTCCTCACAGAAACGCTTTACATATGCGATCTCATCCGGCGTATCCGATGAAAATGCGTTCAGCGTCACCACGATGGGTACACCGTATTGATGAATATTCTCAATATGTTTTTCCAGATTTACGATGCCGTCTTGCAGCGCGCCCATATCTCTTCTGGAAAGATCCTCCTTCGCCGCACCGCCGTTATATTTGAGCGCCCTGATGGTAGCGACCAAAACCACCGCATCCGGTTTTAAATCCGCCATACGGCACTTGATGTCAAAGAATTTCTCCGCGCCCAGATCCGCACCAAAACCTGCCTCCGTAATCACATAATCCGCCATGTGAAGCGCCGCCTTCGTTGCCATCACCGAGTTGCAGCCATGGGCAATGTTTGCGAAAGGCCCGCCGTGCACCAGCGCCGGCGTGTGTTCCAGTGTCTGAATCAGGTTCGGTTTCATGGCGTCCTTCAAAAGCGCCGCCATGGCGCCAACCGCCTGTAAATCTTTCGCCGTTACGGCGTTGCCGCTGTAATCATATGCCACGATAATACGGGCAAGCCGCTCTTTCAGATCCTTAAAATCCGAAGCGAGACAGAGAATCGCCATGATCTCAGAGGCAACGGTGATCACAAAATGATCCTCCCGCACCATGCCGTTGGCCTTGCCGCCCATACCGATCACAATATTCCGGAGAGCTCTGTCATTCATGTCAAGGCACCGCTTCCACACAATCTGTCTCGGATCAATGCGCAGAAGATTGCCCTGCTGGATATGATTGTCCAAAAGAGCCGCCAGCAGGTTGTTGGCGGAAGTGATCGCATGAAAATCTCCCGTAAAATGCAGGTTCAGATCCTCCATCGGCACCACCTGCGCATACCCACCGCCAGCCGCGCCGCCTTTTATGCCAAAACAAGGCCCAAGAGAGGGCTCCCTCAACGTGATAACAGCTTTTTTCCCCAGCTTATCAAACGCCTGTCCGAGTCCCACCGTAGTGGTGGTCTTCCCCTCCCCCGCGGGGGTGGGATTGATCGCTGTCACAAGAATCAGCTTCCCTTCCGGATTCTTTTTCACCTTTTCTATATATGCCTCCGAGAGTTTCGCCTTATATTTCCCGTAGACTTCCAACTCTTCCGGATCAATACCGATATGTTTTGCCACCTCCGTGATCGGCGTAAGCTCCGCCGCCTGCGCTATCTCAATATCAGTTTTCATAATCTCCTCCCACTATCTGTTCAAACTCCGCCGCGCTCATCAGGATACGCCTTGGCTTCGTGCCTTCCTCCTCGCCCACAACCCCGGCGTCACAGAGCTGATCCATAATGCGTGCCGCGCGGTTAAAACCGATCTTAAACATGCGCTGCAGCATCCCGATGGATGCCTTGTCTTTTTCAATAATAAAACGGCCTGCCTCTGCAAAATACTCGTCGTACCCGGAACCGCCCTCACCGGCATTTCCGGAGCCGGGCTGTCCGCCCTCCACGGCAAGACTGTTGATCTGTTCCTCCACCGTCTCGTCAGCCGCGCTCTCAGGCGCGTTGTCCTTTAAAAACTCCACCACGCGGGAAACCTCGTCGTCCGAGACGAAAGGCCCCTGTATGCGGGCAGGTTTCGGATACCCCTGCGGGTAAAAAAGCATATCGCCCTTACCCAGAAGTTTCTCCGCTCCCACCATATCCAGAATGGTACGGGAATCCACTCCGCTTGACACGGCAAAAGCCACGCGGCTTGGCATATTCGCCTTGATCAGACCCGTGATCACGTCCACGGAAGGACGCTGTGTTGCTATGATCAGATGGATGCCGCAGGCTCTCGCAAGCTGTGCCAGACGACAGATGGATTCCTCCACCTCCCCCGGCGACACCATCATCAAATCCGCCAGCTCATCCACGATAATCAAAATCTGGGGAAGTTTATCCGGCGCGTCCGGATCAGAGGCTTTCATCCCCTCCACCTTTTTATTATAGCCTTTCAGGTCGCGCACGTTTAAATCCGCGAACTTCTTGTACCGCTCGGTCATCTCCGCCACGCCCCAGTGCAGGGCCGCCGCCGCTTTCTTCGGATCGGTCACCACCGGAATCAGCAGATGGGGAATACCGTTGTAAACACTCAATTCCACCACCTTCGGGTCAATCATAATCATCTTGACATCCTCAGGATGCGCTTTATACAAAATACCCATGATGATCGTGTTGATGCAGACGGATTTACCGGAACCCGTCGCGCCTGCAATCAACAGGTGGGGCATCTTCGCGATATCCGCGTACACCGTCTTTCCGCCGATATCCTTACCCACCGTAAAAATCAGATTGGCAGGAAATTTGGTAAACTCCGGGGACTCCACCAGATCCCGGAAAGGCACCGCCGTATTCTCTTTGTTGGGCACCTCAATGCCGACCGCCGCCTTGCCCGGAATGGGCGCCTCGATACGGATATCCGTGGCCGCCAGATTCAGCTTGATATCATCCGCAAGACCTACAATTTTGCTGACCTTGACACCCTGCTCCGGCTGGAGCTCATAGCGGGTCACGGAAGGGCCTCTGCTGTACTGCGTGACAGATACCTTCACACCAAAATTCCTTAGAATCTGCTCCAACTGCTCCGCTGTCTCACGCAGCTCTTTGTCTGGATCTTTTCCTTTTTTTGACTGCCGTTTGTCCAACAGATCGACGGAAGGAAAACGATAGCGCTCCGGCTTGCCGTTGCTGGCCGTCTGTCTCTCACCGGAAGGCTGTCTTGCCGGCCTGCTCACCGCCGCCGGACGCTCCCTGTTCGTGGAAGATGCCATCTGATTTCCCATCTGGGGCTGATAGGAATCCATCGGCTTCGCCGCCGGCATTTCCTCTATGTCAGACTCCTCATCCTCCTCCGGCTCCTCCAGACGAATCTCGTTAAGCTCGTCGGACTCCTGTTCTATGTAATGGTAGGAATGCCGTTCTCTTTCCCTTATGGGCTCTTCCGCGGGTTCTTCCTCATCATAGTTCACCGTGATTTCATGAATGTCATCCCGCACCTTCTTCTCATCGGCTGTCTTTTCCGGCTCCCTGCCGAGGGCCGTGTCGAGCATAACACCCGATACTTTCTTATCCATGCGGAGAAGCTTCTCATTTTCCAGCTCCTCCTCCCGCAGCCTGCGCTCCTCTTCCATTCTCTTTCGCTTTTCCGAAGCGGCTTCCCTGCGTTGTGCCGCCCGCTCCCTGCGGTAAGCCGCATCCTCCATGGAGCGCTCGTATACTTTACGGCCGCCCTTTGCCACGCCGCCGATAAAAGATTTCTCCGTGACAATCACCAGACAGATGATGCCCAGCACAAAAATTAACAGAACCGTTCCCACCATACCCAGAAACTTACAGGACAGATAGGCTAAAGATCCGGCGATCACACCGCCCCCTTTTCGCCCCTCGCTGCAGCGTCCGTAGATCTCTATGATCTGGTAGTTCTCCGCCTCCGCCGGATTTGTGCTGAATAACTCAAAGATCATTCCCAGCAAAAGGAAAAACACAATACCCGCCACCAGCTTTCTTGTGGCGATGCTGTTTCCCACATTTAACATGCCAAAGGCAATCATCAGAAAAATAATGAGAGGCGCCACATAGGCGAGCAGGCCGAAAAGCCCAAACATCACGTCGCTGACCACATCTCCGAATTTGCCGACCACGCCAAAATTGCACAGAAATAAAATAAGGGCGAAAGCCGCCAGCACAATCAGAAAAATCTCATTTCTGATACCCGGATCCATGGGCGGATTCTGCCTGCTGTTCCCCGATTTTGACGGATTGCTTCTGGCATTTCCCCTGCCCCTGTTCGTATTCTTTTTGTTCGCGGATGACCCCCTCGTACGTTGAGCCGCCATGACTGCCTCCCAAAATGCATCCAAAATTTTTCTATTCTAGTATAGCATTTTCATTTTGGCTTGTCATCCCTTATTTTGTATCTGTATTTTTCTGACCTACCATATCATGAAGTTTTCCGATGGCGTCACTGATACCGCCCACCTCGCAGATGATGCCTTCCTCCACCGCTTCCCGTCCCACAAGAACCGTACCCACATCCTTTGTCAGCATGCCTGTCTCCATCATCAGCTCCTCCAGACGGGGCTTTGGTATTTTGCAATGCTCGCAGACAAAACCAGTGATGCGGTTCTGGATTTGTTTAAAATAGTCGAAAGTCTGCTGGACGCCGATCACCATGCCGCTTAATCGCACCGGATGAATCACCATCGTACCTGTCGGCACAATATAGGAATAGTCCGTGCTCACCGCAATCGGCACGCCGATGGAATGGCTGCCGCCAAGCACCAGTGACACCGTAGGCTTACTTAAGGACGCGATCATCTCCGCGATGGCAAGCCCGGCTTCCACATCGCCGCCCATGGTATTTAACAGAATCAAAACCCCGTCCACCTCACCGCTGTCCTCAATGGCGGCAAGCTGGGGCAGAATATGCTCATACTTAGTGGTCTTGGCGTTGCCGTTTAAATTGTCATGGCCTTCGATTTCTCCTATGATGGAGAGCAGATGAATCTTATGGTTCTGGGCGTTTTCGTCAAGCGTCACCTGCCCCACCTTCTCGATCCGTTCGTCCTTCTGCTTCTCATTTTCACGCTTCTTATCCCGGTCATTTTCTTCTTTGTTTTTATGATTTCCCATAGCGATACCTCCTAATATGACGAAAGAGAACCGTTTTCCCGGTTCTCTCATAGTATCGCTTTTATTTAGAAATCTATACCGCCCTATTGGTCAGAATGGTCAAAATCGTCTTCCTCTGCAATTTCCACATCATAGTGCATATCCTCTTCGGAAACCTTGTAATCGTAATCCATTGTGCGCTTCACATGTTTTTTAGGCAAAGGCAGCGGATTTTCGATAAAGCGTGGCTTCTCCTGTGCAGGCTCTTCCGGGGCTTCTGTCTCTGGAAGACCGGGAACAGACGCATTGATCTTTCCGATCTCCTCCCGCACAAACCCGGACTGTCCGCCAAATATCGCGTTTTTCATGCCAAGACCCGCCATCACGCTCCAGAAAAACAGCGCGATGTTGCCAAAACCGGCCACACTGAAATCCATCAGAAAGACAGGCGTCACAAAAATACACGGCAGAAACCACAGGGAAAATTCCTGCTCCCTTCCTTTTTTTATAAACGCAAACACCACAAAAGCCGCCATCAAAAAGAGCGCCTCAAACAGCAGATAATCCTGACACCAGATTACGTCTAACAGCCTCATTCTCTCCATATCCAGAGAAAAAAAGATGTCCGCCCACCGCAGCAATCCCTGGTAAAAGACAACGCCGCCCAGGAAGGCATCCTCCGCGATGGCGCCGAAAAACCCTGCAAGTCCGCCCGCAATCACAATAAGCAGCCTTCCGATCTGTCGCTTTTTCCCCCCGTCCGCAGCCGGCTTTCCGGTAAACAGTCCTGCCAGGAACAGAAAGAGAACGGCGCAGCCCGCTTCCAGATAACACAAAAATCCCAAGACCGCACCCAGAAGAAATGCCCCCGGCAGGCCGCCGCAGAAAAGCCGCCCTGCAAGCGATGCTTTCACAAAAGAGATGACCAGATAAAGTCCCGCCAAAAACAGCGCCGTCAGGAGACATTCCGGAGCAATCACACCGACATCATGGTTAAACGAATAGGAAAACGCCAACGTCAAAAGCACGGTGCACGCCGCAAAACGTCCCGCCGCCTTCCTCACTGCCAGATAGGCAAAAACCATTACCGCCACCTGTAAGAACACTTGAAACAGGCAGGCTGCAGACACGCTGTTTCCCAGAAAAGACAGAAAAACGCGAAGACAGTTCACAAACAGGTCGTCTATTCCGTGGGGGAAAGAAAAAACGCTCCCCCCGGTTCTGACCTTGGCAAGTTCATAATAATCGCCCGACCGGAACGTGTACCCCGATTCATGGATGGAAGCCATGATAAGACCGTTCTTGATTCTCAAAATCGTGCCGAAAACAAAGGAGACAGAAACCACAAGAGATTCTGTTATTGCACAAAAATGGTCGGAAAGATGATGTCTTTTCCGTAGCGCCTGACTGGACTGCCGAATCGCCGGATAGAGACATAAAAGCAGGGGAAACGGCAAAAAAGCGCCCAGTACGGCAAGCTCCTCCCCCACATAGAAAGCATACATATCGTTTCCCACAAAGGCAAGGAGCATCACGCAAAGTCCAGCGTAAACCGCCCACAGCACATAGTCAAACCAGGTTTTTCGGTAAGTCATTATTTCGTCCTTCTCTTCTGAATCCGATCAACAAATCACACCGCCGCAAGGGCCTGTGCAAGATCCGCAATAATATCGTCGATATGCTCAATCCCCACAGAGAGTCTGACCATCTCAGGCGCAACGCCAGCCTCTTTGAGCTGTTCGTCATTCATCTGTCTGTGTGTGTGGCTGGCAGGATGTAAAACGCTTGTTCTGGCGTCCGCCACGTGGGTTACAATCGCCGCCAGTTTCAGATGATCCATCATCTTCGCGGCGGCCTGTCTGCCGCCCTTTAACCCGAAGGAAATAACGCCGCAGGTACCGTCCGGCATATACTTCTTAGCCGTCTCATAGTATTTATTTCCGGGCAGTCCCGGATAATTCACCCATGCCACCTTCTCATGGCTCTCCAGAAACTCCGCGCACTTTTGCGCATTATAACAGTGTCTCTCCATCCGCAGGGGCAGGGTTTCCAGCCCTACATTCAGCAAAAACGCATTCTGCGGCGACTGGATCGAACCAAGATCCCGCATAAGCTGGCTTGTCGCCTTGGTGATATAGGCCGCCTTCCCGAATTTTTCCGTATAGACAATGCCGTGATAGGACTCGTCCGGCGTACAGAGTCCCGGAAACTTATCCGGATACGCCGCCCAGTCAAAATTACCGGAATCCACGATACAGCCGCCCACAGACATGGCATGTCCGTCCATGTATTTTGTGGTGGAATGGGTCACGATATCCGCGCCCCACTTGAAAGGATTGCAGTTGATCGGCGTTGCGAAAGTATTGTCCACAATCAGCGGTACATGGTGGGCGTGCGCAAGCGCGGCAAACTTTTCAATATCCAGCACTACCAGCGCCGGGTTCGCTATGGTCTCCGCAAACACACATTTGGTATTCTCCTGAAAGGCCTTTTTAAGCTCCTGTGCCGGCGCATCCGGATCCACCACCGTACAGGAAATGCCCATCTTCTTCATCGTACAGGTGAGCAAGTTAAAACTGCCGCCGTAAACCGTGGCGCTCATGACCACATGGTCTCCCGCCTCGCAGATGTTGAAGACAGCGTAGTGGTTTGCCGCCTGTCCTGAGGAGGTGAGCATTGCCGCCACACCGCCCTCCAGCTCACAGATTTTCGCCGCCACACAGTCATTCGTCGGATTCTGCAATCTGGAATAAAAATAGCCGCTCTCCTCCAGATCAAAGAGCCGTCCCATCTGCTCCGAATCCTCATACTTGAAGGTTGTGCTCTGGTAGATCGGAAGGACACGGGGTTCTCCGCTCTTCGGCTTCCACCCCGACTGTATGCAGATTGTCTCTTTTTTATATGCGCTCATCCTGCCGTCTCCTACTCATCCCAGTTATGGTACACTGCCTGCACGTCGTCGTCCTCATCCAGAAGGTCTAACGTTCTCTGTAGATTTTTAATCGCTCCCTCATCAGTCAGTTCCACCCAGGTCTGCGGAATCATCGTCACCTCGGAGGAAATCGGGGTCACGCCCGCCTCTTTCAGCGCTTCGTCCACCTGACTCCACTGATCGGGGTCTGTGTAAACCTCATAGCTGTCCTCCTCCTCTGAGAAGTCCTCCGCACCCGCATCCAAAGCCATCATCATAAGATCGTCCGCATCCATGCTGCACTCCTCTTTGTCAATGATGATAAGCCCCTTCTTGTCAAACATAAAGGAGACACAGCCCTGTGTGCCGATGCTGCCGTTACCCTTTGTAAAAGCGCTTCTGACATTTGCGGCCGTCCGGTTGATATTGTCCGTCAGCGCGTCCACGATAATCGCAACACCATTCGGCCCGTACCCCTCGTAAGTGACATACTTGTAATCCACGTTGCCGCCCTCGCCGGCCGCCTTCTTGATGCCCCGATCGATGGTATCGTTTGGCATGTTGTTTGCCTTTGCCTTGGCAATCACCTGCGCCAGTTTGAAATTGTTCGCGGGATCAGGGCCGCCCTCCTTCACCGCCACCGCAATTTCTCTGCCGATGATCGTGAAAATCTTGCCCTTCGCCGCATCGTTTTTCTCTTTTTTGTGTTTAATATTCGCAAATTTTGAATGTCCTGACATCTCTTTTCATCCTTTCCCGTCACATTGTATTTTATATTTTTTCTTTCTCTTCTTCCTGCTCTTCCTCTTTCTCTTCCTCCGCCTTCACCCTTCTTGCGGACACGGTCTGGATCATATGATCCTTTACCTCCATAATGCGGAAGGTGTAGCCTCCGTAATCGAACTCAAAGTCCTCCCCTTCCTCCGGAATGTGTTCCAGTCTGGAAATCACAAAACCGTTCACCGTGTCAAAGGGTTCATCCTCAAAGGATACCTGGAGTTTTTCCGAAAGTTCCTCCAGAGGCATCATGCCCTGAATCACATAGCGATCCGTCCCGTTCTCCCTGATGTAGGTGGCGTCCTCATCGTACTCATCCTGAATATTGCCGACGATCTCCTCCAGAATATCTTCCAGCGCCACAAGCCCCGCCGTCTGTCCGTACTCGTCAATCACGATAACCATCTGGATTTTTTCTTTCTGCATCACCTGAAAGAGATCGTTGATCTTGCGTTTCTCCGTGATAAAGCGGGGCTCCCGCAAAAGACCCTTGATCTTACCGATGGGACGGGTTCTCATTTTCTCGTTCATCTGCATCCGCATCACATCCTTCAGATGCAGAATGCCGATGATGTGGTCTATGGTCTCGTCATAAACGGGGAAACGGCTGTTGTGCGCCTCCACGATAAAAGCCGCCGCCTCCTGCAGTGTCATCGTACAGTCAATGGCGATCAGATTATTCCGGTTGATCATAATATCCTTGGCTTCCTTGTCGCCGTACTCAAAGATATTTGTGATCATCTCCGCCTCGTTCGCGTGCAAAATTCCCTGCTCATGACCGACGCTCACCATGGAGAGAATTTCCTCCTCCGTCACGTCCTCTTTATCGTCCGCATCCCGCACACCAAACAGATGCAAAACCATCTTTGACGTGACAAAAACCAGGCTGGAAAAAGGCGATACAATCCTCACATAATAATAGAAGGGCGTCACCAGTGCGTGAATCCATTCGTCCGGATGCTTCGCCGCCGCCTTTTTCGGCACCATAACGCCGACAGTCATAATTATGTACAGCAGAAAAACCGTCACAATCACAGACACCGCTATGACCAGCGCCCGCAGATGAAATCTGGAGAGCGCCCCGAAATGCATGCGCACCTGGTCTGACACCAGAAAAGAAAAATAGCTGTTAAGCCGGTACAGAATAAACGCGCCCAACAGGAGATTGATGGTCACCACGCCAAGCTGTGTCGCCGTGGCATATGCCGCATGCTTTTCCAGCATGTATGCTAACCTTTCCTGCTTCTTTTTCTGTCTGCCTGTCTGTTCCTCCGGTTCCTCGCCGCCTGTGCCGGCCTCTTCCCTTTCCGTTCCCCTGCGGCTTTGCATCGCCGCGCTGAAACCGTAAAAGATCATCTCCAGAACGAGCATAAACACGAACCAAAGGATGCTGCTACTGCCCGAACCGCCCTCTTCCATATAAATGATTCCTCTCCATTTGTTTATTATTAAAATCTCACACTAGTATATAATCATATCAATTATTATCCTACGTGTCAAATCCGCCGTCTCATCCTATGTACTAAGTTCCAGACTGATCATCAGCCCCTCGTTCACCGCCCGCATGATTTCCGGATCCAAATGACAGATTCTGTCTTTCAGCCGCTGTTTGTCTATGGTGCGAAGCTGTTCCAGCAAAATAACCGAATCCTTCACCATATCGTACTTGCCTGCGCTCAACTCTATGTGGGTGGGCAGTTTCGCCTTATTCATCTTCGATGTGATCGCCGCACAGATCACCGTGGGACTGTGCCTGTTTCCCACATCATTTTGAATGATAAGCACCGGACGAACCCCGCCCTGCTCAGATCCCACCACCGGGCGCAGATCTGCATAATAAATGTCTCCTCTTCTCATTACCCTACACTTCCTTTGACCTTTCACTAAGCTGCCTTTGTTTTTCGTTTCCGGCAATAGTATTGCCGCCCTTTTTCGGTCGTATACAGGATAATGAACCGTTTTTTCGCTTACCTTACTGACTCTCCGCGCTGTAATCCTTCGTGCAGACGATCTCTCCCTCCTTTAGATAAACCCGCGGGATCCGTTTGCCAAGATCACAGGCAAGCTCATAGTTAAACCGGCCGGAGAGCGCTCCCAGCGCCTCCATGGTAATCTCCTCCGCGCCGTCCCGCCCGATCAGCGTCACCTCGTCTCCTTCCTTCGCCTCCGGTATATCCGTCACATCCGCCATAAACTGATCCATGCAGACTCTGCCGAGAATCTGCGCCCGTTTTCCTCTGATCAGCACATATCCTTTATTGGAAAGGCTTCTCGGATAGCCGTCCCCATATCCCACAGGCACGGTGGCAATCCGCATCCGGCGGCTGGTCACATAAGTACCGCCGTAGCTTACAGGCGTTCCCGCCTCCACCTCTTTCACATAGACCAGATGACTTTTCAGGGAAAGTACCGGCCGCAGGGAAAGGATCTCTTTTGTCACCTCTTCCGAAGGGGAAAGGCCATACAGTGTGATACCCGCCCGAACCAGAGAGAGATTCGCCTCCGGCAGCGTAAGAATCCCCGCGCTGTTGGAACAGTGTTTGATCGGAATCTCTTTTCCCGTGCGCGCTTTGACCTTTCCAAGGAACTCGGTAAACTGTAAAAGCTGTGCCCTCGCAGACCCTTTATCCTCCTCATCCGCTCTGGCAAAGTGGGTAAATGCCCCCTCCACAGCAACATGCGGTAAACCGGCAGCCCACTCCATAAAAGCAAGCCCTTCCTCGTCAGGACGAATCCCGATCCGGGACATACCCGTGTCCACCTTCACATGTACAAGAGCCTTTTTCCCAAGCTGTCCTGCGCATTCGTCAAGCGCCTCCAGCATATCTTTTCTGAAAACCGCAGGACGGATATCCTGCCGGATCAATTCTTCGTAACAATACGGAAACGTATATCCCAGTATCAAAATCGGTTTTTTCAGTCCCGCTCTTCGCAGAATAAAGGCTTCCTCCGCCGTCGCCGTCGCATAGCCATACACATAGGGAAGCGTTTCCAGTTCCCTGCCGATGGGTACGGCGCCGTGTCCGTATCCGTCCGTCTTAATCACGCCGATCATCTGCGTTCCCGGCGAAAGGTTTTCATGCATCCGCTCCATGTTCCACCTGACCGCCGAAAGATCCACCGCCGCATACACTCTCTGGTATCTCTCCAACATCGTTTTCCGTTCTCCCCTTACTCTATCATATTCAACATTCGAAAATCTGACAAAAAGACGCCAAAACCCTAAGACTTCGGCGTCTGTGTATCCCCATCGGCAGGCGCTGCGCCCATGTCCTGCTGATCTGTCTGTTCACTTTTTTCCGTCTGCCCGTCCTGCTTCTCCAAAGAGGCTTCCTGCGCCTCCGTATCCTTTCTCCGGTATTTCTCCTCAGGATCGTACTGCATATCAAAAAGCTCAAGCACCTCCGCACCGAAGATGTCATGCATATAAGCGTAGAGCTTATTGATCACGGCCTCTTTTTCCTTCTTGCGCACCACCTTTTTTTTCAGTTCCCGTCTGATCCCGCTGATCCATTCCTCGATCTCGTCAAGCTCCTTCGTGTTATTTTTCAGCTTTTTATAACAGACTTCCATGGTAATGAGCATAAGCTGGTTATTGACCTGACTGATCTGCCTTGGAAGCTCCACCAGCTCCTCCTCGTAATCGTCCATCTTCTGATTACACTCTTCAATCAGGCGCTTGTGATCCGCCATATCCTTATCCTGCTTCTTCGTGGGATGTTCCCCCATCTCGTCAGCCAGGAGAACCACCTCATCCATCAGCTTTTTTTTCAGTTTCCTGATCTCCTTCGTCTCCGACGTAAGCTTCGCCTGTCGTCTCAAAAGATCGTTCAACGTCTTTTCCAACCCCTTTAACTCCGGAGTAAACTCCGACTGCGTAAAGAGCTTGTGCCATTTATTGTCAAGCGTTAAAATCGGAATTTTCTTCCCGACTAACGCCTGCTTAAATGCCTCATCTGTTCTGGCCATTGCCGTCAACCTTTCTGTCTGCTTCACTCTCCTCCCGCACCGAGGAAAGGTTATAGGACAGCTTCATCAGACTGTCCGAGAGATGCACATTTTCCACCTGAATATATGCAGGGACAGGCAGATCCACATGTGCGAAATTCCATATTCCCTTGATCCCGCAGTCGGAAAGCTTTTTTGCCACCTCGACAGCGGAGGTCTTCGGTATGGTTAGCACTGCGATATCAATATCATTTTCCCTGATAAAACCGGCCATCTCCTCCATCGGACGCACCGTAATACCCCGTATCTGCTCTCCACAGATTTCGGGATTACAGTCAAATATGCCGCGAAAAATAAAGCCGCGCCGCTCAAAGTTCGTATAATTAACAAGCGCCTGTCCCAAATGACCCGCCCCTACAATAATCAGCCGGTGCTCCTTGTCTATCCCCAGTATCTTTCTGATCTCGTCGTAGAGATAGCCGACGTTATAACCGTACCCCTGTTGCCCGAAACCGCCGAAGGTATTCAAATCCTGTCTGATCTGTGAAGCCGTCGCCTGCATGATATCGGAAAGCTCCTGAGAAGAAACACGCTCTATCCCCTCATCCTTTAATTCTCCAAGATACCGCAGATATCTGGGAAGGCGACCGATCACAGCCTGAGAAATTTCTTTTTCTTCCACAACCGCATCCCCCGCCGTATTTTTTCTTTTTTACTATACGCCTTTGTGAAATTCTTGTCAATTGATTGACACAACCCTCTTCAATCTGTAAACTGATAACAGTTCAGCCATGCATAACTATCACGTATATTATAAAGGACAGGTAACAACCATGATCTTATCCGTAAACAACATAAGCAAATCCTTTCATGAGGTTCCCATACTGAAAAACGTATCTTTTCACATAGAGGACTACGAGAAGGCCGCCATCGTCGGCATCAACGGCGCAGGGAAAACTACCCTGCTTCGCATCATTATGGGGGAATTATCTGCGGACGAAGGGCTTGTGACTTTCGCAAAAGACAAAACCGTCGGGTATCTCTCCCAGCAAGAGGCTGTGTCCGGCGAGAATACCATCTATCAGGAACTACTCTGTGTAAAGCAGGATATCCTTGATATGGAGCGGCGGATGCACACCATGGAATTACAGATGAAAACCGCCACCGGTGATCGTTTGTCCGAACTTATGGACTCCTATGCCTCGTTGACCCACGCCTACGAAACCGCCAACGGTTACGCTTACAAAAGTGAGCTTGTGGGCGTCTTAAAGGGACTCGGTTTTACACCGGAGGAGTTCGACAAGTCCGTTTCCACGCTCTCCGGCGGGCAGAAAACCCGCGTGGCTCTGGGAAAACTTCTTCTGCTGAAACCCAGTCTGATTATTCTGGACGAGCCTACAAACCATCTTGACCTTTCGTCCATCGCGTGGCTGGAAACCTATCTTTTGAACTATAAAGGCGCAGTCATCGTGGTCTCCCACGACCGCTATTTTCTGGATCGGATCGCAACGAAGGTGATCGAACTTGACAACACGAAAGCCACTGTCTTTTCCGGTAACTACTCGGCATACGCCGCGAGTAAGGAGATCTTGCGAACGGCCGCCTACAACGCTTACATGAAACAACAGCAGGAGATCAGGCATCAGGAGGCGGTGATCGAGAAATTAAAGTCCTTCAACCGGGAAAAATCAATCAAACGCGCGGAGAGCCGTGAAAAAATGCTGGACAAAATCGAAGTGCTGGAAAAACCGGTGGAAGTGCGCGCGGATATGCATTTGAAACTGGAACCCAAATTCCAGAGCGGTAACGATGTCCTGCAGGTGGAGGGACTTTCCAAAGCGTTCGGCTCTCTCTCTCTTTTTGAAAATTTGTCCTTTGAACTGAAAAAGGGAGAACATGTGGCCATTATCGGGGACAACGGCACGGGAAAAACCACTATCCTGAAAATGATAAACGAACTTCTTCCCCCGGATAACGGTACCATCCGTCTCGGCGCCAATGTGGCGATTGGCTACTACGACCAGGAACATCACGTCCTTCATCCGGACAAGACGCTGTTTCAGGAGATCTCCGACGACTATCCGAATCTAAACAACACGGAGATCAGAAACACACTGGCAGCTTTTCTCTTTACCGGAGAAGATGTCTTTAAAGTCATAAAGACCCTCAGCGGCGGAGAACGGGGCAGGCTCTCCCTTGCAAAACTCATGCTCTCCGAAGCCAACTTCCTGATTCTGGATGAGCCCACAAACCATCTGGATATCCTGTCAAAGGAGATTTTAGAAGACGCCCTGAACGCCTACACGGGAACGGTGCTCTATGTCTCCCACGACCGCTATTTTATCAACCGGACAGCGCATCGCATCCTTGACCTGAACCGCAAAGCGCTCACCAATTACCTCGGAAACTACGATTATTATCTGGAAAAAAAAGACGAGCAGCTTGCCAAACTGGACGCGGTTTCCACATCCTCCCGCCTGGAACCGCCAAATACGGCACAGGGCGCAGCCACACAGGACACAGTCCCCGGTGCAAAACAGGACTGGAAAGCCATGAAAGAACAGCAGGCCGCCGTAAGGAAGCGGGAGAACGACCTGAAAAAATGCGAGTCTGAAATCGAGACTTTGGAAACGCGTAATGCCGAGATTGAAACCCTGATGGCCTCCCCCGACATCTGCACCGATGTGGCAAAGCTACAGGAACTATGTAGAGAAAAAGAAGAGATCGACAACAAACTTGCCGATCTCATGGAAAAATGGGAACTGCTCTCCGTGTAAGAGGCAGTTCCCGTTTTATGTTTATTATATTTGTTAAGCAATGCTGTCAAGAGTTTCTCTGATCGCTTTGATAAATTCTTCGCTGTTTAACACGGTCACATCCTTAAGCGAGGTAATCAACGCCAGATCCTTCGTCATCTTTCCCGACTCGATTGTCTGCACCGTCGCTTTCTCCAACCTGTCCGCAAAATCCATCAGCTCCTGATTTTTATCGAGTTCTCCCCTCTTTCTAAGAGCCCCTGTCCATGCGTAAATGGTAGCCACTGAATTGGTGGAGGTCTCCTCCCCCTTCAAATGCTTATAATAATGCCGCTGCACTGTGCCGTGCGCCGCCTCGTACTCATAGACACCGTCGGGCGAAACCAGAACGGAGGTCATCATGGCAAGAGAACCGAACGCCGAGGAAACCATATCGCTCATCACGTCGCCGTCATAGTTCTTGCAAGCCCAGATAAAGCCGCCCTTCGCCTTCATGACACGCGCCACCGCGTCGTCGATCAGCGTATAGAAATATTCGATTCCCGCCTTCTCAAAGCGCTCCTTGTACGTCTCTTCAAAAATCTCCTGAAAGATATCCTTAAAATTGTGGTCATACTTTTTGGAAATCGTATCCTTTGTGGCAAACCAGAGATCCTGTCCGGTATCCAGCGCATAATTAAAACAGGATTTTGCAAAACTCGCAATCGACTTGTCCGTGTTATGGATACCCTGTAAGATACCAGGGCCCGTAAACTCATGGATCGTCTCGCGAATTTCCGTACCGTCCGCCGCGGTGAACACCAGTTCCGCCTTGCCGGCGCCTGGCACTTTGATCTCCGTATTTTTATAGACATCCCCGTAAGCATGTCTCGCCAGGGTGATGGGCTTTTCCCAGTTTTTCACGCAGGGCTCAATCCCCTTTACAATAATCGGCGCACGAAATACCGTGCCGTCCAGAATGGCGCGGATGGTGCCGTTAGGGCTTTTCCACATCTCTTTTAAATGGTACTCCGTCATTCTTGCTGCATTCGGCGTAATCGTCGCACACTTAACCGCCACCCCGTATTTCTTCGTCGCCTCCGCCGAGTCTGTCGTAACCTGGTCGTCCGTCTCATTGCGGTGCTCTAACCCCAGATCATAGTACTCCGTCTTAAGGTCAATATAGGGAAACAACAGTTCCTCCTTGATCATTTTCCAGAGGATTCTCGTCATTTCGTCTCCGTCCATCTCCACCAGTGGCGTCGTCATTTTGATTTTTTCCATATATTCCGCCCTTCCCGCCGTTGGTTTTATCCAACAGACTATTTGTCTTTGTTGTTTTCCTCCGTAGTTTCGCCGTAAACTTCCTTCAAACCGTTCTTTACCATGTTGTCGTAGGCGTTGATCATATGCTGGTTCGCCAGTTTCTCCGCAAGCTTTGCGTCTCCCGCCTTGATGGCCTCCATGATCTGTCTGTGTTCCTCGTTGGAAGCTCGTCCCCTGGTGTTTGTCGCCAGCGTCTTTTTCCTGACACGAAGAACATATCTGTGGAAGTCTCTCAGGGTATGCTCCAAAAGTTTGGAATCGCAGGCCTCATAGAGAATATCGTGGAACCGGTTGTCAAGCTCTGCGATCTGATCCAGATGTCCCTTCTCCTCATGGAAATCCGCAAGATAGATGTTTTCCTCCATCTCTTCCATCTGTTCTTTCGTGATCTTTTCCGTGGCAAGACGGGCGCACAGCCCCTCTAAAAGGGAACGGATCATATAGATATCCTTTACGTCCTTCGCCGTGATTCCCGTCACATAAGCGCCCTTGTTGGGGACAATTCTGATCAGCCCCTCCAGCTCCAACTGACGGAATGCCTCCCTGACCGGTGTGCGGCTCACCCCCAGCTCCTCGCCGATGGCTACCTCTTTCAGTTCTTCGTGCTCCTTGTACTTACCGTTGAGAATATCCTCCCGAAGCTTCTGAAACACGCGCCCCCGCAGGGAATACTTATCGTTTGCATCATACTTCTTATCGTAATTTGTCATTTTCTCCACGCTTCTACACATATATTTTTTGTACAGGTATAATTGTATACAATATACGCGTTTCTGTCAATAAAAACTACACATTTTTTCTATGTCCAGCATCCCCCAGCCCTGCTTACTCCCGTTTTCTCCAAGATCTTTCGCGGTAAAAATCATCTGCCGCTTCACCTGCTCACTGCTTGCATAGGGGAATTTCTGTAAAAAAAGAGCCGCCGCACCGGAGACGATGGGCGTAGCCATGGAGGTGCCGCTCTTTCTCATATAGGCGTCATGATACCCGCCCCTCCTGTCCCTGTGCCATTTCACATTACAGGACATCACATCCGTGCCGGGCGCAACAATATCCGGCTTTCTGTAGGGCATATCGTTCCTTCCCCTCCCGGAATAGTTTTCGCACAAATCTTTTCTGGCTCCAAAATAACCGCCCTCATGGCAGCCCACGGTAATCACTCTGCGGCTCTCCCCCAGGGGAGACAGCGTCCCTTCTTTTGGCCCCTTGTTTCCGGCTGCGCAGACCACTACCACACCCTGACTGCAGACCGCGTCCAAAAGCCCCGCCAATTCCTCCATCCGCTCCCGCTCTCCGCTCTCGCCGATACCGACGGAGATATTGAGCACACGGATCCGATAGCGCAGACGATTCTCCATAACCCAGAGAAGGCCATGATACATGCTCTCGATACTGCCCTCCCCTTTCTCGTCAAGCACCTTACCTACACACAATCTGCACGTGGGCGCAATCCCTGAAAACCGCCCGTTTGAAATTCTTCCGCTTCCGCCGATACAACCTGCCACATGCGTTCCGTGGCCGCTGTCGTCGTAAGCGCCCTGCCTGCCGTTTACAAAATCGTAAAAACCGATAACGCGATTCTCAAAATCGGGATGATCACAGATTCCCGTATCAAGAACCGCCACACAAATATCCTGTGCCGCCACATCGTATTGTATCCTGTCACTGCACCCAAGCTGTCTCTTCACCCTGTCCATTGTACATAAAAAAACTCCCGGCTTTAGATATATATTATGCCGGGAGTCGTTTTATGCGCATGTATGATTAAAATAGCAATCCTAAAAGCCAATCCCTGGCATTGATACGGCGAATCCCGTCATACTGTGCCTCAGGTTCCTCATCAAGTGTCAGGATATATTTCGGATAATGGTCACGAATTGCCATAAGCGGCCTTAGTTCCCGTTCCAGTGTTTTTTCATCCCGCACGGTCAAAGCCACCTGATAGTAAACCATTCCATTACTGTTTTGTGCAACAAAATCCACCTCAAAATTGTCTATTTTCCCAACATAGACATCATACCCCCTCCGGAGAAGTTCCAGGTAAACCACATTTTCCAAAATATGCCCTGCATCATATGCTCTGGAACCAAGCAGCATATACCGCAGCCCAATATCAACAACATAATATTTTTCCAATGTTTTTAAATACTGTTTTCCCTTAATATTATATCTTTTCGCCTGATATATCACATAGCTCTCCATCAACGCATCCAAATATTTTTCTACGGTCTTTGCGTCCGTTTTCCTTCCATTGGAAGACATTGTATCCGCTATTTTTTTAGAAGAAAGCGGACTCCCAATATTGTCAAATACAAAGCGCAGCACACTTTTCAGTATCATCACATCCGTTATTTTCTTCCTGCTGACAATATCCTTAACAACAATCGTGTTATAGATCCCTTCTAAATAGTCCCTGATCTCTTCGGGCTGTCCCTTTAATTCCAAGGTATACGGAAACGAACTGTTTTCCAGATATTCCGTATACTTAATCGCCCGATCATTCATATTTCCGGTTCCTTCCATATATTCTTTAAAAGAAAGAGGCAGCATCTCTATCTGCACATATCTGCCTGAAATCAGGGTTGCTATCTCATTGGAAAGCATATATGCGTTAGAACCGGTAATGTAAATATCCACGTTTTTTTTAATATACAGACTGTCAATTACTTTTGGGAAATTCTCTACATGTTGAATTTCGTCCAAAAAAATGTAAGTCATTTTATTCTTCACAAGCCTGCTTTTCAAATAAGCATACAAAGCTTTATAATCGGTCAACTCCTCATAGTCCATATCTTCAAAATTAATTGTGATTATCTGTTCATCTAAAACGCCCTGATCTCGCAGCCAGTCCTGATAAATCGTCAAGAGCGTCGATTTCCCACAGCGGCGGATACCGGTTACAATCTTAATCAACTGCTTATCTTTAAATGCAATCAGCTTGTTCAAATATCCGGCTCTCTCTATAATCACTGCAATCCCTCCTTAAACTCAACTCTGATATAGTCAGTATATCCAAAAAAGTTTTAATTATCAATAGTTTTTGGATTTTACTCCTAAAACTTTCTATATTAAGTTATTTTTTGGATTAAAAAAAACACCCACGTCAAACGTGGGTGCTTCTCCATCTTCATTTTTATTTCCTGTGCCCAATCCTGTCAAGCCTTCTCCTCCACCGCATCCAGGTCGTCTTCCGATAGAAGGACATCGCCATCGACGCAAAGAACAAACCTGCGCAGAGAAAATACTTTGGATGAATGCTGTGGTCGCCGGTATCCGGGGAAGCATCCTTCTTTCCAAGGGAGACAAAGACTGCCTTCCCGTCCTTCACATCCGCAACTGCCGGAGCTGAACCATAATTGTAAATACCATAGGCGGAGAAATGAGCCGCTTGGAAAGCCACCGCATCCTTACCATCCACAGATACGATACGGCTGTCAACCTCCTCTAACTGTCCATCCTCATCCAGACACACCACATGGAGATTATTCTGCAGCACTCCGCTGGGAAGCGGCATGGTGATCTCCACCCGCTGTTTGCCAAGACCCGTAATCGGCACATTGGTCAGGGTATCCGTCATATTGATCTCATAAGCGTGCAGGGAATGTGGCAGTTTATTACCGTAAATCGACTTATATCTATCACCGATCCTGGCCACCGCTTCCTCGCTGTCCGCTATGTCGATCCGGTAACTGCCCTCGCCGCCTTCCATAACCGCCGTCACAGCGCTCTCCTGCGGTATCGAGTAACTGTTATTATTCACCATGATGCCAGACTGCGCCTCACCGGCATTATCATCCGCAAAAACAATCGGTGAACCCGCCTCCAACGTATATACCGCGCCGCCGTACTCTATCGTCTCTCCGGCCTCAGGGCCGCCGCCCCGTCTTCTCAAAATGGTCAGTATGCCGCCCGCCTCGTCGGAAGCCGCATCCTGCGTCTCACTTACTGTCACATCCGCATCGTTTTCGGCAGTCCCTGCACTTTCCCCATTCCCAGAGGAAGCCGCAGAATCCTCCGTACCACTCTCCTGCGTCGAACCGTCTGTATTCTCCGCCGCCGCACTGCCTCTCCTGCAGATCACACCAATAAACTCAGTGCCCGCCGAGGAAAGACAGGTTCCCGTCAGGTCTGTCACGCCCGCCGGAATCACATAAGTACGCGTCCCCGTAAAGACAGGCCCTCTGTAGGTATCACGGTAAAGCTTTGTCGCTGTATTCTCATAAGAACGTGCCGGAAGCGTATCTCCTTCAAAAACAACCACTCCGTTCTTTATATTTTCACAATCAAACGCGCGAAGACCAATCTCCTCCACAGATGGTGCAATGGTAACTGTCTGAACCGGACAGCCTGCAAAAGCCCTGTCGCGTATCTGACGCAGGCCTTTTCCTCCCTCGATTTTCTGCAGATGATTGCAATCCTCAAACGCGCCCTCTCCGATCACAGAAACGCTGTCCGGAATCTGTACGCCCGTGATACCGGTTCTGCCCTTAAACGCTTCCGCGCCTATGGTCTTTACAGATTCGGGAATCGCCACATCGCCGCCCTGTCCTCTGTAGGCAAGCAGAATCCCGTCTCCCACGATCAAAAAGTTGCTCCCATCTCCTGCGTTTCCCTTCCACTGCTCAAGCCAAAGCGTCTTGTCGAAAGCGGAAACACCGATCTCCTTCACACTGTCGGGAATCACCACATCCGTCAATCCATCGCAGTGATAAAACGCAGCGTAGCCGATCTCCTCCACACCGTCAGGAATCCGCGCGGAAGTAAGACTCGCTCTGGCATAAGCAAATTCCCCGATCCTGCGGATACCACCCGGTATCGTGCGGGACGCGCTGTCATCGTCATAGTAAGCCTGCGCCGCTATCGTATCCCCGTTCACCACCGTATATTTAGGGAATGAACCGCCTTTCTCATCTTCCGATCCTGCCAGACCGGGAACCGTATCCAGATCCGGTTCCTCCTCCACAGGTTCACCGCCCAGAACCTCTCCTGTGCCGCCCACATTGACCGTCGCCTTTGCATTGTCAACCAGCACGTAGACCTCCTGCCCGACCACGCGGGATTTGGCCTTCACACTGGAATCCTCCTCCTCTTCCATGGCATTCATGTGGGTCACCTCATGGTAATAATCCACCGGTGCTACTGGCTGCCCCTCTTCCTCCGCACTGTTCTCACTGACACTGTCCGGAATCGGCGCTTCCTCATACTCGGATACATCAATATCTTCCAAAACCAATGTATCCGCAAAACTTCTTGCATAGGAGCCATCCTCCGCATGTATGGTGAGCTTCGTGCACCCGTCAAAAGCCGTGCTGTGAATGGAACTAATGGAAATAGGCAGCGTGATATCCCGAAGCCTCACACAGTCCTCAAATGCCTTCATGTCAATGCTCTTTACGGAATACGGAATATCCACCGATTTTAAATTCTTACAGTTGGAAAACGCATAACCCGTGATCTCCGCCACATTGCTGCCAATACTCACATCCTGCAAATTATAGTCGCCCCAAAAAGCATAGGGCTTGATCGTCTTTACTCCATACGGCATGTCATAGGAATCTGCCTTCCGCCCTGCCAGTACCTGATAGAGCACATCACCGCCCTTTTTATTGTAGATCGCGCCGTCATCACAGACAAAATCCCCGTTACCTTCATCTATGCTTACGGCCGCCAGACTGTAATCCCCCGCAAACGCACCGTTGCCGAGGCTCTTAAGACCCGTGCCCACAGATACGTCCCTAAGGGAAGGGCAGCCGGAAAACGCAGCGTTCTCGATCACTTCCACACTGTCAGGAACATTCACGCTCTCCAGATTTGCACATTCGGAAAAAGCCCTCGCGCCAATGACCTCCACCCCGTCATTAAGCGTGACGTGGCGCACAGAATCATTACCCGCAAAGGCTTCCGCTTCTATCTTTTTTACCTGATTGGAAAGAAACACGTCCTCTGCCGTGCCATTGTACTTCACTAATGTAGTTCCATCCATCTGAAAATCAGATGCGGCGGAGGAATCCTCCGCCTCCACATCTGATACAGGAATCTGTGTCACGGCAATCGCTGTCACTAAGAACAGCGTGCCGATCAGTTTTCTCAACCTTTTCCCCATAGGATTCCCCCTCAGGCTCATAAGTCTCCTACGCTTTTACTTTCACTGTCGTCTTTTTATCCCTCTTCATGAACAGGATAATCGACAGACAAGCCAATCCAAGCGATAAGAACCACTTCGGATGGATCGGGTCACCGGTCTTAGGCGTGGTATCAAGCATACCCTCAACCAAATTGCCGGTATCCACATAAATCGTATAAGGCGAGAAGTGCGTTGCCTGGAAACGGATACAAGGTACACCGTTAATCGTTGTAAAGTTCTCATTCAGGCTCTCTAACTGGTTTCCGTTAATAACCGCACCCGCCATATTGTTACCGCCGTAAGCCACCAGTGAATCAGGAATCGGGATCGTGATATCCACGGATATTCCGTTCAACTGATCGCCCGTAAGCTGATAACTTCCGGTCGCATCCCACAGAGTAATATCCATCGCGTAGTACAGGATATTCTCTAAATTGCCGTACTTGTTAGTCAAAGCATCCGCCACCGCTCTGGTCGCCTCATCAGTTTCAGAAATCTTGATGATAAAGTTATCCGTAGAACCGTTCACATTCGCTGTGGCAAGATCTCTGTTGGAAATACCTGGCTTCGTGATATCCACACGGGTATTGCCGTTATTTTCAGTCTGTCCATTATTGTTCGGTACTGGTGCAATAACAGGCGCCGTTATTGGCGTTGCCGCCGTACCACCCTCATAATTAGCTACTACAAGGACATCGTTATCAGGCATGTCAAACATGGTAGAAGCTGCCGTCATCTGATTCAGGGTCACTCCTGAAGAATCAGTCGTCCACCCGGTAAACTTCATGCCCGCCGCCGGATCATTCGCCGAAATAACAACCGTCGCGCCCACCGCATAAGTACCGCTTCCGCTTCCGCCTACAACCGTAACTCTGTGCATCGTCACCGCGCCAGTTCCAGAACTTGTGCTAGTCGAGCTGCTGCTTGAAGAGCTGCTCGAAGATTTCTTGGAACTCGTCGAATTATTAGAGGTATTGGTTGCACCGCCGGAAGTATTGGTTGCACCGCCGGAGGTATTGGTCGTGCCACCGGAAGTATTGGTCGATCCACCGCTTGTGCCGGCTCCGGCTACCTTATAGATCGCCAGAATAGACCTATTGGACTGTACGTTCGTCAACTCAGCCCCCCACTTGTCAAACTCATAGCCATCGTGTACAGGCGCCCTGAGATCCGGGGCATCCGCACCGGGAGACACATACTCTGTCGCAAAAGTCGATCCGTCCACACCATCTATATAGCTCACGACATACTTGCCGCCTACCATGCCGCTGTTGGAGTATCCCTGCGCAAAGAATACCGTATCCTCAAAAATCTGGCCGCCGGGCTCTGTGCCATTCATGCCGACCCACTTGTCAAAAGTCCAGCCCTCCACCACCGGATCCTTAGGAACCTTAGGCTTTAAGCCGTTTTCCACATATTGAGGATTACTGATCTTTTCACCGCTTGTTGCGTCTACCAGATCCTCCAGAATACTGTAGTCCGGTCCTACATAAGTGACCTCCCACAGATCGCCCAACGGTTCATCAGCCGACTGCAGCTTGAATACCTCGCCATACTCTTCCACATATCTGGTCACAGCAGAATCATTATAGGACTTCACAGTCGTCCACTGTTTCTGCTTGTCGTCATCAAACGCCTGCCCGGATATCTTAACTTCCTTGCCGTAAATAGTCAGCATAGTCAGGCTGTTTGATCCCGCAAACGCGCCCTTCTCAATATCATTGACACTACCAGGCAGAGTAATCTCCTGAAGGCTCTCACAATCTTTGAAGCAGTTCTCCGGTATCTTATTCAGCCCAGCCTCATTTTCAGCGCCAAAATAAATCCTGTTGATAACATCACAGTCTTCAAAAGCACCCGGCTTGATCGCGCTAACCGTAGCGAGCTTGGGATCATTGCTGACACTCACCGCAGGCTGTCCTACAATATCCAAATCGCCGCGTGAAGCAAAGCACTCCTCGATCACATAGGAGCCGTCCGCCTCCTTGGAATAGATAATACCGTTATCCGTCTCATAATAATCGTTGTTAGATACAGACCGCAGCGCCTTACATCCCCTGAAGGGTGCAACCCCGATATCCGCGCAATGTGCTCCCAGAATTACTGTCTGCAACTGCTCACAGTTATCAAAGGCATAATCCGGCAGATACTTCACACTGTTCATGGTAACAGTCCTGATCGTATCATTACCACGGGCATTGTCCTCAGACGGCTCTATGTAATAGCCGCTGAACAGACCCGGCACGGATTTCACTGTCGTGCTCTCGTCATCCCCTGATGAATTGAAAACGGAGCCAATCGTGTACATCCGTCTCGTATCGGAATCCCAACTGCTGTTGTTGCCAGGTGTGGTAAAATATTGGCTGGCATTACCGCCGTTTGTTTTTGTCAGATCCTTGTTCTCTTTTCCTTCCGTTGTCAAATCGTTTACAAAGCCATAGACATCAATGGAATCCACGCCCTCTGGAATCACGATATTTTCCACCGCTGAAAGCAGATAATCCTCCGTCGGTGTGGAAGGCCTGTAGGGTCCTCTCTCCGAGGGGCGCAAATGCACATCGTAGGCATTTCCCTTATGGGCATAGTACGCGTCCATAACAGTCGCCGGCGCTGCCTGTACCGTCAGAGGCTCAAAGAGCCAATCCATCATCCCTGCTGTGGAAGCGCCATCCCCACCACCCGATGTGGTCGTCACGTAATCTCGCCACCCACCAGCAGCAAAGTCAGGATTCACCCATGGGCCATAATTGTCGGACGAATAAAGCGTATCCAAATCTTCATCCGTGGCATTCTGCCACTCTTCTGCAAACGCTCTCCGGGAATCCTCATATCTATCATCCTCGTAAGCCTTATATAAAACCTCTTCCCGATAACGATTATAATCACTCACACCATAGGTGTCTTCCAAAATGCTGTCAATCTGATCGTATTTCGGATAATCCAGCATGGTGACCATATCCGTGATCGGATTGTACATGACAGTGATAAAGCTGGGCGCCATACTCTTGTAGCAGACGCGAAGCCCCTTGCTGGCATCCCCTAAATCCTTATCAATAATATTATTTGGATCCATCGCCCAGTCAAAAGGCGCATAACCCTTCTGAATATCTCCATGGAAAGTGAGCTCGGGACTGCTGGTATTAAAAGCGTTCTCTCCCATCTTAAAATCTGTATGTGCAAAACCTTCAGGAGAATTAAAAGTAACGTCAATCAGGTTTTTACATCCCTCAAACGCGCCTTTTCCAATTGACTTAACCGAATTACCAATTCTAACTTCCTTTAATCTCGGCCAGCCCTTAAACACTTCCTCATCTATCGATGTCAGGGAGTCATCTGAAATCAATAATGTTTTTACGTTATCATTTAAATTTTTATCCGTGAAGCATCCCTTCTGAAGCCCCGTTACCTTTCTCGTCCCTACTTCACTTAATATCTCCAGATCAATCCCCTTTTCTTTAATCAAATCCAGATCGGCATCAGGATTCAGCGTACAGGATGTAATAATTCCATTCGGGTCAACACAATATAAATAATCTCCGTTACTTACCTCATAATACTCTTTTCCGTTTTCAATATATACATAGGGAATCGGATTTCCCTCTATTGCCATCACCGCAGACCATGTCGTTCTGCGTGGTATCGCTGTCTCCGTAAGTGTCCTCATCTTAGGACCTTGCACATAGAACTTTTCGTTTGCCACGTCTGCAAACAATTTATCCTTGTCATAAGATATATAGCCGCAGTCAAAATCCCTGTCCTCATTTGGGAATTTAACAAAAGACAGTCCGACACACTCATGAAACATATTTGGAGGTAATGTAACTGCCGTCGCGCTCGTTCCGCCATAGCTTTCCGGGAACACAACGGAATTGAGGTTAGTGCGCCCCGCAAACATAAAGTCGCCGATGCTGTTGACGCCACCCTCAGAGGTCATTCCCTTAGGGAACGTAAAATCTAATTTAACGCCGCCTGTACATGCGAATGCCCCTTCGCCAATCGATACCACCTTTGCATCTTTCATGTTAACCGTTGTCAGTGCCGGGCACTCGTAAAAAGCATAGGCATCTATTTTACAACTCTGCGAAATTTCATTGGCATCTACTGTGGTAAGTTCATTGCAGTATGCAAACGCACCATACCCGATATTTCTTATCGTATTGGGAAACTTAATGCTGGTTATCGGTGATTTGGAAAAGCACTCTGCCCCTATCGTATTCGTTCCGGGGTTAATTTCCACCGTTTTCAAAGAACCACAGTCTTTAAACGCCTGATTTCCAATAAAAGAAGCGCTGGAAATCTTCACCTTCGAAATCATACTTGCCCCTTCAAACGCATGATCCCCGATAAAATTTATCATGCTGGGAAGTTCAAGGTCTTGTATACGGTCACTCCCGGCAAAGGTGCATCCGCCAATGCCGCACACAAGATTCTTTGATTGCTTTTTAACAAGATAACCATTGTCATCATCATAATATGGTTTAATTGTGCTGGGCTTCCCTCCCTTAGCCACATAGATCGTACCGCTTTTGCCGGGGCGCTGATCCCGCACTCCCACAAGCGTGTATGGTTCGGCCTGCAACTGCAGCTCTATATCATGTGCACAATAAAAATCAATCTGTTTTTGCGCATCTTTGATATCCTTTGGCGTTTTTTCCAGAAAATCTTTATCTCTGTCAATTAAAGTTTCATCATAGATACCGGTTTTCTCATCATAGGAATCCAAATAGGTCTGATAAAGCGCATTTAACCTCTGCAAATCATCGTCTGTAGAAAAATTATCTGTAAAAAATTTCAAAGTATCACTGGGAACATTATTAGGCCTCTTAGAACTCTCGTATACATCAACCGTATATTTATACTTCCTGTCGGGCCATATATTAACATAATTATCCCATGATTCGGCATCTGTCGCATTCAATGCCTTACCATCCGGCGTTAATCCCTTAAAGTAATTGCTGATTACGCTTTCCTCCACCGTGTAATATTCCGTATTTAAAACCATGGGGATCTTAATCCCTTCAGCCACAAACTCCCCGTTATACATGCAGATAACTTCACGGGTTCCGGAAGCGCTGATACCACTATTCGTAATATCAACATCGTAAAACAAAAACTGCCATGTCAAGGTATCCACGCCTTCTACTTCCCTGACAGTCAGCGAAGCGTCTACCGGTTTCTTCGTATTGCCAGACGCCTTATTATAAGATTTCCAAACAGCGTCTTCATCTAAAGAAGATACGCCATCTTTTACTGTTACAAACTCATTTAAATTTTTCTTAGCCCATGTTGCCGTCTGCCCACTACTTATCTCTTTCCCCTTGGCATTATACTTAAAATTCGCCAAAGCATCTTTATGTGCATCTTCTGATGCTCTTGCCATAATTCCCGCTGCTGCATTCGGATCAGCCGCCACGTTTTCCGGCACAGGAATCGCCGCCACCACCACAGCCGTGATCATCAAAACCGCCGCCAGACTACGTCTCGCGGTTCTCTTTAATCTTCTCCTGGGCTTTTTTGTTACCGGCTTCTTTGTCGCTGTCTTTTTTGCCATGGTACTTTCTCCTCATTCCCTTACACATTTTTCTATCTTGATCAACTGCATGTTTCTTGTCTTTCCTACTCTGTGCCTATCCGCTTCGCCACCACCACGAAACGGCCGTCCTGCTCGGAACTGTCGCAGGTGGAGAGCGTCAGAAGCTCATCTCCGTACGCCGCCGTTACTCCGGTGTCATATAAGGACAGTGCCGCCATCTCCTGCATGTTTGAGTTAAATTCCTTCTCCGACGCTGCGTCCAAAAACTGGTAATATTTGAATACCACTTCGTCCTCATTGTAAATCCGGGAGCGGAACACATACATAACCTGATAGAGTCCCTTCTCATAGATCGTGTCGAAGCGGATGGTGGAATGCTTCTCACAGTATTCCTTGCTGCTGTAGCTGTTCAGATTCCCGAACATTTTGCCGGACTTCATATGATGCCCGTATATAATCAGGTTCGTATTTCTGTGCACCACATCGCAGGCGGCATCCATAAACAGACTGCCGTTTTTATCATATTCCTGATTAAAGTTGTGATCCAGATAATACTCGTTGTTAGCCGTCTGCATCACCGGATAGTCTATAATGGTATCGTCAATTTTCAGCCATCCGATTAGCTTTTTGTTTTTATTGTAGAGGGTTTCATACTCCGGAAGCACCGTAAGATCCGCTTCTTCCTCTTCCTCGGTATAATGAATCGTAACCGGTGCTCCCGCTCTTATACCTGCGAGGGTAGAGTCGCCTTTCAGAGAGGCAAGCTCCTCATAATCCACCTGCGTCCTGTCCGCAAAATAGGAATACACACCGAAATAGCCAAAGCATCCTGCTGCAACGATACCACAGAGGACAACTAGCAGCTTACGGCGTTTCTCTCTCTTTTTCATTTCCTGCAGAATTGCCTGCTGCATAGCAGCGTCATAATCCTCCAGCGACGCCTGCTGCTTTGCCTTACCGGCCTTTTTTCCGGCAGACTGTCTGACCCCGGCTGTCTGTGTCTGTTTTTTCTGTGCCTTTTTGCGGGCCCGCTTTCCTTCGGGGAGTCTGCTGTTTTTCGTGTAACCCTGGCTTTTATATTTCTCAGCCAATTCATAGATCTTATCGTCAAATTCACTTCCGATTACGCTCTCAAAGCGGTATTTGCCTTCCGCAAACGCATCGCACAGGGAGATTACCTCTCCCGGCTGCTCCATATGTATGTTCGACTTAATCTCTTCTATGAGTTTCAGGTCACGTTTTGCCGCCTTGTATTCCGACTCTGTCCTGAATCTCCTTCCTGCCGCTTCATACCCCGACATATGGGGATCGCTCCTTTGCCAGATACTATATATGCCCGTCTCAAATGCGTTTCGACACAATATGAGCAATTAACATATACTCTTATTTTACTCTTTTTTGTAGAATATGCAAGTTTTTTATAAGGGAAAAAACCAAAAACCACATGTATTGTACCATGTTGCTATCTTTTTTACAAGCATGGGGGAAAACAGGAAAGTGCAGGAACCCTGCTGTGATTCCTGCACTCTCTGTAGCCCGACATATTATGCAATTTTATCTTCAATGGTCTTTTTGATCTTATCCACCTCTTCCAAAAGATAATTGACCTTGACCTCATAGGCACGGTTATTATCCGCAACCGGAATTGCCATATTGAGCTTCTTCGTCAGTTCAATGAAGTTTTCCGCTATTATCTGAACATTTTTGTCCGTACAGTTTTCTATATGCATTCCGATTCCCGTCACTTTGCGCTGCAGATCATAAAGATCCGCTTTCACGGCCCGCATATCCTCCTTCATGCCTTGCATATCTTCCTTCATGCCCCGCATATCCTCTTTCATATCCTGCAATTTCTCATCGATAAGGTCAGATATCTGTTGTATTAGTTGTGTATTCATCATACGTTTCCTCCTTTGATACAATGCCATTCACTATGTATATTTGTCTTTTTTTCAGGTTCCCGCCTTGAAAATCATCATATCACAGAAAGAGAACTATGTCCACCGTTTTTTCTGCTTTTTATAAACGTTATTTCGTTAATTTTGTTAAATCATCATTTAATTTTTACTGAACATTTTCCCAGTACCTCCCCCACATGACTCTGCAAAAAATTATCCTGCACATGGGAGATCCCCATCTCGTTAAGCGTCTGCACCAGAACGTTGCAGACTGCCTCCATGACAACCACTCTGCCGTCCCCCGTATTCAACTGGTACACAAAATCATCAGGGTTCGCTCCCTCCCACGCCTCTGCGGGATCGGGAACCTGATAGAGAAGGGAAAGCATATCGCCAATCTCCCCGCAAACCGCAAGTTCCCGCAATCCCCTGTGCATCCACTTGTAGAAAGGCGCATATTTTTTGTTCAGAAGATAGACAATCTGCATGGCCTCCTTGACAAACTCCGTCAGGGCAATCTCCGCCGCAATGCGTTCCCCTCGCTTCATGGCGCGGGCATAATTGTACTGCCCCGCCTGCGCCGCCTTCGCCAGACTCTCCGCCAGTTTTGTTCTCCACACTTCTTCCGGATAATAGCCTAAAAGCGCCTCCCTTATCCCGGTAAAACGTCCGAGAAAATCCTCAAAAACCTGGCCGCTCACTGCCGTACAGAGGGCGGGCTCCGAAATCCCAAACCATTCCTGCGCTGTCTTTGGCGCAAAATCCCGTCCCAAAATTTCCAGATAAAAATCTTCCAGGCAGAGAATGCCGACACGGCCCTTTCCCTGTTCCTCCTCCACCCGGCCCGAAAATCCCATAAATTCCTTCGGCAGGGCATCGTAAGCCGCCTGCATCTTTTCCCCGTACTGATCGTAAATCTCCCGTGGCAGCCAGATACAGAAGGAAGGGCCATAATCATGATCCATGGAAATTTCATCATCAAAGCCAAGGCACTCAGAACCATAGCCCACAAGTCCCGCGGCGGCATACGCTGCAGCTTCCGGAAACGTTTCATGAAGCATGGGTCTACCGTATGCCTCATAATATTTTTTTGACAGCTCCAGTCCTTTCATACCCCAAACCTCTTCCCCGTCACTGTGCCGTTCCCTGCACGCGCCCGATCACTTCCCGCGCCTTCTGTGCATAGTCTGCCTGTCTCCCGGCATCTCCCATGCCCCCGCATACTGCGGCGCAGTTTTCACAGAGAATACCATAGCTCATATTCTCCCCATAGTGCTGTTTTACCAGCTTAAGCGCCTTTTCGTAGTAGGATAAAGATTTTTCGTACTCTCCGTCCCTGTAGCATGCCTCGCCCATTCCCGCCAGCGCACCGCTGTAATGTTCGTTCAAATTTTCACCGCCCTGTTCAAAGAGTGCAAGGGCGCGTGAAAGACACCTTTTTGCCTCCTCGTTCTTGGAAAGTTTAAAGTAGATCAGCGCCAGGTTCGTCAGTGTGGTGGCTGTCTGTGCTTCATTGTCCGGAAGCTTTTCGATCACAGAAAGCGCCTTTTTTGCCGCCTCCACCGCCTCCTCGTTCTCATTCATTTTTTCCAGAAGAATGCTCATATTGTTATAAAGTCCCGCCTGGCGGTAATCACCCTGCGGAAGAATCCGGTCATAAATCTGAACCGCCTGACGGTACAGTCTGATGGACTGGACATACTCGCCTCCCGCACTGTAAGCGGTGGCCGCATTCAGGAGCGTGGTCGCAAAATGTTCCGTGTCCTCCATCTTTAATTCTTCCATCAAAAGAAGCACGTCCTCCGACGCCCGATAGGCCTTCTCAAAGGCTGACACACTGCGGTAAAAGCCGATCATCTCATTGCAGATGGAAATATAGGCCGCATAGTCCTCTTCCTCCTTCGCCTTCTCCAGGGACGCCACCAGAAACGGATCGATCCTGTCTGTCTCATTTTTATCAAAATAGGAATCCAGCTTCGCAAAAAAAGCATCAATATCCATACCTCTTTACCCCCTTATTCTTTCGCTTCCATCCTGTCTACAATTCTTTTCTGCTTATAAAAATAATACCCGCTCACCAGAACCGCACTCATCACCCAGCTAATCGGATAACAAGCCACAATCCACGTAAGCCCCTGCCCCGCCGGAATCATGCTCACCCATATGATGCGGTACACACAGACGCCGAGGACAGAGATCACCGTCGTCACAAAGGTATAGCCCTGCGCCCGGAGTGACCCGGAAAATATCTCGATAAACACAAACATCACAAACGCCGGTGAAATGCTCCTCATCATGGTCATGCCGATCGCCACCACCGCCGCGTCCCCTGTAAAAATTCCAAGCAGATAAGGCCCTGCCGCCATCAAAGCCGCCGACAGAAAAAGAGCTGTGCCGGCCGCCATTCCCAGACAGACTCTTGTGCCCTTTTTCACGCGATCCCATTTGCCCGCCCCGAAATTCTGTCCGACAAAAGTGGTAAGCGCAATGCCAAAGGAAGAGTTAATCATCCAAAACACGCTGTCTATCTTGCCGTAAGCCGTCCACGCCGCCATGGTGTCCACACCCAACAGATTGAGCGCAGCCTGCACGATCATGTTGGAGATGCTGTACATGGAGCTCTGTAAACCGGACGGAAAGCCGATCTGCAGCATATTTTTTAAAATTGCCGGCTGGATCCTGATTCTGCGAAAGGACAGGCGCATGCAGTCCACTCTATACATTAACGTCCATGTGACCAGCACCGCGCTGATCGCCTGCGAAATAAGTGTCGCCACTGCCACGCCCAAAACGCCCAGATTAAAATAGAGCACCAGAAGCAGATCCAACCCAATATTAACGACACAGCACACCACCAAATAGTACAACGGCCGTTTGGAATCCCCGATGGCGCGCAGGATTGCCGCACCCATATTGTAGAGAAACACAAAGACCAGCCCGGAAAAATAAATCCGTATATACAGTGTCGACATCTCCATCAACGCTTCCGGTGTATTCATGAGCCTGAGAATGGATGGTGCCGCCGCCACGCCAAGAACACCGAAGCCGATCCCTCCGATCATACCGAACGCGTAGGATGTGTGCAGAGCGTCCTCAAGCCTCTGCCTGTGGGACGCCCCGTATGCCTGCGAGATCAGAACTGTCCCGCCTGCGGTCAGTCCCGTAAAAAAGCCCACCACCATATTGATGATCTGGGACGAGGAGCCGCCTACGCTCGAGAGTGCTTCCTTACCCGCGAACTGTCCCACGATCACCGTATCCACTGTATTGTAAAGCTGCTGGAAAAAAGTGCCGATCAGAATGGGAAAAAAGAAAATTAACAACTGTTTCCAGATCACACCCTCCAATATGCCGTTTTGCTTTTCCTGTACTTCCATCGCCTTTTCCTGATTTCTTTCAACCCTCTGCGTCAATCCGCATCCGCAATATATTTCTCCGTCAACGCCATAATCCGCATCAGGTTTTGGATGTTTTTCTCCGTATCATCCGCCACTTCAAGCGAATGGTTTGTCCCCTCTATGATGTGAAGCGGCAAATCATATTCCCTGCATTTTTCTTTGATCATATCCGTCTTTGCCCACGGATCCGCCGTTCCGTGGAACACGATCCCGGGCTGCGGGCTGCAGGAAAAAGTCTGTTCTAACGGCGTGTAATAAATATTTCGGCAGCGTATATTAAATTTTTCGGCATAAGCGCAGGCCACCGCTGTCCCGATGCTTTTTGACACGAAAAGGATTTCCTCATACCGCATCCAATTGTATCCCATAAGCATCATCTCAGTTGCGGTAAGGGCTTCCTGAAACGCCTTTTCAACATCTTTGTCAAGTTCGCCGTAAGACACCCGAAACGTTTCATACTGATACTGTTTCGCCAGTTTCTCGCTGTAATAGAGAAGCGGCTTATCCGTCGTATATCCGATTCCCGGGAAAAAGACTGCCAGTTTCATCATCGCTTCCTCTCCTCTTTCATAATCATATCAATATCTGCCGTTAAAAATCTGGGTAATCGGGGAATCCTCCGTCAAAATCACCGTCTTGTTCTCCCCGACGACACTCTCCCGAAGCGCGTCAAGGGCACGCACAAAGGAATAGAAATCTGTCTTCTCCGGGTCGGAATATGCGCCCGATAAAATCCGCATGTATTCGGCTTCTCCCTCCGCAATGGTCGCCTCCGCCTGCGCCCTGGCATCGGAGAGCATGATGGATACCTCCTTGTCTGTGGTATTCTCGATCATCTTAGCCTCAGACTTACCCTCCGCCGTATACTGTGCCGCAATGTTGCCGCGCTCAGAAATCATACGGTTGTAGACCGCCTGCTTGTTATCGTCCGGAAGATCCAGCTTTTTGACTTCCACAGCCACAAGTTCGATGCCGTACTGCTCTTCCACATGGTTGATCTGTCCCATCACTTCTTCCGTCAGGGAGGTTATTTCAATCACTTCCTCCTTACTGCCGGAAAGATCCAGGTCATTGCCGGAAAGTTCGCTCCCCGTCTCATCCACCGTAATGGTCATTTTACCGTCGCGGCTTCGGATCACCTCGTCCTGTTTCATGTTGGAGATGGTATTTTTCGTGGCATTATAGACAATGGCATCGATACGGCTTTCCGCATTCTGAACGGAGCAGCTTAAGGTCTGTGCAAATTTCAGTGGATCCGTCACGCGCCAGAGCACATAGCTGTCCACAATCATTGTCTTCTTGTCGGAGGTAATCACGTCGGATGCCGGAAGGTCATAGAGCAAAAGCTCCTTCGGCACGGTGTCCACAGACTCAATGAAAGGAATTTTAAAGCTCAGTCCGGGCGCGGATACCACCCTGTCCACACGGCCAAACTGTCTGATCAGCTTAAACTGGTTCTGTTTGGTCACCACCAGACTGTTTGCCAGCACAAACAATGCCGCAAGGATCAAAAGTCCGAAGCTTATGCCGAATGCCTTTTTCCCGCTCTTCTTTTCCTTTTTCTTCGTGCCGTCGGAATGATACCGTTCAAAATTCTGCACATTCTGGTTCTGCGCAGATTGATTCTGTGTATAGGAATTTTCTGTATAATCAGCCATTTCCTTATTCCTCCCCTTCCGTTTCTTCTGTTGTCGCAGCCGTGCCGGATGTATCTGCCGCATTACCGCTATCCGCCGCAATGGAAGCGCTCTCCTGCGTCACAAAACTGTCCAGGGGCAGCATGGTGGTGGTCTGTCCGCCCTCACCCTCTATGACTACTTTTACATCCGGAAGCACATCCTCTATTGCCTCATAAAACATACGCTTCTTTGTAACCTCCGGATATTTCGCGTACTCCTGATACATGGAGTTGAAACGTGCCGCCTGTCCGTTTGCCTCGTTGATGCGCTCCTGCTTCTGCGCCTCCGCATCCTGCAGTATTTTATCCGACTCTGCCTCCGCGTTTGGAATCTGCTCGTTTCTGTATTTGTTGGCGTTATTTAATGCCGTTTCCTTGCCCTGCTTTGCCGTCTCCACCTCCTTGAAGGCGTTTTCCACCTCAGTCGTCGGCGGTGTCGCGTCCTGAATTGTGATATTGACAAGCTGGATCCCAATATCGTAGGAGTCAAGTTTATCCAGGATCATCTGTTTGATATTTGACTGAATCTCATTCTTACCCGTGGTCAACACGCTGTCCACGCTGTAGGAACCAATCGTGGTCCTGATACAGTTCTGGGCGATGTTTTTCAAAATCAGCGCCGGATTTTCCGAGGCATAAAGCGCCTTGACGGGGTCTGTCACCCTGTATTCCGCATAAAAATCCACATAGATAAAATTATAGTCGGAGGTGATCATTAACGCGTCTTCTATCTCATCATTTTCCTCATAATCTTCCCCCTGCAGTTCGTCCCGGTAGCCGATATTGAATCCCTGAATCGTCGTATTCACCTTGGTCACCGTCTGAATAAAGGGGACTTTAAAATGCAGTCCCGGTGTGGTGACTGCCTTTGGCGACCCAAAGGTGCAGACCACCGCCTGTTCCTCCTCCTGAATTGAGTAGTAAGAATTGCCGGCAAGTACGGCGAGTATCATCAGTACAATGACAATCTTAGCCGTCTTCGCGCCCTTGCCACCCGGAATATTTACTTTTACTGTCTGCTTTTTCCCAAACATGTTTTACATCCTTTCGCGTCGCTTGTTTTTTGACCTAAACGGGCAAACCCGCGCTGTCGCGCTCCCCGTCCGGCTTCACCGGACATTTGCCCGTTAATAACCGCAAGAAAAACAAATGACACCTGCGGTGTCGCTTGTTTTTCTTTTGCGGTTATTATATTATAACATGGCAGGGATAAATAAAAAGTTAAATTTTCAGGAAATTGAAGAAAAGTCTGCAAATAAAAAGTCAA
>DESQ01000020.1 GCA_002361355.1 Lachnospiraceae bacterium UBA3310
GCCAACGAATACTTGACACAAACTTTTTTTGGAAAAGATTTGACAAATGGAAAAAATAGTGTATTATGGTGGTGTAAACGTAGAGTAGAAGAGAAAAAGGGAGGAAAAAACAATGAAAGTAATGAACATCGACGATCCTGAAAAGTTTTTTGAAGTAGTGAATCAGTGCAAGGGCACAGTGGAGTTAGTGACAAAAGAAGGAGACAGACTGAACTTAAAGTCCCAGCTTACAAAATATGTGGCGCTCACAAAGCTTTTCGCTGACAATGCGATTCCGGAAATGGAGCTTGTGGCACACGACCCTGAGGACGTAAACCGTCTGCTTGACTACATGGTAAACGCGAAGTAAGAAGAACATGCATAATGAATTGACAAAGCAGGATATCCGTAAGATGGAGGAGGAAATAGAGTACCGCAAGCTGGTTGTGCGGCCGCAGGCTTTAGAAGATGTAAAGGAAGCAAGGGCGCACGGCGATCTGAGCGAGAACTTTGAGTATCATGCGGCGAAAAAGGTGAAGAACCAGAACGAAAGCCGCATCCGCTATCTGGAACGGATGATAAAAACTGCCGTGATCGTGTCCGATGAGTCCGCGGAGGACGAGATCGGCATGAATAACACGGTTGAGGTGTTCTTTGAGGAGGATAACCTCACAGAAAAATACAAGCTGGTGACCACAGTGCGGGGAAATTCCCTGGAAGGGTTGATCAGCACAGAATCACCGTTAGGGAAGGCTTTACTTGGCCATAAGGTGGGCGATCGTGTCCATGTGGAGATGGCCGGGAGCGAAGGCTACTATGTGGTGGTGAAATCCATCGAGAATACGGTGGATGATGGAACAGATAAGATAAGGAGCTTCTAATTATATGACATAGAAGTTCCTTATTTTTTTGTAAAAACGTTTGGAAGTTAATCTTGTAATGAAAAAAAGATTGTGATACAATCATTGCAAGCAAAGAACAGGTCTGATATTCTTACGATATCTTAGCGGATTTCATCTTAAATCCGTATCCATGCAGGGCACTCCTGCACGAACTCCTTGCTTACAACTAAATAACTGCAGGGAGGAAGATATCTTGAAATGCGCCTCTCTGCCCTATGCAGAAAGAGAGGGAACATGATGGAACAGAAGACGAGGAAACGATCGGAAGTTAAGCGGAAAGAGGCATTACCCCAAAGCTGCCAGATCAATCTGAGTGACTTTGCATTGTTTTTGTCAGTGATGAAGGTGAAGGAAGCCTATGAGGATGTTCTGGGTATCATCCTTGACGAGCCGGACTTAAGACTGAAAGAAGTCAAGATTGAACAGGTAATCCTGAATAAGTCAGGGAAACGGGCGATCCGTCTGGATGCGTGGGCTTCGGATGTGCGGGACAGGCAGTTTGATATGGAGATGCAGAATGACACGGACGGAGACGATGTCCGTAAACGCTCCCGCTTTTATCAGAGCATGATTGATACGCCGGTTTTGAAATCAGGGAAGCAAACCCGGTATAAAAACCTGCCGTCAACGGCGATCATATTTATTACGCAGGAGGATATTTTTGGAAAAGATTTGGCAAGGTATACATTCAGCGAGAGATGTGAGGAAGTTCCGGATTCGTCGTTGGAGGATGGCACTTGTAAGATATTCCTGAATATGACGAGTAAAAACGGGCGGCCGGAGCTGGTGAGCCTGTTACAGTATATGAAATATACGACATTAGATAATGAGGATGTTACGAAGAAGGATGACCGGATTCTGGATTTGGACAAGATAGTCAGGGAAGTAAAGCAATCGGAAGAATGGGAGGCTGTGGAGATGAACATTTTTGAGATTGGAGTGGAGCGGGGAAAAGAGCTGGGGATAGAGCAGGGCATAGAACAGGGAAAAGCCATGGGACATGAGGAGGGAAGAAAGGACGCTCTTCGAATCCTTGTCAAAAGTGTGGAGATGAACATGAAAAATTTTCACGTTAGCCTGCAGGAGGCCTGCGAGGGACTTGAGATATCCGTAGAAGAATATGAAAATGCGAAACGGCAGATTGTTTAGCGGAACAGATTTAAAAGTGTTGCTTCTAACTTTTCTTAGTCACGCATATACCTTAAAAAGGAATGACAAGCTTTCCGATTGCACAAGAGGGACAGGTATCGGGAGGGCGTCGGACAGGTCTTAAGCAAAAGCAGGAGGATGGGTATATGTATGAGAACCGAAGCGTATCGGAGACGATCCGGGGATTGCAGACGGACGCAGAGCGTGGACTTGACGCGAAAAAAATTGCGGAGCGAAGGGAAAAGTATGGGCCGAACAGGTTGAAGGATCAGGAGAAAAAGAGTCTTGCCAAACGAATTGCAGAGCAGATCAACGATCCCCTGATTATGATTTTGATGGTAGCGATGGCGATTTCCGTGATGCTGCATGAGATTGGTGACGCCATTATCATTGTGACAGTGGTTGCGTTGAATGCGGCTGTGGGAATCATTCAGGAAGGAAAAGCAGGCAAGGCGGTGGAGGCGTTAAAGCAGATCGCGGAACCGCATGCGCAGGTTTGTCGGGACGGGGTGCAGAAGAACATACCGGCGGAGGAGCTTGTGCCCGGAGACATCGTGATTCTGGAAGCGGGAAACAGAGTTCCGGCTGATTTAAGGTTGATAGACAGTTTGGGGATTTTTACGGAAGAGTCTACCCTAACGGGAGAGTCTGTGCCGGTAGAGAAGGATGCAAACTTTGTGGAAGAGGGCACGGCGGACAACAGCAGCCCAAACATGGCATATATGTCCACTTATGTGACGAAGGGCCGGGGCCGGGGTGTGGTGACTGCCACAGGAATGGACACGCGGGTTGGTCATATTGCGGACATGCTGCACGGCCACAAGGAGAAATTGACACCTTTGCAGATCAGGCTGGGAGAGCTTGGCAGGGTGTTGAGTGCACTGGCGGTGGGAATCTGCGTGCTGCTTTTTATTGTGGCGCTGCTCCAGAAGCGGGATGTGGGAGATATGCTGTTGACATCCGTATCTCTGGCGGTAGCGGCTGTGCCGGAGGGGCTGCCAGCCATTGTGACGATTGTGCTGGCGCTGAGTGTGTCCCGTATGGTAAAGGCGAAAACGATCGTGCGCAGGCTTTCTGCCGTTGAGACGCTAGGGGCGGTGGAGGTAGTCTGCTCGGACAAGACTGGGACACTGACGCAGAATAAAATGACGGTGACAGAGTGTTTTCTTGACGGAAAGCTTATGGAACGGGAAAGCTTTGAACAGTATTTCAGGGAGGTGGTTTCAAAGGGAGAGACAAATTCCTGTGCGGCCCGTTTCCTGAAAGGATGTGTGCTGTGTAATGACGGGCAGACCGGAGAAGAGAAAATCGGAGATCCTACGGAGCTCGCCCTTCTCTGTATGGCGGAGGATTGCGGCGTCAGGGCGGAATGGATCAGGGAGCGGTATCCGAGGCTTGGCGAGAACGGATTTGATTCCGGACGGAAGATGATGACAACCCTGCATAGGGAAGAGAGTGGGGCAACCGCCTACACGAAAGGAGCGGCGGAACGGATTCTGGAAAACTGCAGCGGTATCTGCCGGGGTGAAAAAACGGCGGAGCTGACGTTAGAAGAACGCAACAGGCTGCTGGGGATACAGAAACGGCTGATGGGAGAGGGCAGGCGTGTGATGGCGCTGGCGGTGTCGACGGAGGGAAGCATCCGTGAGAGGGGTATGACATTTCTCGGATTTGTCAGCATGCAGGATCCGGTCAGGCCGGAAGCGGTAGCGGCTGTGCAGGGCTTTGCGCGGGCGGGAGTATCCACGGTGATGATCACGGGAGACCATCCCGACACGGCGTTTTCCATTGCGAGACAGCTTGGGATTGCAAGCCGCACTGAAGAGTGCATTACGGGGAGAGAACTGGATCACATGAAGGAACAGACTTTTTTGCAAAGGCTTCCGCAGCTTAAGGTTTTCGCCCGGGTGACGCCGGAGCATAAGGTGCGTATCGTGGAGGGATATAGAAGTTTACATAAAACTGTAGCAATGACCGGGGACGGGGTCAATGACGCGCCCTCTTTGCAGGCGGCCGATATCGGAATTGCCATGGGACAGGGCGGCACCGATGTGGCGCGCGGCGCGGCGGATTTTGTTCTGATGGATGACAATGTGGCTACCATCCACACTGCCATACAGGAGGGGCGGGGCATTTACGAAAACATCAGAAAATCGGTGTTATTCCTGCTTTCCTCCAATCTGGGGGAAATCCTCACTATGCTTGTGACGATTGTAGCGGGGCTGCCGGTTCCCCTGACAGCGGGTTTTATTCTCTGGATCAACCTGATTACGGACTCCCTGCCTGCGCTTGCGCTGGGTGTGGATGAAAACGATACGGAGAGTCTGATGCGGGAGCCGCCGCGAAGGAAGGAGGATTCCCTGTTCGCGAAGGGCGGTCTCATGTGTGTGATCTGTTATGGGCTTGTGATTGGCGGTATCAGCTTGGCGGCTTTTTTGAAGGTTCCTTATGACCGCATCGTTATGGAAGGACTGCCTATTAGTTTACATAATATATTAGAGGGGCTGAAAATATCAGCCGTTCTCGCAAGGGCGCAGACGCATGCGTTTATGGTGTTGGGAATCAGCCAGCTTTTCCATGCCATCGGCATGCGTGATGTGAACCGCTCGCTGTTTAAAATGGATCACAGAAGCAATCCGCAGATGATGCTGGCCTTTGCCGTGGGGATTCTTTTACAGGTGGCAGTGACGGAGGTGCCCATTCTCATCACGCTCTTTGGCACGGTGCGGCTCAGTGTGGAGGAGTGGATCAGACTGCTTCTCCTGTCAATGACGCCCCTTGTCGTGCATGAGCTTTTGGTGGTTGTGGGGATGGCGGGCGCTGCGGAGAGACATCCGTCATGCCAGCGTGCGGAAGGCAAGGAGTAAGAGACAGAGACCGGAAAGCCATGAAAGATCGACGGGCAGTATATGGGAGAGCAGGCGCCCAAGCGTGTAACCGGCAAGAAACAGAAGCAGATGAAACAGAATGGCAGACAACAGAAGGGTCAGCCGGGGCGTGGCGGAGGCAGTGAAAGCCATGCCTGCAAGAACGCTGTCCAGAGAGAGGGCGAGACTCAAAAGCAGCGCTTCCCTTGCGCTTAAGACCTGCAGGTCTGTGCGGTTGGCTTCCTCGGGCGAGAAGTAGACGGTGAAGATAATATTGATTTGTTTGATTTTACATCCCCGGTTTCCGATGAGGCCGGGGTGCTTTTTTGCCAGATGGCGGATCAGGCTTTCCAACAGTTTGGCGCTTCCAATGACAAACAGGATAGAGAAGGAGAGGAAAGGGAGGATGCCGGTGGGAAAGAGGCTGCCGATCAGGGAACCGATGCCGCCGGCGGCGGTGATGAAGACAGACGGAACACAGGCCAGAAAAACCAGGGATAAGATTTCAATACGCACTTTTTTCGTGCCGTAGGAGAACCCTGCCGTCAGGGAATCCAGAGAGACCGCAGTCAGAAAAATGAGCAGGGAGGAAACAGCGTAGGACATGGGTATGCACCTTTACGTGAGTTTATTATATACTATGGGAATGGGGAGAAATGTGGGAATATAAAAAGAAATGTTTGAAAAGATTTACGCTTCCCGAAAAAAATGGTATGATGTAATAGGTGCAGTGAAAAAACAAAGCGCTGTCGCAGATAAAACGTTTGCGACGGTAGCAGACATTTGTTTTTTCTGCACCATTAACGAGAAAGCGTTTGACGAAGGCAAACATGGAGTGCGAAAGCACGGGCTTTCGAGTCTTAATGCAACAGGAAATTGGGGGACTACATATGGAGCTGATGTTTATAGGAGCGGATCATGAGGTGACGGGAAGCTGCCACTATCTCCGCGTAGGGGAAAAGAATATTCTTGTGGACTATGGTATGGAGCAGGGGATCAATGTGTTTGAGAATTGCAAACTGCCCGTAGATGAAGCGGTGATTGACTATGTGTTTCTGACCCATGCCCACATTGACCATTCAGGGTTACTTCCGCTTTTATATGCAAGGGGATTTCGGGGTGAAATCTATGCGACGGCGCCGACCTGTGATCTGTGCAGTATCATGTTGCGTGACTGTGCGCATATCCAGATGCAGGAGGCAGAGTGGAAAAACCGCAAGGCGAAGAGAAGCGCGGAGAACGAACTGATAGAGCCGCTCTATACCATGGAGGATGCGGACGGCGTGATCAGGCGGCTCGTTCCCTGTGACTACGACAGTGAAGTGACGGTATGTGAGAATATAAAAATAAAATTTACGGACATAGGCCATCTGCTCGGCTCTTCCAGCATTGAAGTCTGGGCGACCGAGGAAGATGTGACAAAGAAGATCGTATTTTCGGGAGATATCGGAAATAGCGGCCAACCGCTGATCAAAAATCCTCAAAATACCGCGGAGGCGGATTATGTGGTTATGGAGTCCACCTACGGGGACAGGCTGCATGCCGGTGAGAAGGTGGATTATGTTGGAGAACTGACAAAGATTTTGCAGACCACATTCGACCGGGGCGGCAATGTGGTGATTCCTTCCTTCGCGGTGGGCAGAACGCAGGAGATGCTCTATTTCCTGCGGCAGATTAAGGCGGACAGGCTGGTGAAGGGACATGAGGATTTTCCGGTCTATGTGGACAGCCCGCTGGCGGTGGAGGCGACAGGTATTTTTCATAAAAATGAGGCGAGATGCTTTGACGAGGAGGCTATGGCGCTGGTCAGGCAGGGCATTAACCCGATTACTTTTCCGGGACTGCGCCTGGCTATCACCAGCGACGAGTCCAAGGCGATCAATTTTGAACATACGCCGAAGGTTATCATCTCCGCTTCCGGCATGTGTGAGGCGGGACGTATCAGACATCATTTGAAACATAATCTGTGGCGGCATGAGTGCACGATCCTCTTTGTGGGGTATCAGGCGGTGGGAACGCTTGGCAGAATGCTTGTGGAGGGTGCGGAAGAAGTGAAACTCTTCGGCGAGCCCATCGAGGTCAGGGCTGACATTACGAAGCTGGTGGGTATGAGCGGCCACGCGGACAAGAATGGACTTTTACAGTGGATTGAGGGCTTTGAGAAAAAGCCGGAGAAGGTTTTTGTGGTGCATGGCGAGGACACGGTCTGCACGCTGTTTACGGAGTGCCTCAGGGGAGAACACAAGCTGGATGCCTATGCGCCCTACAGCGGTACCCGGTTTGACCTGATAAGCGGTGAGTTTATCTGCGAGGCGGAGCCCGTCAGAATCAAGAAGAAAGTCCATGGCATTTCCACAGTCTTCACAAGACTGCTCGCCAGCGGCCAGCGGCTTATGGCTGTGATCTACAAAAACGAGGGAGGCGCCAACAAGGATCTGGCAAGATTTGCAGATCAGATCAATTCGCTGTGCGACAGGTGGGAGCGATCATGAAGATGCACTAGGGCATCAGATGACGATGCCTGAGTGCATCTAAGTCATGATCAGAAGAATGCAAAAAAATGCATTCTTCCTGAACGGTTTACATAATGTGAAAGGAACATAGAAACGTGAGTTTAGCGGATCACATTTTCATACAAATGTGCAAGGATATACTGGAAAACGGAACAAGCACGGAGGGGGAGAAGGTCAGGCCTCACTGGGAGGACGGAACGGCGGCGTACACGGTGAAAAAGTTCGGCGTGGTGAACCGCTATGATCTGTCGAAGGAATTTCCGATTATAACGCTCAGAAGGACGGCGCTAAAGAGCGCCACGGATGAGATGCTCTGGATTTGGCAGCAGAAATCCAACAATATAAACGACCTGCACAGCCATATCTGGGACGAGTGGGCCGATGAGGATGGCAGTATCGGCAAGGCTTACGGTTATCAGATGGGTGTGAAACATCAGTACAAAGAAGGCATGATGGATCAGGTGGACAGGGTGATTTACGATTTGAAGAACAATCCTTTCAGCCGCCGCATCATGACGAATATTTATGTGCATCAGGATCTGCATGAGATGAATTTGTACCCATGCGCCTACAGTATGACTTTTAATGTGACGCAAAAGCCCGGCCATGGGAAGCTGACGCTCAACGCGATCTTAAATCAGCGTTCTCAGGATGTGCTTATGGCAAACAACTGGAATGTGGTGCAGTATGCGGTTCTTTTGTATATGCTGGCGCAGGTCTGCGGCATGGAGGTGGGAGAGCTTGTCCATGTGATCGCGGATGCGCACATTTATGACAGACATATTCCGATTATAAAGGAACTGATTGAAAGACCGGTTTACGATGCGCCTTCCTTCTGGCTGAATCCGGAGGTCACGGATTTCTATCAGTTTACAAGAAATGACGTGAAAGTGGAAAATTATGTGACCGGGCCGCAGGTGGAAAATATTCCGGTCGCGGTGTAACAGGCGCGGGTTTGCGAGTCTGAGCAATTAGGAGATACATGATATGAACATGATAGTGGCGGTAGACAACAACTGGGCGATTGGCTGCAGGAACAACCTGCTTGTGCGGATTCCGGCGGATCACAAGAATTTCAGACAGGAGACGACGGGCAAGGTAGTGGTGCTCGGCAGGAAGACGTTGGAGACGTTTCCGCAGGGGATGCCGCTTGCAAACAGGACAAATATTATTTTGTCGACGAATCCGGACTACAAAGTGAAGGACGCCATTGTGGTGCACAGTCTTGGAGAGCTTGAGGAAGAACTTAAAAAATATGACACGGAGGATGTCTACATTATCGGCGGAGAGAGCGTTTACCGTATGATGCTTCCGCAGTGCGATGTGGTGCATGTGACAAAGATTGACCATGAGTATGAGGCGGATTCCTATATTCCGAATCTGGATCAGGATGGGGCATGGGAGATTACAGCCGAGAGTGAGGAACAGACCTATTTTGATCTTCCCTATTATTTTGTAAAATACGAGAGGAAGAAGTAGGTACAGAGAAGAGGAATACATCGGGGACGTATAAAAGCAGAACGATATAAGGAAGGTATGCATGCATGAGTCAGGAGACGAAGAAAACGAAGCTTTCTTTGACACAGGAGGAGCTGCAGCAGAAAAACGAGGAGTTGGAGGCGGCGAGAAGCGCCGTGGAAAAAGCGGAGAATGCCAGAGATATTTTCTTGGCAAATATGTCGCATGAACTGAGGACGCCGATCAACACGATTCTGGGATTGAATGAGCTGATTCTGCGGGAGAGCCAGGAGGAGGCCGTCAAGGAGTACGCGCGGGATATCAGGCAGGCGGGAAATATCCTGCTTGCGCTGGTCAGCGATATTCTGGACTTTTCCAAGCTGGAAGCGGATAGGATGGAGTTGACAGAGGGGATTTATGATGTCAGCTCTCTTTTGAATGATCTGATTAACAGTATCTCTGTCCAACAGCGCAGGAAAAAGCTGGATCTGGTTCTGGATATTGCGCAGGACGTTCCCTATAAGCTTTTCGGAGATGAGATACATATCAGACAGATCATAGGAAATCTTTTGTCCAATGCGGTGCGCTACACGGAGAAGGGCAAGATTACGCTGCATCTGAGCTGGAAGGAAATGTCGAAGGATTCCATCGAGATCTATGTGATTGTGAAAGACACGGGAATCGGCATCAAGGAGGAGGATATGCCGAAGCTCTTTAAGGCATTCCAGCGGATGGATTCCACGATCCGAAGCAAGGACGACAGGACGGGGCTCGGACTTGCCATTACACAGCGGCTGATCGAGATGATGGGCGGCAAACTTGAGGTAGAGAGCGTTTACGGGAAGGGCTCCGCCTTTTCCTTTAAAATCATACAGAAAGTGGTGGACAGAGAGCCTCTCGGAGACTTTGAGAAGCAGTATCGGGACAGCCTGCGCAGCATAGAGGACTATCATGAGAAATTCATTGCGCCCATGGGAAGAATCCTGATCGTGGACGATAACGCCATGAATCTGGCGGTGGCACAGGGACTTTTGAAGGGCACGAGGCTGCAGATTGATGTGGCGGCCAGCGGGGAAGAATGTCTGGAGCTGATCAAGAGAAAGACTTATCATTTGATCTGCATGGATCATATGATGCCGGTGATGGATGGCGTACAGACTCTGCATGTGATTCGGGCGCTTGAGGGAAATCCGTCCAGAGATATTCCGGTGATTGCGCTGACGGCAAACGCCGTGGCGGGTGCGAGGGAGTTCTATCTGAAAGAAGGATTCCAGGATTACCTGACGAAGCCTATTGACGCGGATAAATTTGAAAATATGTTGATCGAATATCTGCCTGACAATGTGGTTTATCTGACAAACAACAGAGAAGTCAGCGATGAATTTGAGCCGCAGGATGCGGAGGAGTTTGATATCCGGGAGAGCCAGCTTTATCTGATGGGATTTAACCTGAGGAACGGCCTCAGATATATGGGCGGGGACAAATCGCTCTACGGTAAGGTGCTTCGTGACTTCCACTCCATCCTGCAGGAGAAGGAGACGGCGCTTAAGGACTTTTTACAGAAGGGAGATATGCCTGGCTACACGATTATCGTGCATTCCCTGAAAGGAAATGCCAGAAGCGTGGGTGCCGACGATCTGGCGGACGAGGCTTTTGAACTGGAGAAGATGGCGAAGGCGGGGCAGCTTGAAGATGTGACGGTGCGGTCGCCCATTCTGTTCAGCATGATGAAAAATATGAGAAACAGTCTGCGGGTTTACCTGGAAACGGAGGCCGCCGAGGAGGAGAAGGCGCAGTTGGAAATTCCTGACAGCGTGGAAGTCATCACGGAAGAAGAGTGGGTCAGGGCCCTTCAGGAACTGGCAGCCAGACTGGATGATTTTGACGGCGAGAGCGCAGCCGCAAAACTGCGTGAGCTGAAACGCTACGAGAGACCGGAGTCGGATAAGAAGATGCTCAGGCTCTGTGAGAAGGCAATCAAGGATTACGCATATGATATTGCCCTTGAGGTGGTCAACGCGGTGCTTTAAGCGGACTTGACTTTTGGGGACAAAGGTATAATATAGATAAAAAAAGCGGGTAAGAGGAGGAGTGGAGCATTATGGAAAAGAAAAACCTGGATTGGGCCAATATTGGTTTTGGCTATCATGAAACGGACAAGCGTTTCGTGGCTAATTATAAGAATGGCGCGTGGGACGACGGTGCACTGACCACGGATGCCAATATTACAATGAACGAGTGTGCCGGCGTTTTACAGTACGCGCAGACCTGCTTTGAGGGCATGAAGGCCTACACTACGGAGGACGGACATATTGTGACGTTCCGCCCTGATCTGAACGCACAGCGCATGGAGGATTCCTGCAAGAGACTGGAGATGCCGGTGTTCCCCAAGGAGCGTTTTATACAGGCAGTGACAGATGTGGTGGCTGCGAACGAGGCGTATGTGCCGCCCTACGGTTCCGGTGCAACCCTCTATATCAGACCTTATATGTTTGGTATCTCTCCGGTAATCGGAGTAAAACCGGCGCAGGATTATCAATTCAGAATCTTTGCGACGCCTGTAGGCCCTTATTTTAAGGGTGGCGCGAAGCCGATCACGATCAAGGTGAGCGATTTCGACCGGGCGGCACCGCACGGCACAGGCCATATCAAGGCGGGATTAAATTATGCCATGAGTCTGCATGCGATTGTCACTGCCCATGAGGAAGGCTATGACGAGAACATGTATCTGGATGCGGGCAGCAGGACGCATGTGGAGGAGACTGGAGGCGCGAACTTCCTGTTCGTGACTAAGGATAATAAGGTGGTAACGCCCAAGTCCGACAGCATTCTTCCTTCTATTACCAGACGTTCCCTGATGGTGGTTGCCAAAGACTATCTGGGACTTGAGGTGGAGGAGAGACCGGTGGCTTTTGAGGAAGTGAAGGATTTTGCGGAGTGCGGACTTTGCGGCACGGCGGCTGTGATCTCTCCGGTGGGCAAGATCGTTGATCACGGCAGGGAAATTGCATTCCCCAGCGGCATGAGCGAGATGGGGCCTGTCACGAAGAAGCTGTATGACACCCTGACCGGTATCCAGATGGGACGAATTGAAGCGCCGGAAGGATGGATTCACGTAATCAAATAAAGACTGGGATCAAGCGAGGGGGATTAGATTGCCGTGTCTTGGACACACAATTTAATCTCCTTTTTTATGGCGGAGGATGAACAGAATATGCATGACGGGATTCGGAAAGAATATCCTTATTTATATGAGACACACTTACACACTTCGCAGGGGAGCGCCTGCGCGCATAATACCGGGGCACAGATGGCGAGAGCCTGCAGAGAGTACGGTTATACGGGGATTATTGTGACGGAACACAACTGGAACGGCAATACGGCTGTGGACAGAAACCTTCCGTGGGAAGAATGGGTGGATCAGTTTTCCCGGGGATATGAGGATGCGAAGGCGGAGGGAGAGCGGATCGGCCTTGACGTGTTCTTTGGCTATGAGGCGGGCTATCAGGGCACGGAATTTCTGATTTACGGAGTGGACAGGGATTGGCTCAAACAAACGCCGCAGATACAGGAGGCGACGGTGGAAGAGCAGTACAAACTGGTGCATGAGGCTGGCGGAATGGTGATACACGCCCATCCATTCAGGCAGGCGGCATATATTCCGGAAACACGCCTTTATCCTGAGTGGGTGGATGGCGTGGAGGGTGTGAATGCGGCCCACTCCAATCCGAAAAGTATCGAGCATTACCATCCGGATTATGATGAGAAGGCAATCGCCTATGCCCATGAGCACGGACTGCTTATGACCGCAGGATCGGACATACATGTCACGGATCTGTGGGGCGGCGGCGTTGCTTTTCGGCGGAAGTTAAGTTCCTGCGAAGATTATGTGCAGGCGGTTCTGGGCGGTGAGGATTATGTGCTGACTGACGGAAAAAACTGGTATGACAAAGAGGGAAGACGAATTGGGTAGAAGTATGAGATGGAAGAGAGCGGCAGCGGTGATGCTGGCGGTAGGAATGGTGACCATATCAGCCACCGGATGCGGGAAAGGCGGGGATATCGGCACTAAGGTGGTTCTTACCACGGGGTTTGACAAGGACGAGATTTTCCGGATTGAGACCAGTTCCTGTACGCTGCCGGAGCTGATGGTGTATTTAACCACGATCCAGAACCGTTACGAGAGCGTCTATGGCAGGGAAATATGGGAGACGAATGCGGACGGTGTGACGCTGGAAGAGAATGTCAAGAATATTGCGCTGGCGCAGATTGCCCAGATCAAGACCATGAATCTGATGGCGGAAAAGTATGAGGTGGATCTGGATGACGAAGAGAAGGCGAAAGCGGAGAATGCGGCGCAGGCATATTACGAGTCGCTGAACGAGCAGGAGATCGAGTTGATGGGGGTGAACGAAAAGACGATCCGTTCCCTCTACACGGGGCTTGCCCGTGCTGAGAAGATGTACCAGTACACAATTAAGGATATCAATCCGGAGATCAGCGACGACGAGGCCCGCACCATCACGGTTCAGCATATTCTGATCAAGACCTATGCGCTGGACGGGACGGGAAAGAAGATTGAATACACGGAGGAAGCAAAAAAAGAGGCGTATGAGAGAGCTCTTGAAGCCCACGCGCTGGCTGTGGAGGGGGAGGATTTCGACGCGTTGATCCGCAGGTACAGCGAGGACGACAAGGCCACCTATTCCTTCGGCAAGGGAGAGATGGAGGAGGCTTTTGAGACAGCGGCTTTTAACCTCGGTACGGGGGAGATCAGCGATATTGTGGAGACCGAGTTCGGCTACCACATTATTAAATGCATCAATACCTTTGACAGGGAAGAGACGGACGCAAATAAGATAAAGATCGTGGAACAGCGACGGGAGGAGGCTTTTGGGCAGGAGTATGACGCCTATGTGGAGACGCTCACCAGAAACCTGAATGAGGAGCTCTGGGATACGGTGAATTTCATTCATGATGAGAATGTGACCACGCAGAATTTCTTTGAGGTGTATGCGGGATATTTTGGAAATTGAGTGTGGAACGGAAAAAAGTTACGAAACATTGACGTAACGGGAGTTTAGAAAAAGTTTATAATTCCCGAAACCCGCTTAAAATCTGCATAATTTTAAAATTATTAGCACTCACTTTAAATGAGTGCTAATTTTTTCTTGACTTCTAAAATTGAGGGTATTAAACTATTCCACAGAAAGAAAAGGAAGAGTACCCGCGAAATGCTGCCGGCGGGGCGAAAATGGAAAGGAATGTGAGGACATGGCATCGAAACATGGTAATTTATCAATTAACAGCGACAATATTTTCCCGATTATCAAGAAGTGGCTGTACTCCGATCACGATATCTTTTTCAGGGAGTTAATTTCCAACGGTTGTGACGCGATCACGAAGCTGAAAAAACTGGATATGATGGGTGAGTACACGCTGGCGGATGATTATAAGGCGAAAATAGAAGTGATTGTCAACCCGGAGGAGAAGACTTTAAAGTTTATCGATAACGGTATCGGTATGACGGCTGACGAGGTGGAGGAGTACATCAACCAGATCGCTTTTTCCGGTGCGACAGATTTTATTGAGAAATATAAGGACAAGGCGAATGAGGATCAGATCATCGGGCATTTCGGTCTGGGCTTTTACTCGGCGTTCATGGTGGCGGACGAGGTGCACATAGACACGCTGTCCTATCAGAATGGCGCGGCGGCGGTACACTGGGAATGCGACGGCGGCACGGAGTTCGATATGGCAGAGGGTACAAGGACTGAGGTCGGCACGGAGATCACCCTTTTCATCAATGAGGACTGCTTAGAGTTCTGTAATGAATATAAGGCGAAAGAGGTTATCAAAAAATACTGTTCCTTCATGCCCACGGAGATTTATCTGTCCAAGGCAAACACCACCGAGACGCAGATCATCACGGCCGAGGAGAAACTGGACACCGACGAGGTAGTGGAGGAGATCAAGAAGGAGAAGGAGGAGGACGAGCAGAAGTTAAAGATTAAGAAGCGTCCTGAACTTCTGAATGAGACACAGCCTCTGTGGACGAAGCACCCCAACGAGTGCACCAGGGAGGAGTACCTGGAATTTTACCGCAAGGTATTTCAGGATTACAAGGAGCCGTTGTTCTGGATTCATCTGAACATGGATTATCCGTTTAATATGAAGGGCATACTCTATTTCCCGAAGATCAATATGGAGTATGAGTCCATTGAGGGGACGATCAAGTTATACAACAATCAGGTGTTTATCGCGGACAATATTAAGGAAGTGATTCCCGAATTTCTGATGCTGTTAAAGGGCGTGATTGACTGTCCTGACCTGCCGCTAAATGTGTCAAGAAGCGCATTGCAGAACGACGGTTTTGTGAAAAAGATCAGTGAGTACATCTCAAAGAAGGTGGCGGATAAACTGTCCGGCATGTGTAAGACCGAGAAGGAGGAGTACGAGAAATATTGGGACGATATCAGTCCTTTCATCAAGTTCGGCTGCTTAAAGGACGATAAGTTCTGCGAGAAGATGACGGATTACATTCTCTTTAAGAATCTGGACGGCGTTTATATGACGCTGCCGGAGTGCCTGGAGGTCAATAAGATTGATCCTGACGAGGTACAGGAAGGAGAGACGGCTACTGATGAGAACGGCGATAAAGTAGAGGCTGAGGTAGTTGACGAGAACGGCGATAAAGTGGAAGCCGAGGTCGTGGACGAAAATGGCGAGCCTGCTACGGAGGAGAACACCGAAGAGGAGAAGAAGGAAAAAGTCATTTATTATGTGACGGACGAAAAACAGCAGAGCCAGTACATCAATATGTTTAAGGCGGCAAAGATGGACGCCGTGGTGCTGACGCACAATATCGACCAGCCTTTTGTTTCCCAGCTCGAATCCAAGAATGAGGGCATTAAGTTCCAGAGAATAGACGCGGACTTGACGGATGTCTTCAAGGCAAAGACTTCCAAGAAGGCGGAGAAGGAGATGGAGGAGCAGGCGGAAAGCATTGCCAAGCTGATGAAGAAGGCGCTCGGAAAAGACGGCATCAAGGTAAAGATCGAGAAACTGAAAAACAAGAAGATTTCTTCCATGATTACGCTTGCCGAGGAATCCCGCAGGATGCAGGACATGATGAAAATGTATTCCATGCCGGGCATGGATATGGGCGGTTTTGGCAAGGAGGGAGAGACATTGATCTTAAATGCCAACCATCCGCTTGTACAGTATGTGCTGGATCATCAGGACGGTGACAATGTAAAGATGATCTGCGAGCAGCTCTATGATCTGGCGCTTTTACAGCAGGCGCCGCTTGAGCCGGAGGCTATGACGAAGTTTGTGGCGAGAAGCAATGAGATTATGATGCTGTTGACGAAATAGGGATATGTTAAGTTATGTAAACAAAAAAGAGTTTGTCATTGCGACAGACTCTTTTTTTGACAGATATTCCCATATCAAAAGATTTCTAAAGTGGATATAAGGATTGTGCTTCACCCCGGCTCTGCGATCCTGCTCACGCCCACATAGATTTCCGAGATCTTATACCAGGTCGGATAGTCCACAATACCCGACTGGGGAAGATTAAAGACTCTCTGGAAGGTGCGCACGGCGTTTGCGGTGTTGTTCCCGTAGATGCCGTCGGCGGTGACTTTTGGGATGGCGGGGTAGTTTTGGGCAATGCGGTTTAACTGCTGCTGGATCTGCAGTACTTTATCCCCGGAGGCGCCGATGTTTAAGTTGTAACCGGGCCAGGAGGAGGGAACACCGGAAACTGCCACCGCAGTGTTGATATACATGTCGCTTCCGTAGTAGTAGCGGATGATCTGGATCGGGGTATAGCCCTCGTCGCCGAGATATTTCGAACCCCACTGGCTTAAGCCGTCGCAGGTTACGTTCCTGCCGTCACAGTAAGAAGTGAAGATGGGTTGGCGCACGCCGGGGCGGGAGAGGTAGTTTGCAAAAATGGAATCCACCAGCCGGTCAATGTTAGTGTAGATGTTTCGGCCGTGAATCCACTTCTGGTCGTAGGCGGTGGAGGAGGTGATGGTGAAGTTATATCCCTGGTTCCGATACCATTCGGTGTAAACCCGGTTCAGGGTGAAGGACATGATCGCCAGCGTGTTTGCATAGATGGCGTTTTCCGGCCAGGTAGCGTAGATCTCAGAGGATACCACATTTTTGATATAGTCGCGGTAACGGACATAGTAGTTAGCCGCGGTGGAATCCGAGGGGACGCCATCGTGTACAATGATATATTCGGGAATGACCACGCGGCTTAAGACGATCTCGCCGGATTCGTCCATGGGTTTGATCTCATCTTCGGGAATCTTGGGCGGATAGTCACCGTAGAGCGTGTGATCGGGGATAGCGATGATCTCCTCCGTATCCGGTGTCGTTTCCGTGGGTGTCATTTCAATGTTTTGGATGGCGGTGACATCCGGCAGTACCTCCACACCGGACACGATGACAGGCTCATAGCCGGGAGCGGTGACGGAAACCGTGTACTCAGAGTAAGGCATGGGAGAATTGGGAGTCAGGCTGTATTGCAGGGGAGGGGTTCTCAGATCCACTGTGTCAGTCTGCCCCGAGGAATCGGTGCGCAGTGTTTCCACGGTGGAATCCGGCTCACCGGTGAAGGAGATGGTAATTGATGCGTTTTCTATGGGGATCAGTCCCACGTTTGCGGTTACATTGATTTGCAGCTTTCCGACTGCATCATCTTCGGTCTGTGTATTTGCTGGAGTTGGCTCCATTCTGTTTACATCCATCCTGATACCTCATTCCTGGGATAGCATTTTTCTTAACCTTATGATATGCAATGAGGGTTGCACATGCTACCTTGAAAATGATATACTATCCATATGGTAGTGGACGAGATTTTAGACGGTAAATTTCATGCTGGGGACGGCTCTCTGGAGTTTTCCTGCCCGCGAGTTACTCTGTCCCTTCAGGCGGACGCGGCCTGTGAGGGGTCTTTTTTCGTGTACGGGCCGGAGGGTGTGGTGACAGAGGGGGAAGTGTCTGCTTCTGACCTTCGTATGGAGTGTGTGGCGACGCGCTTCGGCGGCAGTCAGGATGAGATATTCTATCGGTTTCATGCGGCCGGGATGGAAGCGGGGGAGGAAGTGTCTGGCTCGTTCCACATTATTTCAAACCGGGGAGAGTATTATCTGCCCTTTGAGGTGAAGGTGCTCCCGGACGAGATCATTTCCGGCATGGGGGAGATCCGCAATCTCTTTCATTTTACAAACCTGGCAAGGGAGAGCTGGGAAGAGGCTGTGAAGCTTTTTTATGATCCCGGATTTAAAAAGGTGTTTACCGGCCATGACAGGCAGTATTATGCCGCCTACAAGGGGCTTTCCGCAGTGCCGGGCAATGAGCACAACGTGGAAGAGTTCCTTTTGGAGATACATAAGAAAAAGCCGGTGGAGTTTATTCCGGAGGAGAGGGAAATAAAAATCGAGGATCCTGTGGAGTCGGTGCGTTATACGCTTGTCATAAACCGGAACGGCTGGGGGTATACCAGACTGCAGATCCGTGCGGAGGGAGATTTCATAAAACTTGCCGGGGAGACGGTGGGAGACGATGCCTTTCTGGGAAATATGTACCGGCTCTGCTATGATATTGATCATGAAAAGCTCCATAACGGATATAATTATGGGGCGATTCTGCTTGTGCGGGAGAGCGGGACGGTGCGGATCCCCGTCACCGTGGTGCAGCGCGCGGCCGGCGGCCTGCTTTTGGGAGCGAAAAGGGAAAAGAAACAGCTTGTGGTGCAGCTGATGGAATACTATCAGGCGCAACGGTTGAAAAAGATCGGGACGACAGTGTGGCTTACGGAGACGGAAAAGCTTCTCTCCCGCATGGAACAGCTCGACGATCAGGATACGGCCGTGAAGCTTTTCAGGGGTCAGCTTCTTTTGTCTCAGGAGCGCGGCAATGAGGCGAAATGGCAGATTGAAAAGCTGAGAGACCGTGTGGTTGCGGAGCGGGAGAAGAATCCGGCACTGTGGTGTTATTATCTTTACTTGACTACATTAGTCAGTGACGAGGACGCCTACGTGGACGAGGTGGCGGAGACGGTAGGGAGAATTTATGAGAGGCGAAGGGGAGACTGGAGAATCGCCTGGCTGCTTCTGTACCTTTCCGAGGAGTATACGCAGAGCCCTTCACGAAGATGGATGCTTTTGGAAGAGATGTTTTCACGGCATTGTACTTCCCCGATGCTCTATATTGAGGCGTGGAATATTCTGTGCATGAATCCGGCCATGCTCCGGAAGCTGGATCTCTTTGAGGAACAGATATTGATTTATGCAGTCAAAAACGAGGTGATGCAGGAGGAGATTCTGTTACAGCTTGTATATCTTGCCGGACAAAAGCGGGGATACTCCGAAAGTTTGTTTCGTATCCTGAAAGGCTGCTACGAGCAGACGCACAACAAAGAGGTTCTCCATGAGATCTGTACGCTGCTTATTAAGGGAAACCGCTGCGGAGAGGCGTATTTTCACTGGTATCAGGCAGGGGTGGAAGAAAATCTCCGAATCACAAGGCTTTACGAGTATTATATGATGTCGCTTCCCGCGGATTATGACGGGGAGCTTCCCCGCATTGTGCTTTTGTATTTTGCCTATAAGAGTGATCTGCACTATGCGGTCACGGCGTATCTTTACGCTTATGTACATAAGCACAGGGAGGAACTGGCAGATATTTATGTAAACTATATGGCGGCCATGGAACGTTTTGTCCTGGAGCAGATAAAAAGGGGCAGGATTAACAGGGATCTTGCTTATCTCTACAGTAACTTTATTGATCTTTCCATGATCGACGAACAGACGGCCAGGTCTCTGGTGTCTTTGCTTTTTATGCGGGAGGTCAATACCGGAGAGGAAAAGATCAAAGAAGTGATGCTGGCCTATTCCTGCCGGGCGGACATCAAGCGCTTTCCAATGACGGAAGGCAGGGCGTTTGTGCCGGTCTATGAGAGCGGCTGCAAGGTTCTTCTGGGGGACGGTGAGGGGAACTGCTTTACGGCCAGCGTGGATTATTCCGTGAAAGAATTGATGAATCCGGTCAGGCTTGCGCTTATGATCGCGCCGTTTGTGAGAAATCATCTGGGCTATGCGGTTTATGCCTGCTATGAGTATCAGCATACCTTTGCGGTGCAGGAGGACAATGCGGATCTTTTTGTGCTGCTGTCTGTCTCGGATCGGATCGAGGAGGAGGAAAAACGAAAGATTCGTCCCATGGTGGTGGATTTTTTCTATGAAAAGGACAGAATGCGGGAGCTTGACGAGTACCTGTTGTCCTTGAAGCCCCCGGATGTGAGCCGTAAGGACAGGGGAAAGATTGTCCGTTATATGGTCAGCCGCGGCATGTACGAGGAGGCGCGCGAATGGGTGAAACTGTTTGGGCCTTATGATATAGATGCGAAGACGCTGCTTAAACTGGCAAGCAGACTGTTGGAGCTGACGGAGACAGAGGAGGATCCTCTGATGACAGGAATGCTCTTTTATGTGGTGCAGAAGGGAAAGTATGACGACAATGTATTGAATTATCTGGTACAATGGTTTTCGGGCACCATCAAGGAAATGCGCGATGTGTGGCGTATCGCGGAGTCCTTCGGTGTGGATACCTTTAAACTGTGTGAGCGGATGCTGGTGCAGATGCTCTACACGGGAGCCCATGTGGGAGAGAAGTTAGAGATCTTTCGTTCTTACAGCAAGGGCGGCGGCAGCGAGAGGATCCGGGCGGCGTTTGTGTCGGCATGCTGTTATGATTATGTGGTGAAAGAGGAGATTACGGATTCCTATGTGTTTGAGAGCGTGCGGCAGTTGTATCAGGAGGACGCGCCGCTGCATCTGGTCTGCAAAATTGCCTGGCTGCACTATTATGCCGACAGGGAGCGGAGTGAGGATGAGGAGAGGATCTGCGCCGCTTTTTTGGAGTCGCTGTTGGCGCAGGGGATTGTGATGCCCTTTTACAAAAGCTATTATGGCAGTATGCCGCAGCTTAGTGCTTATCTGGACAAGACGATGGTGGAATACCGGGCGGAGTCCGGCGGGCGGGTTATGATCCACTATCTGATTCAGGACGAAGGGGAGAGCGGGAAAGAGTATACCCACGAGGAGATGCGGAACATGTTCGGCGGCATCTGCGTCAAGGATTTTATTCTTTTTTTCGGGGAGAAGCTTCAATATTATATCACGGAAGATTCAGCTTCCGGCGAACAGTTGACGGCAAGCAATTCCATAAGCAAAAGTGACGCCGGGGAGGAAGGCGGCGAGGGCAGATTCAGTATTTTGAACGATATTATGATCGGAAAGACCCTGCATGACTACGATACGGTGAGCGATTTACTTTTTGAGTATTTCAGGCAGGATCATATGGTGGAGCAGATATTTGTTCCCAGGTGAGGGGAAAGCCATGTTTTTGGAGCGGAAAGAGGAGGAAAAACCGCATAAGGGAAGTGTGCTTGCGGGTTATGACCTGGGACAGAGGTATGCCCAGATCAGCTACTGCCTTTTTGGACAGGGGGACGTGGAGACGGTGGCGCCCGTGATGGGGACGAAGCAGTATAACATTCCGTTTATGTTATGTAAACGAAAAGGGACGAACCAGTGGCTTTATGGTAAGGAGGCAGTGAAGAGCAGCGAAGAGGAAGATATGTTTCCGGTGGAGGATCTTCTGTCCCTTGCCAGGGAGGGACAAAAGCTGGAGATTGACGGGGATTCCTATGATCCGACTGCGCTTTTGACTCTTTTCATTAAAAAGAGCCTTGGCCTTTTGGGCATGATTTCCCCGTTGGAAAATATTGCCGCTTTCATGTTTACGGTGGACAGGATGGATGACCGTATGGTGGAAATTCTGCTGCAGGTGGCTGCCAATCTGAATTTGAAAACCGGGCGTATTTATTTCCAGAGCCATACGGAGAGCCTTTATTCCTTTATGCTGTATCAGCCGTCGCAGCTTTGGGCTTATCAGGTGGTGATCTGCGAGCATGATGGCAGATATTTAAAGACTTACCGCATGGAGTGCAATAAGAGAACTACGCCGATCGTTGCGCTGATCGAGGAGGCGAGTTACGAGACGCTGGTGGTTCCGTTGGAGGATGAAGAGGAGGATGTCAAGGAAGACGCCTTTCGTCTGGCGGACGAGCGGTTCTTATCCATTTTGGAACAGATGTGCGAGGGGCGTATCGTCTCCTCCGCATATCTGTTGGGGGATGGTTTCAGGGAGGAGTGGCACAAAAAATCCCTGCAATTTTTATGCCGGGGCAGACGGGTGTTTCAGGGAAACAATCTGTTCAGCAGGGGGGCGGTTTACAGTCTTTTGGAGAAATTCGATCCCTGTGAGGCAGGGCAGACCCACATCTTTTTGGGGGAGGATAAGCTGAAGGCGAATATCGGCATGCGCGTGCTCCGACAGGGAAAGGAATCCTATTACGCCCTTTTGGATGCCGGGGAGAGCTGGTATGAACTGCACAAATCCTGTGAGATCCTTCTGGGACAGGAGAAGGAACTCTCCTTTGTCATAACGCCGCTCACAGGGAAAAACGCTGAGACGCGGACAGTTCCCCTGGAGGGGGCGAGGCAGACAGGCGCGCCTTTCACCAGATACGCGCTGGAGGTGGCGATGGCTTCGTCCGATACGGTGCGGGTCAGGGTGACTGATCTGGGATTGGGAGAATTTTTTCCGTCGGCAGGACAGATGTGGGAGGAATCGTTTCAGATTTCATGAACTGAGGGACAAAAGAGAAAATGAGCAGTCAGATAATTTTGGGAACCGGCAGGCGTGCCGAACATCCCTACTATGTGGAAAGATTTTATGTAAACCTATATTCGGTGGAAGAACTGTGCTTTCTCTTTGTGGACAGGGCGGAGCTTCTGGATGGGGAGATCGTGCAGCGGGGGCTGATCCGGTGGTTGGATGAGGAGTGCGGTCTTGGGGATCTGGCTCATGAGCTGGATGCGCTGATAAACAGAAAGGGCTCCACGGCGGCTTATGTGGGTGCGATTCTGGAATATGTGAATATCTATCCCGCCGATGTGATCCAGCGGACAGAGGAGATTGTGAGAGGCAATGAGGGGTTGAGCCCCTACGAGCGGCAGAAAGCGAAGGCGGATTTCCTGCTGGGAGAGAAGCGGTATCTGGCGGCCTTACAACAGTACCAGAATCTGACCTACGAAGTGCCTGATCATGAGAAGCTGCTTCTGGCAAGACTTTACCACAACATGGGTGTGGCATGTGCGGGTATGTTTCTGTACGGACAGGCGGCGGACTGGTTTTTGAAGGCCTACGAGACCGACGGGAAGCGGGAGGGTCTTACGATGTATCTGGCGGCTCTGCGTATGGGACAGCAGGAGAACGCATATATTGATTATATTGCACAACACCCGGAGTATCACGACTTATCTCTGGAGGTGGAGCGTATGGTGAAACGGGCGGAAGGGTCATTCGAGGGAACGGACGAAAACAGGATGCTTGTCACTTATCAGGTCATGAAGGATGAAGGGGCGGGGGCGCTTGGAAGCTCCACTCCCTACTATGAGGAGATTGAGAAGCTGACCGCAGGACTGAAAAGTAGTTACCGCAGGAGCATGAGTTAGAGGACGAGGAGGAAAAATGGGCTTTATAAAGAGACTGTTTGACAGATTTCGCAGGGATTATGACGAGTACGATGAGGAAGAGTGGGAAGAGGAGGAATCTCCGCGGGAGATAGACTTTAACAATAAGGAACAGAGAAACGACTATGTGAGAAACTGCCTCGAAAAGATGGCGGAAGCGACAAAGGAGTTAGAGAACCTGAACTTCGAGTATAACATGGTCACCTCTTACCTGAAAGATATGGAAGAGATCGAAGCGCTGCCGCCGGAGGAGAGCGAACAGCTCAAAGACTGTGCCAAACGGGTATCTCTTCTACAGGAGAGAAAGACGGACTTTATGGGGCGTCCCCACCGGATCACGGATGAGAAGTACCGCATGGTGGAACGCATGGAAGACCAGATGGAGGAGGCTTACGAAAAAATCACGGATGCAGAGAATTATCAGGAGTTAATCCGCAAGGACTTAAGCCGCCTGGAGGGGGAAAAGCATGCTTATCTTTACCGTAAGAACGAGGTGATGCGGCTGATCTCCGATACAAAAGGCATGGCTGTTATCTGCGTGACGGCGCTTGGCCTGTGTGTGCTGCTGCTCCTGTTCTTACAGTTTTTCCTTGAAATGGACACACAGCTTGGCTACCTTCTCACGGCGGGGGCGGCGGCGATTGTGATCACCCTGATCTATGTCAAGCATATGGATGCCAGGCGGGAACTGAGACGGGTGGAGACGGGGATCAACAAGATTATCCTCTTGCAGAATAAGGTGAAAATCCGCTATGTGAACAATACCAACCTTCTCGAGTATCTCTACATGAAGTACGGCGTATCCAGCGCCAAGGAACTGACGGAAATGTGGGAGAATTACAAGCTGGAGAAGGAAGAGCGCGAGAGATTCCGCAGGGCGGAGCTTGACCTGGATTACAACGAGCAGGAACTCTTGCAGATGTTAAAGTGCTATCAGATACAGGATCCGGCCATCTGGCTCCATCAGACGGAGGCAATTCTGGATCCAAAGGAAATGGTGGAGATCAGGCACAACCTGATTATCCGCAGACAGTCTTTGCGGCGGCGTATGGACTATAACAAGGATGTAGTGGCCGGGACTTCCCAGAGGGATATCAAGGCGCTTGTGGAGCGGTATCCGAAGTACGCAAAAGAGATCATGAAGACGGTGGAAGAGTACGAACAGAAATTCAATGCCAAATAGAAGAGGCGGAAAGGAATCAGTAGAATATGAGTACAGACAGATATGTGAGTCCCTTGTCGGAACGGTATGCCAGTAAGGAGATGCAGTATATTTTTTCTCCGGACATGAAATTCCGGACGTGGCGGAAACTTTGGATTGCGCTGGCGGAGACGGAGATGGAGCTGGGACTTTCCCAGAACGGCAGGCCTGTGATCACAAAAGAGCAGATCGACGAACTTAAAGCACATGCGGAGGACATCAACTATGATGTGGCTAAAGCAAGGGAGAAGGAGGTACGCCATGACGTGATGAGCCATGTCCACGCTTACGGGCAGCAGTGTCCCAAGGCGGCGGGGATCATTCATCTGGGCGCAACCTCCTGCTATGTGGGCGACAATACGGATATCATTGTGATGCGCGAGGCGCTTAAGCTGGTGAAAAAGAAACTGGTCAATGTGATCGGTGAACTGGCGAAGTTCGCCGATGAGTACAAGTCGCTTCCGACGCTGGCATTCACCCATTTCCAGCCGGCACAGCCCACCACCGTCGGCAAGCGGGCAACCCTCTGGGCGCAGGAATTTTGTATGGATCTGGAAGACCTTGACTATGTGCTGGGAAGCCTTAAGCTTTTGGGATCAAAGGGAACGACGGGCACGCAGGCTTCTTTTTTGGAACTCTTTGAGGGGGATCAGGAGAAGATAGACAAAATTGATCCCATGATTGCGGAGAAGATGGGATTTGAAAAATGCTATCCGGTGTCGGGGCAGACGTACTCCCGCAAGGTGGATACAAGAGTTTGCAATATACTGGCAGGCATCGCCGCTTCCGCCCACAAAATGTCGAATGACATTCGTCTGTTACAACATCTGAAAGAGGTGGAGGAGCCCTTTGAGAAGAGCCAGATCGGTTCCTCTGCCATGGCTTATAAGAGAAATCCCATGCGGAGTGAGCGTATCGCGTCCCTGGCCCGCTTTGTGATGGTGGATGCCCTAAATCCGGCAATCACCTCCTCCGTCCAGTGGTTTGAGCGGACGCTGGATGATTCCGCCAACAAACGGCTCTCGATTCCGGAGGCGTTTCTGGCGGTGGACGGCATTCTCGATCTGTGCCTGAACGTGGTGGACGGTCTGGTGGTGTATGATAAGGTGATTACAAAGCGGCTGATGAGCGAGCTTCCCTTTATGGCTACGGAGAACATCATGATGGATGCGGTTAAGATGGGCGGCAACAGGCAGGAACTGCATGAGAAGATCAGAGAGCTTTCCATGATTGCGGGCGCAAACGTAAAACGGGAGGGGAAGGAAAACAACCTTCTTTCATTGATTGCGGCTGACCCGGCCTTTAACATGAGCGCAGAAGATCTGGAAAAGACCATGGATCCGGCAAAATATGTGGGACGCGCGCCCCTGCAGGTGGAGAAGTTTTTGGAGGAGGTTGTGAAGCCGATTTTGGAAGAAAATAAGGAACTGCTCGGCGTCAAAGCGGAAATAACGGTTTAGATTGTAGTAGGAAAAATATGAAGAAGGCGGTATTATGGGAACAGAGCAGGATTTTGAAAAAACAGCGATGCATGTATCAGCAGTCAGCATCGTGGCAAACTTCGGATTAACCGTATTCAAGCTGTTAGCAGGTGTGATCGCCCATTCAGGCGCGATGATTTCCGACGCCATCCATTCTGCGTCGGATGTGTTCAGCACCATTGTGGTTATCATAGGCATCCGGATATCCAGAAAAGCTTCGGATAAAGATCATCCTTACGGACATGAGAGACTCGAATGCGTGGCGGCGATTGTGCTTGCCACCATTCTTGCATTCACTGGTCTGGGAATAGGGTATACGGCTCTCAGGCAGATTGTGGGCGGCGATTACGAAAGCCTTGTGGTGCCGGGGAGGCTTGCGCTGGTGGCGGCAGTGGTCTCCATTCTGGTGAAAGAGGCTATGTACCAGTACACAAGGGTCTGCGCCAAGCGGATTGACTCCAGCGCGCTTATGGCGGATGCGTGGCATCACCGTTCGGACGCCCTCTCCTCCGTCGGCGCGCTCATCGGTATCGGCGGCGCAAGGCTTGGCTTCCCGATTTTAGATCCCGTTGCCAGTGTGGTGATCTGCGTATTTATCGAGAAAGCGGCATACGAAATCTTTATGGACGCGGTAGATAAGATGGTGGATAAGGCCTGTGATGAGGAGACGGAGAGGAAACTTGCGCAGTGCGCCCTGGATCAGGCCGGTGTGCTGGGCGTGGATCTGCTGCACACCCGCGTTTTTGGAAATAAGATATATGTGGATATCGAAATCCGCGCCGACGGGGAAGAAACCCTGCGTCAGGCGCACGCCATAGCGGAGCGCGTTCACGATTCCATAGAGAAAAATTTTCCGAAAGTAAAGCATATCATGGTGCATGTGAATCCCGGTTAAGGTTTGATCCGGCGGATGCCGGGGCGAAGGTTGCGCATCCAGGAAAAACAGAGTAAAATAAAGAAGACATCTTCAGTTCTGGGAGGAGTACGGAAACGTATCGCCAGTGTCTCGGTTCACACACAGAATATCCCGGAGAACACTTGGCGGCTGGAGGTGTCTTTTCTCATTGTTATAAGAAAGAAAAAGGTTGACAAACAATTAAATAAGTGCTTAAATGTTCATATAACAAAAGGAGGAATCCAAATGAACAGGAAACAGAAAAAAGTACTTATCAGAATTATTGCCGCGGCGGTTCTCATGATCGGTCTTGTGATTCTTCCGATACAGAATCCGTATCTGCGGCTTATACTTTTTATGATACCCTATTTGGTTATCGGTTACGATATTTTGCGAAAAGCCTTTTTGGGTGTGATTCACGGGGAGGTTTTCGATGAAAACTTCCTGATGGCGGTGGCAACCGTGGGTGCGATTCTGCTCGGCGAGTACACGGAGGGTGTGGCCGTTATGCTCTTTTATCAGATTGGCGAGCTGTTTCAAAGCTATGCCGTGGGCAAGAGCCGGGGGAACATTGCGAAGCTGATGGATATCCGTCCGGACTACGCGAATATAGAAGTGGACGGCCATATCGAGCAGGTGGATCCGGATGAGGTGGAGATTGGTACGCTCATCACGATCCAGCCCGGCGAGAAAGTTCCCATCGACGGTGTGATCGAGGAGGGAGAGGCGTCCCTGAACACAAGCGCGCTGACGGGTGAGAGCCTTCCCAGACAGGTATGTAAGGGCGATGAGGTGGTCAGCGGGAGCGTGAACATGTCGGGACTTTTAAAGGTGCGCACAACGAAGGCGTTCGGCGAGTCTACGGTCTCTAAAATTCTGGAGCTGGTGGAAAACTCCAGCATGAAAAAATCCCGCTCCGAGAATTTTATTACGCGTTTCGCCAGATATTATACGCCGGCGGTGTGTTACGGCGCATTGGCGCTGGCGCTTCTTCCTCCGGTTTTATGCCTGGTTTTCGGCTATGAAGCGCATTGGTCAATGTGGCTCACAAGGGCGTTGACTACGTTGGTTATAAGCTGTCCGTGCGCGCTGGTGATTTCCATTCCCTTAAGTTTCTTCGGAGGGATTGGCGGCGCCTCCGCACAGGGCATATTGGTGAAAGGCTCCAACTATTTGGAGGCGCTCTCCGAGACGAAATATGTGGTGTGCGATAAGACGGGTACATTGACCAAGGGAGTCTTTGCGGTCACCCACAAGGAAGCGGCAGAGGGGTTCACACAGGAGGAACTGATTGCCTGTGCGGCTCTTGCGGAGAGCTATTCTAACCACCCGATCAGCAAAAGCCTGCGGGAAGCCTATGGACAGGAGATTGACACGAACCGGGTGAAGGACGTGGAGGAGATCAGCGGCCACGGGGTCTGCGCCTATGTGGACGGACGGCTTGTGGCGGCGGGCAACCGCAGGCTGATGGAAAAACTGCAGATTACGCCCGCCGAAGTGAAGGAGACCGGGACGCAGGTACATGTGGCGGTGGACGGCGTTTATGCCGGCTGTATATTGATTTCCGATGTGGTGAAGCCGGGTGCAAAGGAAGCGCTGGCGGCGCTGAAAAAGGCTGGTGTGAGAAAAATAGTTATGTTAACCGGAGATGCGAGGCCGGTGGCGGAGGCTGTGGCCGCAGAGCTTGGTGTGGATGAGGTGAGAAGTGAACTTCTGCCCGCGGATAAGGTGGCGGAGGTGGAGCGTCTTCTCGCCATGAAAGGCAAAAAGGAGAAGCTGGCTTTTGTGGGGGACGGCATCAACGATGCGCCGGTGCTGTCCAGAGCGGATCTGGGAATTGCCATGGGCGCGCTCGGTTCTGATGCGGCCATTGAGGCGGCGGATATTGTGCTGATGGATGATGACCCGTCAAAGATTGCGCTGGCGATGCAGATTTCGAGAAAGACGATCAGGATTGTCCATCAGAATATTGTGTTTGCACTGGCGGTGAAGCTTGCCTGCCTGCTTTTTGGCGCGATCGGTCTGGTAGGCATGTGGTGGGCAATCTTCGCAGATGTGGGGGTTATGGTGCTGGCGGTACTAAATGCGACGAGAGCTCTCGCGACGAAACGGATCGCAAATTGATAAGGTTTATTAAAATTAGTATGTTTTTCTTGCGCAATATGTGTTAGAATAGAAAAGATGAGTGGAGGTGACCTTATTTATGAGCACAGATTTGCGCAAGAGAAAGATCACTTATACGATAATATTGACTTCCGATGCTCCCGGTGCGAATGTCAGGAGAATGCATATTAAGACGGGCGCGATCGCGGCAGTCTCTTTTGTGTTGCTTGTGGCGGTTATCTGCTACACTGTATACGTCACGATTTCGATGGCCGGTTCCAGAGAGCGAAATGCCAGACAGCTTGAGCAGATTGTCCAGATGAAAGAAGAAAACGAATCGCTGACGGCGGAAAAAGAGACGCTTGCGAGCAGGGTGTCCTCGCTGGAGGAGACTCTCAGCCGAAAGGAAGAACAGGAGCACGAACTGGTGGCAGCACATGAGGAAAATTATATTCCGAGGGGATTCCCGATGAGCGGTGCCGCACAGATCAAGGAGGAAGACACTGCCGGAGAAGAGGCTGCGGACGGACAGAACGAAGACGGTTTAAAGGTTGAGGCGAAGGCGGAGTGGAAGGAACTCATTTTTGTGGCTGCGGAAGGCACGAAGGTAGTAGCCACCGCGCCTGGCACGGTAAAAGAGGTCAGAGAAGCGGAAGGGGAAGTGAGCTATGTTGTGATTGACCACGGAAACGGCTATGTTACCACTTACCGGAATCTGGGAAGCCCCATTGTGGAGGAGGGAAGCCAGGTTGTGAAGGGTGTGGCGCTTTTCCTTGTGGGCGAAGAAAACACGGAGACTGGTTACAGCATCCGTAAGGATGATGAATATATTGATCCGCTTGAGTTAATTGAGATCAAAGGATAGGGAGGAAATTATGTTGGGGAAAAAAACAACGGAACAGGTTAATGCCAAGATCAGCAGTATCATAGGCGCCGATATGGTTGTGGACGGCAATATCCGCGCGAAGGAAGGCGTCCGCGTGGAAGGCAGCGTGACCGGAGACGTGGAGACGGAAGGCGCGCTGATTATCAGTGCCAGCGGCAAGGTGAAAGGCAATGTGAAGGGCAGCAGCATTTTCATCGGCGGCTCTCTGGAAGGTGACTTGACTTCCGGCGGCAGAACCGAGGTGGTTTCCACTGGTAAGGTGATCGGCAATATCCGTACGAAGAGCCTGGTTGTGGACGAGAACGGCGTATTCCAGGGACAGTGTACCATGAATACGGAAGGGATCACTGCACCATCTGTACAGAGTTCTTTTGAGAAGACGGATGATAAGAAGGAAGAGCAGGATTCCCAGAAGGACAATAACAACGGCAATAATAAATGGAATAAGAGATAAACAAAAGTGGAACAGTTATCTTTATTTGACAGGGAGATGCCACAGCCGCTGGCTGCAAAGCTGCGCCCCTCCACGCTTGAGGAGTATGTGGGGCAGGAGCATCTCTTAGGCAGGGGGAAGGTGCTCCGAAGACTGATCGAGCAGGATCAGATATCTTCGATGATTTTCTGGGGGCCGCCCGGAGTGGGGAAGACTACGCTGGCAAGAATCATTGCCAATAAAACGCAGTCTTCTTTTATCGACTTTTCCGCGGTGACCAGCGGGATCAAAGAGATTCGCACGGTTATGGAGCAGGCGGAGCAAAACAGGCAATACGGTGTCAGGACGATTCTGTTTGTGGATGAGATACATCGCTTTAACAAGGCGCAGCAGGATGCTTTTTTGCCGTTCGTGGAGAAAGGCAGCATCATTTTGATAGGCGCGACTACAGAGAATCCGTCTTTTGAGATCAACAGCGCTCTTTTATCCCGCTGTAAGGTGTTTGTGTTACAGGCGCTTACGACGCAGGAGATAAAGGAGCTCTTGTCGCATGCCCTGAAAGACCAGAGAGGGTTCGGCAATCAAAAAATACAGATCGACGACGAACTTTTAGAGACGATTGCAGTTTTTGCCAACGGCGACGCCAGAAACGCCCTCTCCACGCTGGAGATGGTGGTTTTAAACGGTGAGATGGATTCGGAGGGCGCCGTCACGGTGACGAAGGAGACGCTGGAACAGTGTACCATGCGCAAGTCCCTTCTGTATGACAAGAAGGGGGAGGAGCACTATAACCTTATCTCCGCGCTGCACAAGTCCATGCGCAATTCCGATCCGGATGCGGCAGTTTACTGGCTGGCTCGGATGCTGGAGGCGGGGGAAGATCCTCTCTATGTGGCGAGAAGGGTGGTGCGCTTTGCCAGCGAGGACGTGGGGCTGGCTGATCCGCAGGCGTTACAGATTGCGGTGGCGGCATATCAGGCATGTCATTTCCTGGGGATGCCTGAGTGTAATGTACATCTGACGCAGGCTGTGATCTATGTAGCTCTGGCGCCCAAGTCGAACGCTATGGAGGTATCTTACAACGAGGCGAAGGCGGACGCCACAAAGGATTTGGCGGAGCCGGTGCCCCTTGTGATCCGAAACGGGGTTACGGGGCTTATGAGAGACCTGGAATATGGAAAGGGTTACCAGTACGCCCATGATACGGAGGAGAAGCTGACAAATATGCAGTGTCTGCCGGATGCCCTTGTGGGGCGGGAGTACTATCGGCCAGCGGGCATGGGTCAGGAAGCCGGACTCAAAAAGAGACTGGAAGAAATCAAAGCCTGGAAGCGCGCGCATTGACGCTTCCGAAGTATAGGAGGGACTTATTATGGTAAAGGCTGTAGTGGGCGCCAACTGGGGCGACGAGGGAAAAGGAAAGATCACGGATATGCTCGCTGAGAAGGCGGATATTATCGTGCGCTTTCAGGGAGGAGCGAATGCGGGTCATACGATCGTAAACAATTATGGAAAGTTTGCCCTGCACACACTGCCCTCAGGCGTGTTTTACGGGCATACAACAAGCGTGATCGGTAATGGCGTTGCGCTCAACATTCCGATTCTGATGGATGAGATTAAGTCCATTACGGACAGAGATGTGCCGATGCCGAAGATTCTGGTGTCCGAGCGCTGTCAGATTGTGATGCCCTACCATATTTTGTTTGACCAGTATGAAGAGGAAAGACTCGGCGGTAAGTCCTTTGGCTCTACGAAGTCGGGGATTGCTCCTTTCTATTCGGATAAATATGCAAAGATCGGTTTTCAGGTCAGCGAGCTCTTTGACGAGACGGCGTTGAAGGAGAAACTGGTCAGAGTCTGTGAGACGAAAAATGTGCTTTTGGAGCATTTATACCATAAGCCGAAGATGAATCCTGACGAACTGTTTGAGACGATGATGGATTATCGGGAGAAGATCACCCCTTATGTGTGTGATGTGTCCGCTTATCTGGGGCAGGCGTTAAAAGACGGCAAGACGGTTCTGTTGGAAGGGCAGCTTGGCACTCTGAAAGATCCTGACCACGGCATTTACCCGATGGTGACATCCTCTTCCACGCTGGCGGCGTACGGTGCGATTGGCGCGGGAATCCCGCCCTATGAGATCAAACAGATCATTACGGTCTGCAAGGCGTATTCCTCTTCGGTAGGCGCGGGCGCATTTGTATCGGAGCTTTTCGGTGACGAGGCGGATGAACTGCGCAGACGCGGGGGTGACGGCGGTGAGTTCGGAGCTACCACAGGACGGCCCAGAAGAGTCGGATGGTTTGACTGCGTGGCATCCAAGTACGGCTGCCGTCTGCAGGGAACGACTGATGTGGCGTTTACAGTGTTAGATGTGCTGGGATACCTGGATGAGATTCCGGTCTGCGTGGGATATGAGGTGGACGGCGAAGTGACAACGGATTTCCCCGTGACTTACAAGCTGGAGAAGGCGAAGCCGGTGATCAAAAAGCTTCCGGGCTGGAAGTGTCAGATCCGCGGTATCAGAAAGTACGAGGAATTGCCTGAGAACTGCCGTAATTATGTGGAGTTTATTGAGGAGCAGATTGGGTATCCTATTACTATGGTATCAAACGGCCCCGGCAGAGAGGATATTATTTACAGAGAGAGCAAACTGAAATAATTGTTCTTTGGCAGGGCAGGAATCCATACACTACAATTTCATAAAGGAGGGGAAATATCATGTTACTGAAAGACAAGGTTGCGATTGTTACGGGCGGAAGCAGAGGAATCGGTTATGCGACCGTCGAGGCGTTTCTGAAGGAGGGGGCGAGGGTGATACTCTGCGCAAGCCGTCAGGAGACAGCAGACAAGGCGGTTTCGAAGCTGAAAGAGACTGACGCGGATGCCGCCGTAGAGGGAATATACCCGAATTTGTCCGATTATGCGTCGGTGAAAGATGCTTTCGACAATGTTGTGAAAAAGTATGGAAGGATAGATATTCTTGTCAACAATGCGGGAGTGTCGGAGAGTACCCCCTTTACGGATTATACGGAAGAGACTTTTGACAAGGTAATGGATTTGAACATCAAGGGCGTGTTCAACTGTTCCAAAGCAGCCAGCGAGCATATGGTTGCGGCGGGAAGCGGCGTGATTTTAAACACTTCCTCCATGGTGGGAACATACGGACAACCGGCAGGAATTGCCTATCCCACCTCCAAGTTTGCGGTCAACGGCTTTACCCTGTCGCTGGCGAGGGAGCTGGGGCCCAAAGGGATCAGGGTCAACGCGGTTGCACCCGGTATCACCTACACCGATATGATGCGCAGTGTGCCCAAAGAAGTGATTGATCCGATGATTGCGCAGATTCCGCTGCGGCGTATGGGTCAGCCAGAGGACATCGCCAATGCTTTTGTATTTTTGGCGTCGGATATGGCTTCCTATATCAGCGGGGATATCCTGCATGTGGACGGACTGGCGAGAGCCTGAGAAGATATAAGTTATGTAAACCAGGAAGGAAACGGAGACAAAATGATTACCACACTCATTTTTGATATCGGAAATGTACTTGCGGATTTCGTCTGGGAGAAGCACTATCGGAGCTTCGGGTTCACGGAGGAAGTTTTTGACCGGCTTGTGAAGGCAACGGTCAAAAATTCCCTGTGGAACGAGTATGACAGGGGTGTTTTGACTGATGAAGAGGTTTTGCAGGGTTTTATTGATAGCGATCCCGGAATTGAGAAAGAGATCAGACAGGTCTTAAATGATATTGGCCCCATAGTGGCGCGAAACGACTATGCGATCCCATGGATTCAGGAGCTGCAGAAAAAAGGGTACCGCTGCCTGTATTTGTCAAATTTTTCCAGGAAGGCGCACCGGGAATGTGCGGCGGCACTCGACTTTATACCTTATATGGACGGCGGCATTCTTTCCTATCAGGATAAGGTGATAAAGCCTATGCCGGAGATTTATCAGCTTTTGATTGACCGGTATCGGCTTGTGCCGGAGGAATGCGTTTTCATGGACGATACGCCGGAAAACCTTGACGGCGCTGAGAAATTCGGGATACATACCATTCATTTTCAAAATCAGGCGCAGGCGATCAATGAGCTTAGAAAGCTGGGTGTGGACGTGTAAATTGCGGGTTGTTTTTCAATAAGACAGAGATAGGACAGGCAGGGCGTCATGCGGTTATCCGTATGACGCCCGATTTTTTGATAATAAGGAAAGGTCAGACATTCAGTTTTTGCAAAGTTCCTCTGCCAGCGCCTCGATCTGTGCGGTGCTCTCCTCATTTAAGGCGGAGCGGATCTGTACGCTGTTTTCTGTGAAGGTGATGTTTTTGCAGCTTTCCAGTCTCGTTCTCATTGCCCTTGCCGCCATAGGCGCCCAAGAACCGTTCTCGATCAGGGCGATGGTACGGTTCTGGTAGTTGTGGGAAATCAGCTCGTCGATAAACTCCCGCATGAAGGGAAACATTTCTGTGTTATAGGTGGTGGTGGCAAGCACCAGTTTGCCGTAACGGAAAGCATCTTCCACACATTCCGCCATGTCTTCTCTTGCCAGATCGGCAACGACTACTTTTGGGCAGCCCTTCTCAGTCAGCTTCTCTGCAAGAAGTTCAGCGGCTTCCTTTGTATGGCCGTAGACGGAGGTGTAGGCAATCATAACGCCCTCTGATTCCACACCGTAGGAAGACCATGTCTGATATAGGTTTACATAATATTCAAGGTTTCCCTTTAAGACAGGGCCGTGCAGGGGACAGATGATCTGGATGTCGAGGGCGGCAGCTTTTTTCAGAAGGTTCTGCACCTGCATACCGAACTTGCCTACGATACCAAAATAGTAGCGGCGTGCCTCGCACGCCCATTCCTCCTCCACGTCGAGAGCGCCGAATTTGCCGAAGCCGTCTGCGGAGAAGAGCACTTTGTCGTGGGTGTCATAGGTGACCATGACCTCCGGCCAGTGTACCATCGGCGCTGCCACAAACTGCAGGGTGTGCGTGCCTAAGGAAAGGGAATCTCCCTCCTTGATGATCTGCCGTTTGTCGGCATAATCTGTGCCGAAAAACTGCCGCATCATGGTGAAGGCGGGAGAGGACGCCACGATAACTGCGTCCGGATATGCTTTTGTAAAGAGATTTATATTTGCGGAATGATCCGGTTCCATGTGCTGTACGATCAGATAATCCGGCGTGCGCGTGCCGATTGCATCCTTTAAATTCTGCATCCATTCCTCCCCAAAATGGGTGTCCACTGTGTCCATCACAGCAATCTTTTCATCCACAATGACGTAGGAATTATATGCCATGCCGTTCTCTATATGGTACTGTCCTTCGAAAAGATCGATGTCGTGATCGTTTACGCCTATGTATTTGATGTCGTTTGTAATTTGCATTGTGATATCTCCTGTTCGCTTGTTTTTCTTCTGCGGTTATTATATCATAAAAATATGATGGAGCGAAAATATTTTTGGCTTTTTGTATGGAATAAAAGTCTGACATAATAGTAGGGTTTTGAAAGAAAGGCAGAAAATATGAGGGAAGAATTTTGCAGAACGGAGATGCTTTTAGGGCGTGCGGCAATGGATAAGCTGGCCCGTTCCCGGGTGGCTGTGTTTGGTGTGGGCGGCGTGGGCGGCTATGTGTGCGAGGCGCTTGCAAGAAGCGGCGTGGGGGCGCTTGACCTGATTGATAAGGACAAAGTGGCGCTCTCTAATATAAACCGCCAGATTATTGCAACGCACAAGACTGTGGGCAGATACAAGACAGATGTGATGCAGGAGCGGATTCTGGATATCAATCCACAGGCAAAGGTGTGTGTGCATCCGTGCTTTTTCCTGCCGGAAAATGCGGACAGCTTTCCTTTTTGCGAATATGATTATGTGGTGGATGCGGTGGATACGGTGACGGCAAAAATTGAACTGGTGCTTCGCGCACAGGCGGCGGGTGTGCCGGTGATCAGCAGTATGGGGGCGGGGAATAAGCTGGATGCCTCCGCATTTTGCGTGGCGGATATTTATGAGACGAAGGTATGTCCTCTCGCAAGGGTGATGCGCAGGGAATTAAAAAAAAGAAAGGTGGAGCATTTGAAAGTGGTGTACTCGGAGGAGGAGCCGATTGTTCCGGCGGGAAATCCGGACGGGGATCTGACAAAGGGGCGTCGGACGCCGGGCAGCGCAGCCTTCGTTCCTTCCGTGGCGGGACTGATCATTGCCGGGGAAGTGGTAAAAGATCTCAGTTATTGTCCTGCCGCTTTTTAAGCTGTTCAAAGCACCAGATCAGAAGCCAGAGCAGAATCGGCATCCCGATGGTAGCGACAAGGCAGCCGGCAAAGAGCCGCCCGGAGTCGCCAAGATCCAGACAGGCCACAAGGAACGCGCCTATATACATGCCGACCAGAAGGACGACACAGATAAGCGCCGCGATTTGTTTCGGGGTGATCTTTTTTTTCTGTTTTTTCTCCTGATTTGTCTGCCGGGGCATCCTGCATCTCCTCCTGCTTTTTCTTGTAATGTATCATACTTTCGAGGGAAAAGGAAGCGGCAGACGAAAGAAAGTCTGCTAATTGTATTTCCACCGCCGATATGGTAGAATAAAAACCATTATAAAGCTGGGAACTATGAGGAACATAAGATGAGCAAATCAGGGACAAAAACAAATAAAAAAAGAAATAGGAATATGATATATCATGTGATTTATGCCCTCATGGCGGTTGCCTTTTTTACCATGATTATATGGGCGGCGTCATCCAACAGGGGCCAGTCTCCGTCGGACTTATTATCTGAGGGAAATGCTGCCTTTGATGAGGGGTGGTGTCTGGAGGACGGCAGCGCGGCAGATATGGAACATCTGCACGAAATGCCCTCTGTGAAACCGTATCAGGAGCAGAGCGTATTTCACAGTCTGCCACAGGATCTTGAGGAAGGAAAATCACTGTGTTTCCGGACAAAAAACATCCTGTATCAGGTATATGTGGGCGGAAAGCTGCGCTATGAGCCAAAGATCAGGGAGAGCCGTGTCTACAATAAGTCTCTCGGTACGAGGTGGAGTTATGTTCCTCTCTATAAAGAGGATGCCGGCGCACTGGTAGAGATACGTTTCCAGACGGTGTATGAGGATGCGAGGGCGTGTATCGACCATCTTGTGCTTGGCTCGGCTGCCGGGGAAATCATGGGTACTTTTACGGGAAAGGCGGTTGCTTTCTCTACATGCCTGCTCTTGCTGTTTGCGGGATTACTGTTGATCATTGCGGATATCCCGGCAAATCTGCAGATGGATAAGAATCATGAACTGCTTTATCTGGGGCTGTTTGCAATCAGTATTGCCGTGTGGTGTCTGGCTGAGACAAATCTGTTACAGTTTTACACGGATGACAGCAGACTTTTGCAAAGCCTCTCATGTGTTTCCCTGATGCTGATTCCTATTCCTCTTGTGCTTTATCTGGACGCGGCTTTCGGTTTTAAAAAGAAGTGGGTGGTTCCGGCTGTCTGTTCTCTGTCTGCGGCGGAGTTCACGCTCTGCACGGTTCTTCATTTTACAGGGGTAATGGACTACCATGAGACGTTGACATTGACACATATCCTGTTGGCGGTTTCGGCGGCGCTCCTGTTGTACATGATTTTGAAAAACGCTTTTCAGGCGAGGGAAAGCAATGTGAGAAATGTCTATAAGGCGATTCGGACTGTGGGCCTTATGGGGATCGGTTTTGCCACAGGGATAGATATTGTGAGATATTATCGGGGACATAACAGCGACAGTGCCATGTTTGTGCGCATCGGCCTGCTGATCTTTATTCTGTGTTACGGAAGCGCCAGTCTGGAAAGAATGGTGAATGCGGTCAGGCTTGGTATGAAGGCGGAGTTCGTCAGTCAGCTTGCCTATCGGGACGGCCTTACGGGTGTGGGAAACCGGACGGCTTTTCAGGAGCGGCTTGAGGAGCTGGAGGGAGAGAAACGGGAACTTCCCGGAATCGCCATTGTCATGTTTGATGTGAATGATTTAAAGTATGTGAATGACAATCTGGGACATCAGCGCGGAGACGAACTGATTGTGGGCAGTGCCAATATTGTAAAGAATGCGGTGGAATCGGAGGAAGGCGCAGTTTTCAGGATCGGCGGAGACGAGTTTGCCGGTATCTTTTCCGGCGAGGATGTAGCCGGGCGCTGCGAGAGGGCGCTTTCCCGTTTCAGGCAGGCCATGGACGGCTATAATGCGGTAAAGAACCAGGCTCTTCGCATCAGCATTGCAAGCGGCTATGCAGTCTATGATAAAGAGCAGGAGGATGAGATGCTCATGGATGTTTATCAACAGGCCGATGTCCGCATGTATGAAAACAAAAAGCAGATCAAAAGTGTACAGGTAAAACCGGCGGAATACTATAATGGCCGCTAGGGAAAAACAAGCGGCTCCGAAGGAGACATTTGTTTTTCACGCGGCATTAACGAGCAAATGTCCGATGAAATCGGACAGGGAGCGCGTAAGCGCGGATTTGCGAGTCTGCGGGCAGAAGATAGGAAAAAGGAGACAACCATGGAAAAAATGACGTTGAACGGCGGCGGCTGGCGGATGCAGATCGTTGGAGAACAGGATATATACGGCGTAAATGGCAGAGACATTCCGGCGGTGATTCCCGGATCCGTTTACGGGAATCTGTTACGGCAGGGATTGATGCCGGATCCGTATGAGAGGATGAATGAACTGGATGCGCTGAAACTGATGGAGAATGCGTTTCGGTTTCAGACAAATTTTTCACTCACCAAAGAACAGATGGCGGGTGACTTTTTGCTGCTTCGGTTTGACGGAATTGACACGCTGGCGGACATTTATCTCAACGACATATTTCTGGGACATGCGGATAACATGCACCGCATCTGGGAATTTGATATCACAGAGGCGGCGAGGGAAGGGGAAAACGCGCTTCGGGTGGAGATCTCTTCGCCCACGCATTATATAGAAGAAGAGAATCAAAAGGTCTATACGGGCTGTTCCGGGAAGTATCTATTCTGTCAGGAAAAAAGGCCAGATTGGAGCAGGTTTACATAACACAAAACTGGACAGGACAGGGAAACGGAGATGTGCCTGTCTGTGGTGAGGATAGCACCGAAAATTTAGTTGACATAACATATAGCGCTTGCATAGAAGAATTTGCGCAGGAGGGAACTTATGAGATCCGGACGGCGCTCTATGCCCCGGACGATGCGCTGATTGTGGAGAATTCCTCCAAAGATGCTTCGGGTGAAAGCGGGTGGGATACCATTACCGTGAAGAATCCGAAGCGTTGGTGGCCTCACGGCTACGGCGAACAGCCGCTTTACAGGGCGGAAGTGACGCTTGTGGACGATGCAGGGGAAGTGCTTGATACATGGAGCCGCAGGATCGGTCTGCGAACCATGACGATGAACACGGAGAAGGACGAGTGGGGAGAGTGCTTTGCCCATGAGGTAAACGGGGTGAAGATTTTTGCCATGGGTGCGGATTATATTCCGGAGGACAATATTCTGTCCCGTGTGACGCCGGAGCGCACCCGCCGTCTGTTGGAGGATGCGGTAGCGGCGAACTATAACTGCATTCGCGTCTGGGGTGGCGGTTACTATCCCGATGACTGGTTTTTTGACACCTGCGATGAGTTGGGGCTGATTGTGTGGCAGGATTTCATGTTTGCCTGTGCCTCCTATGAGCTGGATGCGGATTTTGCCCGGAATATCAGTGCCGAGATCCGCGATAATGTGCGCAGAATCCGTCATCACGCCTGTCTCGGCCTGTGGTGCGGCAACAATGAGATGGAGACCCAGACCCTTGACGGTGCGTGGAAACCCTCCATCAAACAGAAGAGCGATTATATTAAGATCTTTGAATATATCATTCCGCAGATTTTGGAGGAGGAAGATCCGGCGACCTTCTACTGGCCTTCCTCGCCCTCGTCAGGGGGAAATTACGACAATCCCTGGGACGAGAACCGGGGCGACACCCATTATTGGGCGGTGTGGCATGGAAACAAACCCTTTACGGATTACAGGAATTATTATTTCCGCTATATGTCCGAGTTCGGATTCCAGTCCTTCCCCTGTTTAAAGACGGTGGAGGCGTTTACCGCGCCGGAGGATCGCAATATTTTTTCCCGCGTGATGGAGATGCACCAGAGAAATACGGCTGCCAACGGTAAGATTATGTCCTACCTTTCGGCTACCTATCTCTATCCTACGGATTTTGAGACGCTTCTGTATGCGTCCCAGCTTTTGCAGGCGGAGGCGATCCGCTACGGTATTGAGCATTTCCGGAGAAACCGGGGCAGATGCATGGGCGCGGTGGTGTGGCAGTTAAACGATATCTGGCCGGTGGCTTCCTGGGCGAGCATTGACTATTTCGGCAGATGGAAGGCATTGCACTATGCGGAGAAGAGAGCCTTCGCGCCGGTGTTGATTTCCTGCGAGGAGACCGGTGAACTTTCCGAGAGACCTTTTTGCGTCGCGCAGCCTGCACCCATTGAAAAGTCGGCCAGACTGCATGTGGCTAACGAGACTATGGAGCGCGTGGACGGCGTGGTGAGATGGGCTCTGCGGCGGGCTTCGGGGGAAGTGATTTTGGACGGTGCGGAGGAAGTGAGCGTGGAGCCGCTGTCCGGACTGTGGCTTCCCAAGATGGATTTCTCGTCCTATAACGAGTTAGAGGTTTACATAAGTTATTCTTTCGCACAGGACGGTGTTGTGGTATCGGAGAGTACCAGCCTGTTTACGGCGCCGAAGCATTTCCGGTTTTGTGATCCCGGGCTTCGTCTTCGCAGGGAGGGCAATGCGCTGATTATCACGGCGCAGGCCTATGCAAAACAGGTGGCCGTGGAAGGTGTGGATGGTGATGTGAAGTTTTCCGACAATTTTTTTGACATGAATCCGGGAGAGCGGAGAGTGGAGATTCTGGAAGGAGATGCTTCGGCATTTACCATAAAGTCGGTGTACCAGATCCGGTAGCCGCAATTGGGTTATCAGGTTTCGGCCAAACAATTCATAAGCAGAAAATCTTTTAATTGAATATGACGCACGGTACTTGTGGAGTAGTCGATATCGTCATTTGTTATCAGAATCTTTTGTGACAGATTGTCGATATTCTTAAATGGCGCAAATTCTCTTGTATACGCCTTATCGTCCGCAACGCTGTATGCGACTTGGATAAAATAATTCTTATTACCGCATTTAGCCAGAAAGTCAATCTCTTTTCCGCCATTGTTATAGACCTGAACATCATAGCCCATATAGATCAGTTCAAGATAGACAATGTTTTCCAGATTGTGCGTAAGATCAAAACGGTTGTCGGGACAGCGGAGTGAATTGAAAGATACGTCTGCATCGTATATTTTCATATAATAACGCAACGTTTTTTTTGCCTTAGTGGAATATTGTTCGACTGATTCAATGATGTAGGCTTCCTCAAGGTAGTCAAGATATTTCATAATGGTATTTACTGAGCATGGTTCATGTTCATTGTGAATATAGTCGTGAATAGATTTTGCGGAAAATATTCTGCTGTTGGAACGAAGCACATAATTTACCAGTTTTTTGAACAGATTTTCTTTGCGGATTTTGTAGCGACGCATCAGGTCGTTCAGGATGATGGTATTGTCTAAATCGTCCAGGTATCTGCGCTGTGCCGTGGGACTGTCAAATTCGAAGCGTTTGGGAAAGCCGCCCCAAACAAGATAATCCGTGATGGAAACTTCTTTTCCGAGTTCTTTGGCATATTCAGTGATTTCCTTATAAATGAACGGACGGATACGAAAAGCAACGTATCTTCCGCTGAGGTCTTTCGTAAATTCACCTGAAAGCAGCTTGGAGTTAGAACCTGTAATAAACAGGGAATAGTCGTAAAGCCGTAGGGTTTTGCATGCGTTCTGCCAGCCGTCGAGCATCTGTATTTCATCAAAAAAAAGATAGCATTTTCCCTCTTTTCGGTGATTCTCCACATATGAAATCAATGAATCTTCATCTGTGATATTGGAAGAGATTCGTCTGTCCTCAAAATTCAGGTAAATGATATTGGCCGTTTTTTCTCTGATTTCCTGCATGATCTGCTCTAAAATGACGGATTTTCCACATCGGCGGATGCCCGTGATGATTTTGATCAGATCCGATTCATAAAAGTCTCTGACGGGTTTAATGTAATGTTCTCTGTAGATCATATTAATTCCTCATTTTCTGCGCATGGTGAGTTCCCGTATCTGTGTCTGTATGAAAATTATACTGAAAACTTTTTCACCTGTCAAATAAAGTTTTCAGTACTAATGAAAAAAATGCTATTATAGTGAAAAGCTTTCAGTAGAAAATGAAACTTTTAAAGAAATACGCCATTCAGATATATTAAGATATGAACCATTACAAATTTGCATAATCCAGAAACAGGTACTGCATGCTGTTTTTATTTTCCACATAGGTATTGGCGTGCGTCGCGCCCACATGCACCAGTTCCCCATTTCGATATGCGAGAAGCGTATTTAAAGGCACTTCTTCCCAGTGGTTCTGTTTCAGGGGCTTTGTGGAGATGATGAGCGTGCTGCCTTTGTGGGAACGATGAAGGCTTCCCTCGTGATTTGTGTGGACATAGAACAGTTCGCCATCATAGATCAAAAGATTCACTTTATTTGCCGGTGTGATGTCATGGACGACTTTATCGACGACTGCAAACCGTTCTTCCTGCGTAAGCTCTCGTTCGGCCTCTTTCAGTGCGATGTTTATCTGGTCGACCAAATAATAGAGAATCCGCTCACTGTCGGTTTGGCCTTTTTGTCTGTAGACATAGGATTCCAGTTCAGGGCTTTCGAAGATAGTACCGTTGTGAGCTAATGTCCAGACACGGTCTGTGTTGTCGCGAAGGACAAAGGGATGCGTGTTTTGGTATTCGATTCCCCCTTTGGAAGCCTTTCTGATATGGGCGATTAACTTATCGTTTTCTATGTCCTCTGTCAGCCGGTGTTTGAGATATACGCTCTCTGTAGACGAGACCGGTTCTTTTTCAAGAGAAACCGCATTGCCGTAAAAGGCCGCAATTCCCCAGCCGTGAGGATTGTCGATTCCATGGGAGAAAAAATCCTTTAACATCTCGTTACACTTTATGATTTCCTTGCTGTTGATTCCAAATAATTCACACATGGTTTTGGTTATCCGTTCCTCTCTAATGGTTTTTAATGGAATTTAAAAAATCCTGCGCCCGCTGTGTCCTGGGGTGTGTAAAAAATTGCTCCGGCGTGTTTTCCTCGAGGATACTCCCCGCATCCATAAATATAATTCTGTCTGCCACTTGTCTTGCAAAATTCATTTCGTGGGTGACAATTACCATGGTCATACCATCTGCGGCGAGTTTCGTCATGACATCCAGCACTTCTCCGATCATCTCCGGATCAAGGGCGCTTGTGGGTTCGTCGAACAGGATGGCTTTTGGGTGCATGGCAAGTGCCCGGGCAATGGCAACTCTTTGCTGCTGCCCGCCTGAGAGCTGCGCCGGGACTTTAGCTGCCTGCTGATCTACGCCAACTCTTTTTAAAAGCTGCATGGCTTCCTCCCGCGCCTCTTTTTTCGGCTTATGAAGCACATCTATGGGCCCGATGGTGACATTGTCAAGAATCGTTTTGTGGGCGAAGAGGTTGAAGGCCTGAAACACCATACCCACCTGTGCGCGGATTTCGGCAAGATGCCGTCCCTCCTGGGGCATGGCAACCCCATCGATCATGATCTCTCCCGCATCGACAGTTTCCAGCCGGTTGATCGTGCGGCATAATGTGGATTTTCCAGAGCCGGAAGGGCCAATGATGACGACCACCTCGCCCTTTTTTACGGAAAGGTTAATATCGTTCAGGACATGTAACTGACCGAAATGTTTGTCAACGTGACGCAACGTAATGATTGGCGTTGCTGCTGTTTCAGTTGGATTTTCTTTATTTGCCATAGTTGTCTGTTCCTTCCTGGCTCTGCCGTATCACGGACTGGGGGATGCCGTTTCGTCCGGCAAGCGCGACAGATATTTTGTTTAAGAGAAAATTGATTACAATATAAATCAGGGCTGTCACCAAATACACGGAGAGAAGTGCGTCATGGTTGCTGATCAGAACGCGGGAATTCTGCATCAGATCAGCGTAATTGACCACATAGGCAAAGGTGGTATCTTTCAGCACAATGACCAGTTCCGATATCAGAGCCGGAATCACATATCTGAACGCCTGTGGGAACACAATTTTAAAAAACACATGCCCGTCCCTCATTCCAAGAGAAAGTGCAGCCTCGGTCTGTCCCTTCGGGACGGCGTTTACACCGGAACGGAGTGTCTCGGCGACCACTCCCGCAGCGGAAATTGCCACTGGGGCGGTTATCTTCCAAAATGCCGACAGCTTCAGGCCAAACTGTGGGGCAGTGAGAAGGAAGAAATAGATAAAGAGAAGTGTGGGCACGCCTCTGGTAAATTCGATCAGGATCGTGCTGAGAATCCGCATGGCCCGGCTTTTTCCGATTCGGCCGAGCATCAGCAGCATTCCTGCGATTAAAGTGATGATACCGGCGGCAACCGCTACCTTCAAAGTGCCTGAAAGGCCGCGGAGGAGAAAGCGTCAGGTGGCGTAGGTGGTGAAAAAATTCCAGTATTTTGCTCCTAGCTGCCCCGTAATATAGAACTGACGAATCACCAGGAAGAGCAGCCAGCAAAGCACTGCAAGGGAAATTGCGGTGGCGATTATCATGCGTTTTTTTGTCTTAGGCCCCGGAGCTTCGTAGAGTGCATCCCGGATAGAAAAATTTCCTGTACTCATCGTAGAATCCTCACTTTTCGGTCAATCAGGTTACCGACCTGACCGATGAACACCGCTGTTATACAGTACAGGATGGCGGAGATCAGGAAGGCCGTTACACCCCCTACTGCCCGGGTATTGATATAGGAAACAATTCCTGTCAGGTCAGTAGGATTCATGGGTACCTGGGATGCCAGCGCCGTCGTCAGCATGGTCGCCACAAGAAGGTTTGTCATGGGAAGCACGCTGAACCGTAAAGCCTGCGGAAGCACCACATTTTTAATGATCTTGAAAAAAGTCATGCCCAGGGAGCGGGCCGCCTCAATCTGGCCCGCCCCGATTGTATTCATACCCGCCATGAGGTACTCCGAGCAGAAGGCGGAGGGAATCAACGATGTTGCCGTCAACACGCAGACGTAGTACGACCATACCAGATTCAGATAGGGCAGGGCGTAGACCAGAACAATCAACAGCGCTGCACCGGGTATGTTCCTGAATATCTGCACATAAAAGTCGCCGGCAATCCGCAGCGGTTTAATCGGGCATATCCGCATAATGGTAATGATAATGCCGATGGAAAGCGCCAGCAAAAAAGCAAGAAACGTGAGCTTCCATGTGGTTAGAAGCGCTAGCATGTATTTTCCTCCGTATTGGGAGAGAAGTTCAAAGACACTCATATTTTCCTCCGTCTTTATGTGTTCATAAACGGGTTTTCCACAACATTCCTTTACTCCGCGATTGCCGGAGCCTCCGGAGCGTTTTCAATGCCGGTACGGTCGCCGAGCGTGATTTTCCACAACTGCTCCCAAGTGCCGTCGGCCTCTGTCTTTTCCAGGAAATCGTTGACAAATGCCACGCCGTCAGAGTCAAGGGGCAGACCGATGCCATAGTTATCCTCAGGGCCGAATACATCCCCTGCAATCTCATAGGCACCCGGATTTTTGACAATGGCGTTTAACAGTAACGTATAGTCTGTGACATAGGCGTCCACACGGCCCTGTTCCAGAGCGGTACGCGCCTCAATGTCGTTCGCAAATTCCTGCACGACGGCTTCCGGGGCAAATTCTGCCAGAATTTCCGGGCCGGTGGAGCCGGTTTGTGTTGCGACGTTTTTGCCTGCCAGACTGTCGATGCCGGTAATCTCGGTATTGCCGGCTTTTACGAGAACTGCCTGACGTGAGGTGTAATAGGGGCCTGCGAAGGAAATGACTTCATGACGGGCAGGGGTGATGGAGTAGGTGGCAAACACAGCGTCTACCTGACCGCCCTGTAAAACGGATTCACGGGTGCCGGAATCCACCTGCGTCAGCTCAAATTTGGATTCATCGCCCAATATGTAACGCGCAAGTAACTGGTAAAGGCCGGCGTCAAATCCGCGCAGTTTTTCATCTTCTTCGTCGAGCTGGCTGAACAGGAAGGAAGTACGCGTACCGCCAACCTTTAAAACGCCCGCTTCCTTTACGGAGGAAGCCCAACTGTTTGCCGCAATGTCGGCATCCTCGGCAACTGGGCCGGAGGCGATCAAATTGTCAAAAGCTGCCTTATCCAGAGCCGCCGCCACGGGCTCTTCCGTCTCCGGAGATTCTTCCGCCGCCGCTGTGTTGTCGGGAACTTCTTCCCCGGCAGGGGCTGTCTCAGCTTCCGCTTCGGGCGCAGCCTCGGTTTCTGCGTTTGTTTTTGTCGGCTCTGCCGATGCGGCTTCGCCGGAGCCGCATGCTGTCAGTCCGAATACGACTGCAGATGTGGCAAGTAACAGGGAAACGTTAAATTTTTTCATTTTTTCATCCTCTTTTCTTTCTATAATTTGCTTATGCAAGCATGCACTAATTATCATAGTATATCAATAGGAATAATATGATTTTTACAGATATTAAATAAGTATATTGGAGATGGCATTGATTGGAATGGTAGAGTTATGTTAACTAAAGATCACTCCATACAGCTTCTTCCTGTTGATCAATGGCAGAATAATCAATCCCGACTGCGGTGCATTGGTTTTGGATCGCAGCATGGACTTCCTCCTCCGTGCCCCAGTTAATGGCTGCTTCTTCATGGCATCTGTCAATATAGTCTTCGCACAGAGGTTTCTCTTCGTCCTCACAATAGGTCAAATCATATTGATGGTATGTTTCACCGCCAATGGTATAGATGGATACGACGAGGTTGGGTTCCGTATTTTCACCAAATACGTCATTGTAAATAGATTCGTTTACATAACTTGTCCACCAGCCGGACAAAATTTCTGCGGTGTAGATGGGTTTCTGCGTGCCGTCAAAGAGAAGGACGGACAGCCCCTCTCCATGATCTCCGGCGCCGCCAGAACCGAAACTGTGTAGGATCCCGTTCGCGTATGCGGTGGTTTCGCTTCTTGCCCAGCACTGATAAGAACTGGCAATATGTAACTGTCCGTCGTTTTCGGTGAGGACAAATACTGCATAGCTGTCGTCATCCTGCGTATAGATATTCAATCCCACAAATTTTACAAGCAGGTTTTTGGCATTGGCATCGGAACTGTCCGGACAATTCACATAGGCGTACTGTATGCGGTCGCAAGATGTCTTGTCCGTATATTCCGGATCAAAAAAATATGCCGATACACGGCTTTCCAGTTCCGTCAATGTGAGAGTACTGTTTTTTTCAAGAATTTGTGCGGTGTAGTCGCCCTCGGAATAGTCGCTGCCCACAGTTGCCGGAACACTGTTATGCAGAAACTGTTCATATAAAGATGGGGAGTTGGAAGGTGTCTGCACATCTTCCTCGGAAACGATCGGTTCTATTACCAACTCATTTGTTTGTTTTTCTTCGGAGGCGCATCCCCACAGAACCATGCCGAGACAGGAAATAGCCAGTGCTGTCTTTATGGAAGTTTTCTGCTTTTCAAATTTTTTCATAAGTGATTCTCCTTCTGGCTGATTTACCGGAACGCCTTTTGGACATTCCTGATGAAAGCCAGCACTTATTATAGCACAGATGAAGCGGAGAAAACTAAAAAAAGAATAAGAAGCAGAAAACCCCCGAAAATGCACTTGGCAGTCCGGGGGTTTTCCTGCTATTAGGGGAGGATAAGTATTACTTATCTTTAGCATATTATCATTTTTACCCGTTTTTGGAGAGTTATACATGCAATGCCAAATTTTTTTGAAACTTTTTTGCCGGCATATCTTAAGGAAATATAAATTTACTTTTTTCCTGAAATGGTATATACTTAAGGACAAATCTAAATCAATTACGAGATAAAGGTGGTACGGTACAATGGCTTTATTACAACAGTGGCGCGATATGGCGTATTCGGAGACGGCGAATAAGGGGGACTTACAGAGACTCTGGTCTGCTTATTTTCAGAAAGAAAAGGAAATTTATGCACAGCTTTTAAAGACGCCTGACAAGGCGGTGAAGGGCACGGTCAAGGAGCTGGCGGATAAATATGAAGTGGATTTGATGACCATGGTGGGCTTTTTGGACGGGATTAACGACAGCCTGAAAAAAGCAAACCCCATCGAGGAGATGGAGGAAGACACCAAGGTAAGCCTTGGGTTTGACAAGGAGCTGCTTTACAAGAATATGGTGGCGGCGGGTGCAGACTGGCTCTATAATCTGGAGGAGTGGAACGAAATCTTTGACGAGGATAAGAGAAAGGCACTCTACAGAGAACAGAAGGAGTCCACGACCGTTCACAAGGACAAGAAGATTTATCCCAACGATCCCTGTCCCTGCGGCAGTGGTAAGAAGTATAAGAAGTGCTGTGGAAAGAACGCGTAAATTTCCCCTTTACTTTTTAACCAGTATGGACTAAAATAATGCAATAAAGATAAACAGATAACACGTTGATGAGAAGAGTAGGATGCAGAAAGTAACAGAGAGAAGCGCCTTGAGCTGAAAGCGCTTTTGCGGGAAGCATTTGAAAACCGGCTCGGAGTGGCTTTAATACAGCCCGTTGACTTACGTTACAGTCGAATGAGAGGTTCCGGTAAGCCGTCATGGGCGCACGGAACAAGCGAGGTGGAACCGCGTAAACATACGTCCTCTGCATTGCCATAGTGGCAGCGCAGGGGATTTTTTTTGCGCGCATAAGCAGAGTCAGAAGGCGGCATAGGCAGGATACATGCTTGCATGTAAGACTGTCTATGGAGACTTATGACGAGCAACGCGAATGAGAAATGCGAAGCATTTCGAATCTGCTTATGCGAAATGGAGTTAGAAGGCAATTATCTAAACAAAGAGAAAAGGAGGAAAAGGATGACGACAACACAACTGAAAGAGAGAGCGGCGGATTTGAGGGAAACAACCGCCAGTCTTATGAAGAGTGAAATTACATTTACCAAGTTGGATTTCTGTCTGATCGGGGCGGTTTGTTTTCTGGCGGGGATCTGCATTGGACTTTTGACAGCGCCGCTGACGCATGAAATCCATGTTTTGTCCTACAATACGAATAATGGAAGCGGGAACGGCAGTAAAAACGGGAATAATAAAAACGGAGGGAAATCATGAAAATTACATTAAAAGACGGCTCCTCAAAGGAGTACGCACAGGCTATGAGTATTTATGACATTGCGTTTGATATCTCGGAGGGACTTGCCCGTGCGGCATGTGCCGGCGAGGTGGACGGCGAGGTGAAGGATCTGCGGACGGTCATTGATAAGGACTGTACTTTAAATATTCTGACGGCAAACGATCCGGAAGGGCTGCGGGTTGTCAGACATACGGCTTCCCATGTTCTGGCGGAGGCGGTGAAGCGTTTGTTCCCGGAGGCGAAGGTGACCATCGGCCCTGCGATTGACGAGGGATTTTATTATGATTTTGACGCGGCGCCTTTTTCCAGAGAGGATCTGGACAAGCTGGAAGCGGAGATGAAGAAGATTATCAAGGAAGGCCACAAGCTGGAGCGCTTCACGCTTTCAAGAGAAGAGGCTATCAAGTACATGGAGGAGAGGAACGAACCCTACAAGGTAGAGCTGATTCGGGATCTTCCGGAGGATGCCGAGATTTCTTTTTATGATCAGGACGGCTTTGTGGATCTGTGCGCAGGGCCTCATCTGATGAGTACGAAAAATATCAAGGCTTACAAGCTGATCTCCTCCTCCATGGCATATTGGAGGGGAGATTCCAACAGGGCGCAGTTACAGCGTATTTACGGCACGGCCTTTGCGAAGAAGGAGGAACTGGAGGCGTATCTGGAGCATCTGGAGGACATCAAACGCCGCGATCACAATAAACTGGGCCGCGAGATGGAACTTTTTACAACGGTAGACGTGATCGGACAGGGGCTTCCGCTGCTTCTTCCCAAGGGAACAAAGATGGTGATGAAGCTGCAGCGCTGGATCGAGGATCTGGAGGACAAGGAGTGGGGGTATGTGAGAACCAAGACCCCGCTGATGGCAAAAAGCGATTTGTATAAGATGTCCGGACACTGGGATCATTACAAGGAAGGCATGTTTGTGCTGGGAGACGAGGAGAAGGACAAAGAGGTGTTTGCCCTGCGCCCGATGACATGCCCCTTCCAGTATTACTGTTATAAAAACACACAGCACTCTTATCGGGATCTGCCCATCCGCTACGGCGAGACTTCCACGTTGTTCCGCAACGAGGATTCCGGCGAGATGCACGGGCTGACCCGTGTGCGTCAGTTTACCATCTCCGAGGGACATTTGATTGTCAGACCGGATCAGATGGTGGAAGAGTTTAAGGGCTGTATTGCACTGGCAAAATATGTTATGTCAACCTTGGGACTCCTGGATGATATCACATGGCATCTGTCCAAGTGGGATCCGGAGAACCCGGAGAAATATATCGGTGAGCCGGAAGTGTGGAATGAGACGGAAGGGCATATTCGTGATATTCTGACAGAGCTTGACCTTCCTTTTACGGAGGAAGTGGGAGAGGCCGCGTTCTACGGGCCAAAGGTGGATATCAACGCAAAGAATGTGTACGGCAAAGAGGACACCATGATTACCATTCAGTGGGATGCACTGTTGGCGGAGCAGTTTGATATGTACTTTATTGATGCCAACGGCGACCGTGTCCGTCCCTACATCATCCACAGAACATCACTGGGCTGCTATGAGAGGACGTTAGCATGGCTGATTGAGAAATATGCCGGCAAGTTCCCGACCTGGCTGTGCCCGGAGCAGGTGCGCGTTCTGCCCATTTCCGAGAAGTATGAGGACTATGCGGAGGAGGTCAGAAAAGAGCTTGCGCGCAGCGATATTGACGTGACAGTGGACAACCGCTCCGAGAAAATCGGCTTTAAGATCCGCGAGGCGAGACTGGCGAAAGTGCCTTATATGCTGGTGGTGGGCGCACAGGAGGCGGAGGATAAGACCGTTTCTGTCAGAAGCCGTTATGCCGGAGACGAGGGTGTGAAGCCTCTCTCAGACTTTATTGATCAGATCTGCAAGGAGATCCGGACGAAGGAGATCCGAAAGGAAGAGATTCCGGAGGAGAAGAAGTAACCATATGAAGAGTAGGATTCAAATATCCGGCAGAGAGGTTTTCGGATGGCTTCTCATCTGCGTGAGTGCCCTGATGCTTTTAAGGAGCGCCTCACTGTGTTTTAGCAATGATATCTGGTACGACGAACTTTTCACCGTGGGGATGGCGGAACATTCCTACGGCGAACTGGTTCGTTTTACAGCGGCAGACGTACATCCGCCGCTGTATTATTGTATTGTCAAGTTTTTTGCAGACTTATGTAAACTAATTATACCGTCGGCGGGGACGGTTATACCGGCGAAACTGGTGTCCGTTCTGCCTTTTTTTATTCTGCTGATCTACAGTGTGACGTGGATCCGCAAAAGATGGGGCGTCTTTACGGGCGGACTGTTTCTGTTCTGCGTGACTGCCATGCCGCAGTTGTCGGCCTACACGGTGGAAGCGCGGATGTACGGCTGGGCGCTTCTGTTTGTGACGGCGGCTTTCCTGCACGCCTCCGCGTGTGCGGAGCGTAAGTCTGTGCCTCACGGGACGGCATTTGTGCTCTACGGGCTGGCGGCGGCTTATACCCAGTATTTTGCCTGTGTGGCGGTGGTGATGGTTTATCTGTATCTGCTGTTTCTGTTCTGGCGGCGGGACAAAATGCGGATCAGGGAATGGCTGCTTTTTGTGGCGTTGTCCGTGGCCGGTTATGCGCCGTGGCTCTTTGCACTGGCGGGGCAGATCAGCGCCGTTCGGGAGAATTACTGGATTTTGCCGCTGACCTGGCGTTCTCTCGGAGGATGCGTCAAATTTTTAATGAAACCTGCGTTTAGCAATGATAGGGTAAACACGGTTCTTGCGGTGGTTTTGGCAGCAGGTTATGGGGTGGTGTTTGTATGGTGCGGATGGAAATATAAACTCGAACATAAGGGGAGAGTTTTTGAAGATATACCTGAAAACCACTCCTTTGTTTTGGCTGCTGCCGGGATATGGGTTCTTGCCGGCGTGGTTGGTTTTGGCTTTGCTGCATCCCTGCTGATCCGGCCGGTTTTTGTGTACCGCTATATGATTCCTGCGCTGGGGTGTTTCTGGCTGGGTTTTGCGCTCTGCATGAATGAAATATTATGTAAACCAAAAACGGAGAGCGCCCGGGCGGACAGATTTTTTCCGGTTTTCGGTTCCGCTTTCCTGATCCTTGTGGTGGTGGTTGGCCTGCGCGACTACCGTGCCTTTATGGGTGAGGAGGAGTTTAAGGTCATGTGCATGCGGGAGACGGAGACAGCACTTTCCCTGATCGGTCAGGAGGATACCGTTCTCTATAACTTCGATCAGGTGCAGGCAGTGACGGGCTATTATCTGCCGGAGACCGTGGAACGCCTGCTGTGGCGGACGCAGGGGGAAAGCCTGATTCAGAAAATTACCTCGCCCTGTGGTTACGCGCAGGACGTGGACAAGATTCGTCGGATGCTTGCAAAGATGCAGGAGGATGAAAAGACGAAAACTCTCTGGTTTGTGGGCAGCTTTAACAGCCGGGATGACATTGTGGCCGAGTGGCGCGCCGCCGGACTTGAGGTGGAGGAAATGGGGAGTTTTTTGCTGGAGCGATATTGGTTTAATTTGTATAGAATTTCAATTTTTGATCATAATACTTCCAGAGATTACTTTTAAAGATCGGAAGGAGGCAATTATGGCGGAATTAAAATGTGGTGTGTTAAACTGTAGTTATAATCAGGAGGATTGCTGCTGTAAGGGGGATATCATGGTGGGAGGCAGTCATGCCTGCGACTGTGACGGTACCTGCTGCGAGAGCTTTTCCCAGAGACGCGGAGACGCGTATATCAGTTCCCTGGAGCATCCCTGCAGGACGATCAGCATCGACTGTGAGGCGGAAAAGTGTGTGTATAACTCCAATTATAAGTGTCATGCAGAGCATGTGGATATCCGGGGCGGTGGTGCCAGCAACTGCAAGGAGACGCTGTGTGCAACTTTCAGGGAGGCCTGATGCATTCCGGTTGAACTGGTAAGGATAACTGGTTGCCAGTTCTGCATTTTTATATTACAATAGTTATGTTGGACGCAGGCCGTTTGGCTTGCGTCCAACAATATACGGGAAAGGCAAACTTTATATATGAATAGAAGGAAAGTAAGCTGTCTCGCGGCTTTGGCATGTGCGCTAATTCTTGCGGCCTGCGGAGACGGGGAAGCTGTACATACGAGCGCGGATGCTTTGGAGACGGAGGAGACGGCGCTTCAAGAGGATGCCGGCATGACAGGGGAAGAAGGCGGTGATACGGCGGATGCACCGGACGGGGAGGAAGCGGAACAGTCTGGCGATGCGGGAGAGAATACGATGCCGGTGGGGGATGGAAGTTTCATGGCGCCGGTGGAGATGGACGAAACCCTGAAAAATCAGTTGACAGAAGAAATGCTGGAAGAAAATGAGATGGATGCTTCCGTGGTGGAGAGCACCCGTGTCACGAAAGGGTGCAGCTTTACCCTGCCGGAGGCTTTTTCCGAGTCGGAGGATATTGAGGGCATGTATGTGACCAAACGGTATCCTATTGACGCTTCCACAATCTATTATGTGGCACTCGGCAGGGATGTGGCACTGCAGTTGATGACGGAGGAGACCTTTAAGGCGCAGGCGGAAGAGAACTTCCGCAAGGAGTACGGAGAAGACATAGAGGTGCACATTGACAGTTTTGAGCGGATTCAGATTGATGGATGCCCGGCTTTTCGAATCCTGTGCCATTATCAGGTGGGCGACACGAAGATGTCACAGTTGGAGTATGCGATCAATGCGGATAAAAGCTATGTGATCACCTATTCCCAGACAGATGACTATGACCGGATGGAAGAGTATGAAGCCAGCGCGGAGACAATTCACCTTGAATTTTAAATAAAAAATTGTATGGATTTTTATCCCTTTTTTTGGAAAAATGTTATTGACATCAAAGAAGGCAAAATTTACAATGGTATTTGAAGTCATAAAAAAGGCTTCTTTTAGTTATCTTAGGAATATCTACACATATGTGTTGATAGATACCACACTTGAAAATGAAGGAGGATTAGGAAAATGAAGAAATTTTTGGCATTAAGCTTTGCTTTGGCACTCACATTCTCTACCACTGTATGCGCAGCAGGGCCGAATATGGATCAGATTGACGAACTGGCAGACAAGGTAGATAAGTCTATGCCTGAGTATGTTGCAAACGCTGTATCCGAGATGGAAGGCATTGATGAGATTCCTGCCATCGCATCAGCAAGCAATCTGGTAACAGAGGGCAAAGTAACCAACGCTACCTGCGTTGTAGATAAGGTTGCTACAGGAACAATTAAATGAAAACACTAATCCCCC
>DESQ01000022.1:0-21555 GCA_002361355.1 Lachnospiraceae bacterium UBA3310
CACCATTATTATACTAGGAGAAAACATGATGAATCAAAATCAAAACCTGACGTACTATAACTGTAATAACCCTCAATGTGGTAGAAGAGTTGGGGTTGCCAATGTTAAGGTAGCGGTTTCCGGTCAAACGAGAACGGAACCGATTTATTGCCCCTACTGTAGGGAGCATATGTTGGATATTACTTATCGTGTAGGTGATCCCGTGCCTTATGCGGTCGGGTAGCAGAAGTTACCAGGCTGATCTCAATGAAAGGTGTTGCCGTAAGGAGTAAAATACTCCGGGCAACGCCTTTTTTCTTTCAAACACAGGCAATCCGTTTACCGGTCTTGTGTGTTTTGTGTTATACTATATAAATCACCTGATTACAATCGGAAAGGAAATTTCTCATGGAAATTGAACGTAAATTTACGATAACGAAACTGCCGGATGATCTGGAATCCTATCCCTGTCATGTCATTGAGCAGGCCTATTTGAATACTGACCCGGTTGTCAGAATCCGCAGGGAGGACGACGCTTACTACATGACCTATAAGGGAAAGGGGCTTCTTGCCAGAGAGGAGTATAATCTTCCCCTAAACGAGGAATCTTACTATCATTTGCGGGAGAAGGCGGACGGAAATGTGATTTCTAAAAAGCGTTATGTGATACCGGTCGAGAATCCTGTTTTTGATATGACATACTTGTCAACATGGAAAGAACCTGTTGACCAAATCAGTCTGGCTGTAGAACTGGATATTTTTGAAGCGCCCTTCGCACCGCTTGTTATCGCCGAGGTGGAGTTTCCGAATGAGGAGATGGCAAGGGCATTTCGGCCACTTGACTGGTTCAGTCAAGATGTGACGGATGATCCGGCTTATCATAATTCAAATCTGAGCCGGCGTGTGGTGGGGTGAGTTATAAAAAAGGTGTAAAGTCTTATTTGTTTGTCAAGGTACTGATAAACATACGATAAATCGTTTACTTGGATTTATTATTCATCAAGGAGGATGGTTTTGAATATTGGTATGAGTTACATATTGCTTTTTCGCCCCGAATCATGTAAACTTTTAGTGAGAAATGTACTATTTTACAGAAGCATGATTCAGCTTCATGGTGGCAGTTCATGATATAGTTGTTGTGGTGATAATCATGAATAGACATCAGGTAAATATGAGTGACATAGCTGCGCATACAAAGGAAAATGAGGTTAAAATGCCAACAATCGAAAAAGTAAACTATGAAATGACTGGTTATTTGCGGGATATCGAAGCATACATAGAAAAATTTAAAATGCTTCCGGAGCAAGAAGCAAGGAAGCAGGCTAAAAAAAATTTGGTAGATACCGGGATTATTGATGAACAGGGTAATTTGACCGGTTTTTATAAAAATTCATAGCGGGGTAGTAAGGCTATGTACCAAACATTACCCAATCTTGTATTAGGATTTCATGGATGTAACAGGGAAACCTATGAGAAAGTATTGTATCACCATGAAGAATTAAACAGCAGCACAAATGATTATGACTGGCTTGGCAACGGAATATATTTTTGGGAAAACAGTTATGAAAGAGCAGTGGAGTGGGCACAGACACATAAACCAGATGAGAATCCGTCTGTAATAGGAGCAGTAATAGATTTGGGCTTTTGTCTGAATTTAAGTGATTATGGTTGTACGCAGGCGTTAAGTAAAGCCTATGAAATGTTGAAACTTGAAACGGAAACAACCGGAACGAAATTGCCGCAAAACGGAGGTAAAACAGATAAACCCTTACGAAGATTGGACTGTGCTGTTATAGAACGCCTACATAAGATGAATAGGGATTTGAACAGACAGGAATATGATAGCGTAAGAGGCATTTTTATGGAAGGTGATGCTATTTATCCTGATTCGGGTATTAGGGAAAAGACACATATTCAAATCTGTGTTCGTAATCCAAACTGTATAAAAGGATATTTTTCTCCTAAAGAATTTAACAGTGACTATGTCAGAATTTAGAAATGGAGCCGGTTTGAGGGCTTCATTTTTTCTATTGATTTTGCTGTAACGATATCAGCGATTATGATATACTGATAGAAAATTCCGACAGGAAAGGACAGGCTAAGGAAACCGGAAAACGGGAAATATATATGATGAACCATGATCTGACAGAAGGAAATGTGACAAAATCACTGCTGTATTTTGCAATGCCCATGATTCTGGGGAATTTATTGCAGCAGTGCTATAATATAGCGGATACATGGGTGGTGGGAAAGTTTGTGGGCGCGCAGGCGTTGGCGGCGGCTGGTTCCTCCTATGCGCTGATGACCTTTTTAAATTCCTTGTTAATTGGGTTGTGCATGGGCAGCGGCGCTGTCTTTTCCTATTATATAGGGAAGGGAGACAGAGGTAGGGTAAAAATCTGTGCGCAGACATCTTTTGTGATGATCGGCGTAATGGCGGTGGTATTGAGCATAGCGGTGCAGTGCCTGATGCATCCGATCCTGTTGCTGCTTCGGACGCCGGAAGAACTTTATGGAATGACAAGGGATTATCTTGCGATTGTCTTTTGTGGGATTATTTTTATTTTTTTATACAATTATTATGCCTTTCTTTTGCGGGCATTGGGAAATTCGGTGACGCCCCTTTACCTTTTGGGTGCGGCGTCCGTGTTGAATATCGGGTTGGATCTGTATTTTGTGCGTAGTCTCGGCTGGGGATTGCAGGGCGCGGCGGCGGCGACGGTGATCTCGCAGGCAGTCTCCGGCCTGGGACTAGGAATTTGCGTGTGGAGAAAAGAGCCCCGTTTCCGGTTTTCCCTTCGCGGCTTTTTGCGGGAGGAGAAGCCGGTGGGAGAGATCTGCCGCTATTCCCTGATGACAAGTATGCAGCAGTCGGTAATGAATTTTGGTATTCTGATGGTACAGAGCCTGGTCAACAGCTTTGGCGCAGCAGTGATGGCGGCCTTTGCGGCTACGGTGAAGATCGATACCTTCGCGTACATGCCGGCGCAGGAGTTCGGCAATGCCTACTCGATTTTCATTTCGCAAAATTACGGCGCGGGAAAGACAGAGCGGGTAAAGCAGGGAACAGGGAGGGCAATGACGGTTTCTGCTGTTTTCTGCGGGATAGTCTCGGTTTTGGTGTTTGTGTTGGCAAGGTTTTTGATGCTTGTTTTTGTGGAGGAGGGGGAAACGGAGATCATAGAGATCGGCATGCAGTATCTGCGGATTGAGGGCGCGTTCTATGTCGGGATCGGGATTTTATTTTTACTTTACGGATATTTTCGCGGCGTGAACCGGCCGGGCGTTTCCCTTGTGCTGACAGTGGTCTCTCTGGGGACGAGAGTGGCGTTAGCCTATCTTCTGGCGGCGGTTCCAAAGATCGGCGTTCTCGGTATCTGGTGGGCGATTCCCATCGGCTGGGCGTTAGCGGATGCGACGGGATTGGTGCTGATGCGGCGGGGCAGGGAGAGCGGATATGCTTTTTGGCAGCCGGAGAAATAATGCGCAGTAACAGAAAAAACATAATAAATAATAGAAAGGACAGGAGGAAAGGAACATGAGTAAAACAGCATTATTTTTTGCAACGGGTTATGAGGAGATCGAGGCGCTGACGGTGGTGGATATTCTGCGGCGCGCGGGCGAAAAAATCGAGATGGTGTCCGTCACGCAGGAGCGGAAGGTCACAAGTTCCCATGGCGTGGAAGTGACGATGGACAAGGTTCTTTCGGAAGTGAATTTCGATGAGGTGGATGTGATCGTTTTGCCGGGCGGCATGCCGGGCACGGGCAATCTGGAAGCATGTACGGCTCTGATGGAACAGGTGGACGCTTTCGTGAAGGCAGGAAAGATCGTGGCGGCGGTCTGCGCGGCTCCCAGCATTTTAGGACACCGCGGGCACTTAAAAGGCAGGAAAGCCTGTTCCTTCCCCAGCATGGAAAGCCATCTGGAGGGCGCGAAAGTGTGCCAGGAGCCGGCGGTGCGGGACGGCAATATCATCACGGGGCGCGGCATGGGCGCGGCGATTCCCTTTGCGCTCACCATTTTAGAGGCTTTGCAGGGCAGGGATGCGGCGAAACAGATGGCGAAAACGATTGTATTTCAGTTGTAAAAAATTCCCATAATAATTTCTTTTCAGCCGAACATACTAACATCAAGATAAGCGGCAAACAAAGTGTGCACCCGAACAGCGAAAGCCGGAAGGACAAGCGCACGGAGAATGCGCTTGTCTCAAATATAGATGAAGAATCAAAAGATTCAAAGTATTTCGGAGGTGAAAAGAAATGGCAAGCAACAAGACGAATAGAGTAGAAGTTCCTGAGGCAAAGGCAGCTATGGATCGTTTCAAGACTGAGGTTGCATCTGAGCTGGGCGTAAACCTGAAAGAGGGTTACAATGGCGACCTGACTTCTAAGGAAGCAGGTTCCATCGGCGGCGAGATGGTTCGTAGAATGATCAAGAAACAGGAAGAGCAGATGAAGTAACAGGAAACAGAACGAGGACACCTCGCTTGTGAAGACACAGGCGGGGTGTTTTCGCATTTTTATCTAGCAATTTCCAACGCCCTGTGCTATAATGTTTTGGTGACTGTAGCTGGAAGCTCAAGAGAGTTTAACGATAGAAAAGGATAGCTGACAGAGGAATTGAAGGAGGAACCCATAGCATGAGTTTACAGGTGGAGAAATTAGAGAAGAACATGGCAAAGCTGACGATTGAGACTGCGGTGGAGGAGTTTGAGAAAGCCATCGAGAAGGCTTATCAGAAGCAGAAGAGCAAAATCAGCATACCCGGCTTTCGCAAAGGCAAAGTTCCCCGCCAGATGGTGGAGAAAATGTACGGCAAAGAGGTATTTTTTGAGGAGGCAGCGAATATCCTGATTCCCGATGCCTATGATAAGGCGCTCGACGAGTGCGAGGAGGAGATCGTTTCTTCCCCGACTATTGAGGTGACGCAGATTGAGGCTGGCAAGCCTTTTATCTTTACAGCTACGGTTGCACTTAAGCCGGAAGTAAAGCTGGGCAAGTATAAGGGTGTAAAGATTGACAAGATCGAGACGGAAGTGACTGACGAGGAAGTGGACGCACAGCTCGAGAAAGAGCGTGAGAACAATGCCAGAAATATCACGGTGGATGACCGTCCGGTGGAGGACGGCGATATGACAACGCTGGATTTTGAGGGATTTGTGGACGGCGTGGCTTTCGAGGGCGGAAAGGGAGAAAATTATCCCCTGACCATCGGCTCCGGCGCATTTATACCGGGCTTTGAGGAGCAGCTTGTGGGTGCGAAGATCGGTGAGGAGACTGAGGTGAAGGTTACCTTCCCCGAGGATTATCAGGCGGAGCATCTGCAGGGGAAAGAAGCTGTCTTTAAGTGTACGGTGAAGGAGATTCGGAAGAAAGAGCTTCCTGAGTTAAATGACGAGTTCGCGAGCGATGTATCCGAATTTGACACGTTAGCTGAGTACCGTGAGGATGTGAAGAAGAATCTGGAAGAGCAGAAGGCAAAAGATGCGAAGAGAGAGAGAGAAGATGCTGCGGTGAAGGCTGCAGTGGAGGCTTCCGAGATGGAGATCCCCGAGGCAATGCTGGAGACCCAGCAGAAGCAGATGGTGGATGAGTTCGCACAGCGCATCACCATGCAGGGCATTTCTATGGAGCAGTACTTAAAACTCACCGGTTCGAGTTATCAGCAGTTGGTGGAACAGGTAAAACCGCAGGCTGAGGAACGGGTTCGTTCCAGACTTGTTCTGGAGGCGGTGGCTAAAGCCGAGAATCTGGAGGCTACTGAGGAAGATTACGAGGAAGAGTTAAAGACCATGGCCGACGTTTACCAGATGGAAGTAGGCAAGGTAAAAGAGCTTATGAGGGAGCGGGACAAGAAGAGCATTATGCAGGATCTGGCGGTCAGAAAGGCGGCTGAGTTCGTTGCGGAGAATGCGAAGGAGAGCAAGGCGGCAAGTAAGGAGAAAAAGTAAGGCAAATTCATTTGATGGAGGTGTAACATATGGCTTTAATACCTTATGTCATTGAGCAGACATCCAAGGGAGAACGTTCCTACGATATTTATTCAAGACTGTTGAAGGAGAGAATCATTTTTCTGGGAGAGGAAGTAAACGATGCCAGCGCCAGCGTGATTGTGGCGGAACTTCTCTTTTTGGAGTCTGAGGATCCGGAGAAGGATATCAGTCTCTATATCAACAGCCCCGGCGGCGTGATCACCGCGGGTATGGCGATTTATGATACGATGCAGTTTATCAAGTGCGATGTGTCAACCGTCTGCATCGGCATGGCGGCAAGCATGGGAGCGTTTCTCCTTGCGGGCGGCACGAAGGGTAAGAGAATGGCGCTGCCAAACGCGGAGATTATGATTCACCAGCCGGCGGGCGGTGCACAGGGACAGGCAACCGAGATCGAGATCACGGCGAAGCATATCCTTGCGACCAAGGAAAAGATGGCAAGAATTATGGCCCAGAATACGGGACAGGATTTCGAAGTGATTATGGCAGATACGGAGAGAGATAACTGGAAGAGCGCGGAGGAAGCGCTGAAATATGGGCTGATTGACCGCATTATCACCAGCCATGCCAACACGGAAGGCTAACGCGAGAAGAACTTCTAATCACTCGCAGCAGAGGCTGCATCGCAAAGTCAGCATAGCTGACTTGGAAGTTCCAAGTCTCGCGCAGGAGAATGCCTGAAAAGAGGCATTCTCCGAGAGTTTAAATGCTTTGGAAAGAGGATTATGATGGCAGGAAAGATTTCTGAGGAAAAAGTGAGATGTTCTTTTTGTAATAAAACGCAGGATCAGGTCAAGAAGATGATTGCCGGCCCCGGCGGCGTCTATATCTGTGACGAGTGTGTGGACATCTGCGCGGATATCATAGAGGAAGAGTATGAGGAGGATCCGGTGGCGGAAGAGCTGGAGATCAATCTCTTAAAGCCGGTGGAAATTAAAAATTTCCTCGACGAGTATGTGATCGGTCAGGAGGAAGCCAAGAAAGTGATGGCGGTCTCTGTCTACAATCACTACAAGAGGGTGACGGCACCTGTGGATGAGGACGAGGTGGAGCTGCAAAAGAGCAATATCATTATGATCGGCCCCACTGGTTCGGGTAAAACTTATCTGGCGCAGACGCTTGCCAAGATCATCAATGTCCCTTTTGCGATTGCGGATGCCACAACGCTGACGGAGGCGGGCTATGTGGGCGAGGATGTGGAAAACATTCTTCTCAAGCTGATTCAGGCGGCGGATTATGATATCGACCGGGCACAGTACGGTATTATTTACATTGATGAGATTGACAAGATTACAAAGAAAGGTGAAAATGTTTCCATCACCAGAGATGTGTCGGGCGAAGGCGTCCAGCAGGCGCTTCTTAAGATCATCGAGGGGACGGTGGCCAGCGTGCCGCCGCAGGGAGGTAGGAAACACCCGCATCAGGAGCTTTTGCAGATTGATACGTCGAATATCCTCTTTATTTGCGGAGGCGCTTTTGATGGACTGGATAAAATTGTCGAGGAGAGACTGGATCGTCATTCCATCGGATTTAACGCACAGGTTGCGGAGAAGAGCGGTAAGGAGATCGGGGCGATCTTAAAGGAAGTGACGCCGCAGGATCTCATGAAATTCGGGTTGATTCCGGAGTTTATCGGTCGTGTACCGGTGACCGTGGCTCTGGACGGACTGGATAAGGAGGCGCTGGTTCGTATTTTGAAGGAGCCGAAAAATGCGCTGATTAAGCAGTACAAGAAACTTTTTGCTTTCGACGAGGTGAAACTCTCCGTGGAGGAGGATGCGGTGGAGGAGATCGCGAAACTTGCCCACGAAAGAAAGACCGGGGCCAGAGGCCTGCGTTCTATCGTGGAGAAAGTGATGATGGATGTGATGTACGAGATCCCTTCGGACGACAGCATTGCGGAGTGCATTCTTACGAAGAAAGCGGTGGACGGCGAGGAGAAGCCGCGCCTGAGATACCGCGACAGATTGTTACAGGCAAAATGATAATTAAGAAGATAAACGTCGCCAGATTTGGCGGCGTTTCTGGTACTACCGAAAAAGGAATGATTTTATGGATAACTGGAACAGGCAGCTCCCCACGGTGACGTTAAGGGGACTTACGATTCTGCCGGGTATGGTGATTCATTTTGATTTGAGCAGGGATGCGTCTGTCTTGTCGGTGGAGCAGGCGATGTTGGGAGACCAGAGATTGCTGGTGGTGACCCAGAAGGATATCAATCAGGAGAATCCCGGCAAGGATGATGTTTACGATGTTGGGACGGTTGTATTGATCAGGCAGGTCAGTAAACTCCCCGAACGGATTTTACGCGTGCTGGTGGAAGGTGTTTCAAGAGCGCGTATTCAGGAGTTTACGCAGTCCGATGACGGCATCGTGACACAGGTGTCATATGAAAAAGACGACAATACGGATATTGACGAGATAGCTGCGGAAGCGATGACCAGAACGGTCAAAGAGACTTTGGAGGCTTACGGCGCCTGCTATCCCAAGGTGGGGAAGGCAGTGCAGGATCAGATTGAGGAAGGGATGGAGCTGGGAAAGCTTCTTGACAGCATAGCCATCAACATGCCTCTTGCAGTGGCTGACAAGCAGCAGGTTTTGGGCGCTATATCGGTGCGGGAGCGGTTTACCATTTTGACGGGGATTCTCGCCAGAGAGGTGGAAGTCATCCGCATTAAAAACAGTCTGGCGAAGGATATTCGCGGACGGATTGATAAGAACCAGCGGGATTATATCCTGCGGGAGCAGATGCAGTATATCAAGGAGGAGCTGGGGGAGAATAATACCGATTCCGATGTGGAGCAGTTCCTGGGAGAGGTGGAGAAGCTGAAAGCGAAGCCTGCGGTGAAGGAAAAGATCTGCAAGGAGATTGCCCGCTATAAAAATGTGATTGGCAGCAGTTCCGAGAGCGCGGTGGAGCGTGCCTATATCGAGACATTGCTGGAGCTTCCGTGGGATAAGGCGTCACGGGACAGCAGGGATCTTGCCGGAGCGGAAAAAATACTGAACGGGCAGCATTACGGGCTGGAGAAGGTCAAAGAGCGTATGCTGGAATTTTTGGCAGTGCGTATGCTGACGGGGAAGGCCGGCAGCCAGATTATCTGTCTGGTGGGGCCGCCCGGCACGGGCAAAACCTCCGTGGCAAAGAGTGTGGCGGAAGCACTTCACAAGCAGTATGTAAGAATCTGTCTTGGCGGCGTGCGGGACGAGGCGGAGATCAGAGGACACCGCAAGACCTATGTGGGCGCCATGCCGGGACGGGTGGTGGCAGCCTTAAAACAGGCGGGCGTGAAAAATCCGCTGATGCTTTTGGATGAGATTGACAAACTGGGCAGCGACTACAAGGGCGATCCCTCTTCGGCACTTTTGGAGGTGCTTGACGGCGAGCAGAATTATGCCTTTCGCGATCATTATGTGGAGATCCCCATTGATTTGTCGGAGGTGCTCTTCATCGCGACGGCTAACAGCCGTGAAGGGATTCCACGGCCGTTGCTTGACCGCATGGAAATCATAGAGGTGAACAGTTACACTGCCAATGAGAAATTCCATATTGCGAAGGAGCATCTTGTGGCGAAGACGCTTAAGAAGAACGGAATCAAACCGGAGGAACTGACTTTTTGCGACGAGGCGATTCACGATATCATCCGCTTCTATACCAAGGAGGCGGGCGTCAGAGGGCTGGAACGTCAGATCGGCGCGGTTTGCCGGAAGGAGGCAAGAGAAATCCTTGCCCGCAGGAAAAAGAAACTGACGGAGAAAATAGAAGTATCTCCTGAGAGTCTGGAACACTATCTTGGCAAGCCAAAGTACAGGCAGGAAAAGATCAATGAAAAGCCTGCTGTGGGTATTGTCAGAGGTTTGGCATGGACGAGTGTGGGAGGCGATACCCTTGAGATTGAGGTCAACATGATGCCCGGAGAGGGGAAAATTGACCTGACAGGTCAAATGGGGGATGTGATGAAGGAGTCCGCCAGAACAGCACTCAGCTATGTGCGCTCCGTCAGCGGCACTTATAAGATTGCGGACAACTTTTATAAGAAGAAGGATTTTCACATCCATATTCCGGAGGGGGCAGTGCCGAAAGACGGCCCGTCCGCAGGCGTCACCATGGCGACAGCGCTTCTCTCGGCTGTGACCCAGACGCCCGTGCGCGCCGATCTGGCGATGACCGGAGAGGTCACTTTGCGGGGCAGGGTGCTTCCCATCGGCGGCTTGAAGGAAAAAATACTGGCGGCGAAAATGGCGGAGGTCAAAACCGTCCTTGTGCCGAGGGAGAATGAGAAGGATATCGAGGAAATTCCGGAGGAGATCAAGGAGGGACTGGAGATCCTTTTTGTGGAGACGATGGAGGAAGTGGCGCGGTACGCCCTGCTGTCCGGGGGAGGACAAGAGAATGGTCATTAAAAACGTAAATCTGGAGACCGTCTGCGGCATCACCAGCAAACTTCCCGAAAACAAGCTGCCGGAGTTTGCTTTTGCGGGAAAGAGCAATGTGGGAAAATCTTCCCTGATTAACGGGCTGATGAACCGTAAGTCGTTAGCGCGCACCAGCTCTTCACCCGGAAAGACACAGACGATCAACTACTATAATATCAATGATGAGATGTATTTTGTAGATCTGCCCGGTTATGGCTATGCCACCGCCAACGTGAAGGTGAAGGCGCAGTGGGGCAAAATGATTGAGGATTATCTGCATCAGTCAAAAAAAATTCGTGCGGTTTTTCTGCTCGTTGATATCAGGCACGCGCCCTCGGAGAATGACAGGATTATGTACGACTGGATTTTAGACCGGGGTTATCAGCCGATCCTTATAGCGACGAAGCTGGATAAGATTAAGCGCAGTCAGGTGGCGAAGCAGGTAAAACTCATTTGTGACACACTTGACGTTGTAGATGACACAACTGTCATACCTTATTCTTCCCTCAATAAACAGGGGAGAGAGGAGATATATGATCTGCTGGATAGGTTGATGGAGGACACGAACTAAAGGAGAGCCTATGAGGAATGCCATTAAGTTATATTTGAAAGTGGTGCTGAATCTCTTTACAGCATTGGCGATTGTACTTCTGTGCATTTTTCTTCTGCCAAGATGCATCTGGTTCTTTATGCCGTTTATTGTAGGATGGGTCATTTCCCTGATCGCTTCCCCGGTGGTGCATTTTTTTGAGAAGAAGCTGAAAGTCAAGCGCAAAGCCATGACGGCGGTGGTGATTGTGGCCGTGCTGGCGGTGGTGGTATTGCTGGTATATCTGCTCCTTGCAAAGCTGGTCAAAGAGGGCATCAATTTTGTCAATGAGCTGCCGAATATCTGGAATTCTATTTTGACGGAGTTTAATAAGGTGGGCGCGAACCTGCAGGGCGTTTATAACAGGATGCCTGCGGATATGCAGGCGACGATTGACGATGTCCTCCTTGAGCTTGGCGATTATGCGGAAAGTATTATGGGCAGAGGCGAGCTGCCTTCTTTCGAGGCAGTGGGAAATGTGGCGAAGCAGATTCCGGACATTTTTCTAAGTGTAGTGATCTGCCTGCTCTCCGCCTACTTCTTTGTGGCGGATAAAGGGTATATGTCCGCTGCGGCAGAGAAGTATGTGCCGGCTTCGGTGCGCTACCATCTGGATTTGATCCGCAGCAGTTTCCGGAATGCGGTTGGAGGATATTTCAGGGCGCAGTTTAAGATTGAGTGCTGGGTTTATATTCTTCTGGTCATCGGTTTGATGATTCTGGGTGTGGATTATGCATTTTTGGTGGCGTTTGGCATAGCGGTTCTGGATTTTCTTCCGGTATTTGGTACGGGGACGGTTATGCTGCCCTGGGCGGTCATTGAATTATTGTCGAACAACTACAGGATGATGTTTGGTCTTCTTGCAATCTGGTTGATCGGGCAGCTTGTGCGGCAGGTGATTCAGCCGAAGATTGTGGGGGATTCCATCGGCATGGACGCCATACCGACGTTGTTTTTGCTCTACATCGGATACCGGGCCGCGGGCGTGCTTGGAATGATTCTGGCAGTTCCCATCGGCATTATTCTGGTCAATCTTTATGAGGAGGGCGTTTTTGACACGACAAGGCAGAGCCTGCGCATTCTGGTGGCAGGATTCAACCATTTCCGAAAGATCCGGCCGGAGGATATGACAGTGGTGGAGGAATACGAAAGAGAGACAAAGGATATATATAAGCAGGAGACAGAACAAAAGAGAGCGGCGGCGGAGCAGCTTCATGAAGCCTCGCAGATCAAGATTGAGGAGCCGCGCATCCTAAAGAAGTATATTGACAAGAAGAAGTCAAAATCCTAAATAGACAGCGGGGAGTATGCCTGTGCAAAAAAGAAACTGGCTAAAACTCTTTTTTGCTATTTACATTTTGGTTGTTATAAAGGTCATAATTTTTAAATATCCCTACAGAGATTTGCTTGCGCTGGCAGCCGGCTGGCGAAGGGGCGTTATATGGCAGGGACTTTCCACGGCGAACTTTACGCCTTTTAAAACAATAAAAATGTATATAGATTATGCGTATAAACTGAATAGTGTGGAGAATCTTGCGGGCAATGTGCTGGCGTTTGTCCCTTTTGGGTTTCTCTTTCCCATGGTGGCAAGAGACGGGGAGCATTTTTTTGTGATGCTCTTAAATGCCTTCGTGTTTGTGCTCGGAATCGAAGTGTTTCAGCTTTTCAGCGCCTTCGGCGCATTTGATGTGGATGATATTCTCTTAAACTGTCTGGGCGCGTCACTCGGCTTTTTGATTTACCGTCTGGTACGGTTTGCGAGAAAGAAGAGAAAGGAGCGAAGATGATGGAAAGCTTATTGAAAAAAATCAAGACGAATGTGGTGGTTTCTTCCCTTCTGTGTGTCATTCTCGGTCTGGTTCTGGTTTTCCGGCCGGGATTGTCCATCCGGATTGTCTGTACCGCCGTGGGCGCAGTGCTGCTTGTGGCCGGCGTCATGCGGATCATCGAATATTTTGCCATGAGGGATGGCAGCATGTATGCGCAGGTCAATCTGGTATTCGGCATTGTTCTGGTGGTGGTGGGCGCCTGGATTGTCATGAAACCGGATACGGTACTGGCAATTATCCCGATTATCGTGGGAATTGTGATTGCGATACATGGTTTACATAACTTAAAACAAGCAATGGAACTGTGGCGGGACAAATATGCTGGATGGTGGATTGCTTTTCTCATGGGTGTGCTCACGGTAGGATTTGGCGTGCTGTTGGTCTGCAGGCCTTTCACAGCCATAGATACGGTGGTCATGCTGATCGGCATTTTCCTCATTTATGACGGGCTTTCCAATATCTGGATTGTCTCCAGAGTCTATAAGAACGCGAAGATGATGCGGCAGGAGATGGAAGCTGTGGACGTGGAAATCAAAGCGGAACGGTAGTTACAAAATTTTACTTGTATATTTGGGAAAGAAGTTTTATGATAAAAAAGGGAATGATCCCGAATAATGAACCGGAAAAGTTGTGTCAAAGTAAAGAGGGAATGAAGTATGACAATCGGAGCGATCAGTTTTCAACCTTATGTGTATCAGGTGAATGCGATAAGTCCTGCCAGCATGAACAGACTGTCCAGAATTTCGGATGATGTGCTGGATAAGAAGATCGATTACAGCGGCCTTACGAAGGCGGAAAATGAAAATCCGCTGAAAAGAGGGCAGACACTGGATTTTCAGGGAATGCTCGAGATGCAGATGCAGCGCGGCAGAAGCAATGCGGCGAAAGTTATGAAGCCGCAGACAGATGGGACAGCGGAGCAGACGCAGGATGCGGCAGTGAAGTTTGACCGTGCGGGGGCTGTTATGCCTGAACAGACGCAAGATGCGGCAGCCGTGGAAAATGCCCAGACGGCGGATATGAACATGGGGAGTGGCAGTGCGGGAAGCGATATCACGAATTTCCGTATGCAGCAGGCGATCAACGCTTACGAGATGTTCATGACAGCGTAGGTTTGCGGACAGTATTGAATAGGAAAATCGGAATCCCCATCTGAAAGAGACAGATTCAGGTGGGGCTTTTTCATTTATGTACAGAGAAAACAGCGGAGGAGCTTATGCGGGAAAAACTAAAGCCCTATATAGAGGAGAGTGCTTATGCGCAGATTTTGTCCCGCTATCATTTCAGGGAGAGCGATGAGGCACAGATTCGCGCTCTTACAAAGCGGCTGCTTTTTGAGGCAAAGCCGGCGCTCTACTATGCGCCGTGCAGGGAAGAGGAGCAGTCCCGGCTGGCGGTTTTGGTGACGCTGGGCGACGGGGTAGATGATTTACAAAGGATCTGTACGGAGGAAGGCAGACTGAGTGAGAGCTACATGATCGAATGTATTGCCATGGAGCTTTTGGGAAATGCTTATGAACAGAGTGCAGAGAAAATTTATGACCATTATGGCCTATGGGCCGGGCAGTTTGCCTTTATCGGGGATACGGTGCCCATTGAGGAGATGAAGGCATTGTTTGAGGTCTTAAAGCCCCAGGATATTTCCTACAATCAGGCCTATATGCTCACACCCAAAAAGACGGTGGCGTTTTATACGACGCTGTCAAAAAAACGACAGGAGACATATTGCGGGCAGTGCGAATCCTGCCGCAATACGAGATGCGCCCACAGAAAGGCACATCTCACATACGGGTATCAACAGATTTTCAGAAGAAAAGAGAATGGGAGAATACAAAGACGATGACAACATTGGCGCTGCTTTTCACTTTTATACCGCTTGGTATTTTTCTATTGATTATGCTGCGGGAGCCGCGGACACTGTGGAGCGGCATCTCCTTTTTTATACTGATGGCGAGCATCCTGATTTCCCTTGTTCTGCTCTCGCCCGTATATGTGGACTGGCTGGGAGAACATAAAGCGCTGCTTGGTCTGGCGGTGTTTGCCATTATTTTGGCAGCATGCTCTGTGGTCGTCTTTCCGGCATTGCTTATTTTACTGTTTTTGGTGGAGGGATTCAGGCTGTTACGCAGGGAGGGATTTAAGGCGTCGAACTTACTGTCCCTGTTGTTTGCGGTGCTGCTTTGCGCCTACCTTGTGGTGTGGCCTTTCTTCAATCATCTGGAGAAGAGGAGCTTTGGAGCGGCATGCTACGCGGTGATTTCCTTCTGCGCGGTTTATCTGCTGGCGCTGATGGCAATGTATACCCTGTCCGCTTTGCTCAACCTGTTCCATATAAAGAAGTGCCAAAATGCGGATTATATCATAGTGTTGGGCGCGGGAATTAAGGGGAAGAGAGTGACGCCCCTTTTGGCTGCCCGTCTGGATAAGGCAGTGGCGCTTCTGGCGAAAAATCCTGACGCAAAGTTGGTTCTGTCCGGGGGACAGGGCCCCGGAGAGGAGATTCCGGAGGGGGAAGCCATGGCGGCTTATGTGAAGGATAAAGGGGTGGATGAGGACAAGATTGTGGTGGAGCGGCGTTCCACGTCGACAGAGGAAAATCTGAGATTTTCCAGAGAATTGATGGAGAAGAGAGCGGGAAAACAGCCTAAAATTATTGTTGTCACCACTGCCTATCACGTCTTTCGGGCCTTGATCCTGGCAAAGAGGGAAGGGATCAAATGCGTGGGATACGGGGCAAAAACGAAATGGTATTTTACCCTGAACGCATTGATCCGGGAGTTTATCGGTTATTTGAGCCTGACCTGGAAACGGCACGCGGGCGTGATGGCAGGGGTGGCTTTTTTGCTCTTTTTGAGTGTATTGCTATAGAGGGGGATCAGGACAATGCCATCTTTTTGACGGCGCCGATGCCTTTACGCACGGCGGGAATGGCAAGAAGCACCAGCGTAATTGCCGCTTCCGCAAAGACATAAATACCGTTGTAGACCAGGGAGTAAGGCAGCGGTGCCCAGCCCTCCCAGGCGTATTCGGCAAAAAAGATCCAGCCGGAGAGTACCACGAATACATAGCGGCCAAGAACCCCTGCAATGTAGCCTTTGATCAGCCCGTTTTTGGAACTGGCAAACAATCCCGAAAGTCCAAGCGCGCCGAAGGCCAGAATATAGTCCATCACAAGCTGCAGGGGAAAGAGTATGTAGGGGTCAATGATAATCTGCAAAACGCCGTAGGCGACGCCGGTCAAAAGCCCTGCCCCAAGACCGAACAGATAGCCTGGCAGACAGATCACCAGCATGGACAGAAGCGTTGCAGAACCGCCCCAGGGAAAGTCGATGATTTTGATTTCCGATAAAAGAGTGCCAAGCGCAAGCGACATGGCGCAGAACACAAGCTGTTTGACGGTCAGCTTCCCGCTCTTTTTAGCGGTGTTGTCAGCTTCCGCGTTTTGCGATGCGGCATATTTTTTTGCAAAGAGAATGGCGCCGACAAGAAGTGCGGCAAGAACGGCAGCTAACAGTACCTTGCCAAGAGTGGTGGGGACGTAGCTGGCGATGTTTCCCGCTTCGTCCGTTACTGCGTTGTAGAGCATTAAACTGTAGAACATAAAAAATCCTCCTTTGTCTTTAGAATAGCAAGGAGGGGAACGGTAACGACGCATGTCGCAGAAAAACTGCGGCAGACTTTCGTTATCAGCGCTTCCCTACGACGGTATTAACCGCATCAGGTAATGAGGGTTAGAGTCCCGGCGCATTTGGCACGCGGGCTCAATCTCAGCAAAAGCTCCCCTAGCAAGTTATTCGGTTGTGCGGCTTTTTGCCGCGGCGGACAAATCCGCTTTCCTTACTATAGGATGATACGGGGAAAATGTCAAGGGATTCTTATGGGAGATGGGATATGAAAAATGAAAAATTTTCTTTCCGAAAAGCATGGGAAGTACTGTTCCCATTTATCGTATATTATCTGGTCTACAATGCGGTTTATCTGATGCTGGCTTTCCTGTATCAGGCCACGGTGAAACGCTTCGGCGGGGCATACGGGCAGTTTATGACGGCGCAGGCCGCGACAGTTACAGGCGTAGTCGGTGGGCTGTGTTCAGTGGCCGGCGTTTTGGTTCTTTTTCCGATGTTAAAAAGAGAGCTGCGGACGCGGGCGGAAGAAAAAACAGAGAGGGCCGCAGCGGCTTCCGGACGGGAACGGATCCTGGAATTGACCGTGACGGTCATCTTTGCTGTCAGTGCCTCTTTAGGGCTCAATGCGCTGCTTACCTTAACGGGTTTTTCTCAAAACTCTTCATCCTATCAGAAAGTGGCGGATCATCAGTATGGTGTGGCTTTCGGGATCGGGCTGGTTCTCTATGGCCTGGTTTCTCCGCTGGCGGAGGAAGTGCTTTTCCGGGGCGTTATTTATAACCGCTTACGGCGTCTTTTTGGCCCTGTCATCGGCATTGTGGCGTCGGCGCTTTTCTTCGGCGCATTTCACGGGAACATAGTGCAGGGCGTCTACGGTATGGTTATGGGAATCCTCATGGCGTATCTGTATGAGCGGAGCGGGAAATTTTTTATTCCCTTTCTTTTTCATGCCGTGGCGAATCTGGCGGTGTACACTGTGGCGCATGTGCAGATGGTGCAGGCGGTCTTATTTACGCCCTGGGGCTGTGTGATTTTGCTGGCTGTGGCGGTCGTGTGCCTATGTTTGGAGAAAAAAGGAAAGAAAAGATAAATTTTTAAGAAAAAAGAGAATATTTGATATGATTAAGTTGACATAATGTACCAAAAAATGGTACATTATATTATGTTAACATAATGCGGTTCATTTGCGAAAGCGAAAGGATTTAGATACCTATGAGAAAAATCTGGCGGACTGGAAATCATATCAAATTTGCTGCCTGCGCCATGGCGGTGATTGTCGGACTTTTGCCTCCCTGCGCGGCGATTGCGGCGGAAGAGACCACAGCGGAGGAAGAATCACCAAAAGAGGATACGGCGGCGGAGGAAATGCCGGAAGAGGATTCTGCCAGCGAAGGGGAAACGACCGTTACCTATATCACTGCATTTGAGCCGCTTACGGAGGAGGATGCGCTTATATCCTGCATGGAGAAACCGGGTCTGGACGAGTTGGCAGAGCTGTTTCCGGAAACGCTTACCGTATGGATGGAGGGAGAAGAGGCATCTGCCAGTTTAGAGGTAGATTGGGAGAGCGAGGAGGATTTTGAGGAGACAAAACAGGAACGCTATACCTTCTATCCGAAATGGGATGAAACGCTGTATGCGGTTGCGGATTCCGCGGCGGATACCATAGAGATTCCGACCATCACCGTAGAGGTGCCGGTGGAGAAGGGGATGATTCCCGAACTGGAGGAAGCAAAGAGCGCCCTTAAGGACATCATAGAGAATAAGAGCATTCTGGCGCTGGTCTATCTGTGCGATACATACGAGGTGAAGACCGGGGCTGCCCCGGATGCGGATACTGTGCAAACCGTGGTCAGCGGACAGTCCGTGCAGATTATGGATGCAGAGTTGGATGAATCCGGCAATGTCTGGTATCAGGCCCTCTTTTATCAGAATGGGACAGAATATACAGGCTACATAGAGCGGGGCTATCTGGCAGCCTCCGACGAAGATTTTTTACAGTGGGAGGAGACCTATATTGTGCTTCCCCCGGCGCCTAAGATGATGAGAAGCAGGAGGGCGGCTGCCAGCTATCCTGATGTGGATCAGTTTCCCGCCTCTTATCAGAATGCGCTCTATGGGTTGAAAGCAAAGCATCCGAATTGGATTTTTGTCAGAATGGATACAGGAATCGACTGGAACACAGCCATATCCAGGGAAATGGGGGATAAAAGTCTGATTCCGTCAACCAGTTCGGGATCCTGGCAGAACGGCATATATGGACAGGGATGGAGCTATGCGTCTGAGGGCATCCTCAAATATTATATGGATCCGAGAAACTTCTTGACGGATCCGGCTGTTTTTCAGTTTGAACAGTTGACATACAATGACTCTTATCACACGGCGTCAGCGGTTCAGGAGATTTTGAAAAATTCTTTCATGTCTTCCACCATTCCGGGGGACAGCAGAACATACGCACAGGCTTTTAACGAGATCGGGCAATCGACGGGGGTCAGCCCCTTCCATCTTGCCAGCAGAGTATTGCAGGAGCAGGGGAAGGGCACTTCTCCATTGATATCAGGCGCTTATCCTGGCTATGAGGGATATTACAATTATTTCAATGTGGGCGCTTCCGGAAAGACGGATGCGCTGGTCATTCAAAGCGGTCTGAAAAAAGCGAAAGAACAGGGGTGGAATACACGTTATAAGTCGCTTAATGGCGGCGCACGTGTGATAGGCGCAAATTATATTCTGAAAGGGCAGGATACGCTCTATTTAGAGAAGTTTAATGTTGCAAGCGGATACCACGCGAATTTTACCCATCAGTACATGCAGAATATTCAGGCGCCCGATTCTGAGGCTTCCAAGATCCGGAATGCTTACAACAGTGCGGGTGCGCTGGAGAACGGCTTCGTATTTAAAATTCCGGTATACAGTAATATGCCTGCATCGCCCTGCTCCAAACCAAACATGACAGATACCATTACGCTGGATCAGACAACGGTAAGCGGCCTGCAGGTCAATAAAACCGTTAAGCTGATACCCTGTATAAACGGTTCTAAGGTTGATTACATCAGCAATATGACTTTCAGCAGCGATAACCCTTCTGTAGCGACCGTGGACAGTGTGGGAAAGGTTACGGCAATATCGCCGGGAAGCGCAGTCATAAGCTGTACCAGAAGCGGAACGGGGACGGCGGTATGTACGGTAACAGTGGTAAAGGCTGACCCCGATGTGGCGACACCCACATTGTCCCCCGGTACTTATAGGGAGGGATTGCGTCTGGCAGACATTTCGTTGCCGGACGGATGGAAATGGGTAAAAGAGAATACCAGTATAGGAGCGGGCACGCATTCCTTTGAGGCGGTTTATACGCCGGAAGATACCACAAAGTACAATACGGTTACGAGAAATCTCAGTTTTACGGTTAGCAAGGCAGTTCCGGCGTGCAAAATGCCGGAGGAACTGAAAGTTTCCGCCGGCTTGACGCTGGGGGAGATCGTGCTTCCTGACGGATTTGTCTGGGAGAGCGATACGGAAACAAAATTGCAGGAGTCGGGCGAGTATACCTTTTATGTGATTTATAATCCGGATGAAAATAATTATCATCCCGTGAAACACATTCCGCTTGTCGTACAGGTGGCCGGTGAAGCGTCAAAACCGGACGAAGATGAGGGTACGAGTTCCGGCGGCAATACGGGCACGGGGACAGGAAGCGGAACAGATTCTGGAAGCAATACGGGAAGTGGAAGCGGCGGCACAAGTTCCGGCGGTAATACGGGCACGGGGACAGGAAGCGGAACGGATTCTGGAAGCAATACGGGCACAGGGATGGGAAGCGGAAGCGGCGGCACAAGTTCCGGCGGCAATACGGGGACAGGAAGCGGAACGGATTCTGGAAGCAATACGGGCACAGGGACGGAAAGTGGAAGCGGCGGCACAAGTTCCGGTGGTAATACGAGCACCACAGCGGGCTCTTCGAATGCAGGTGCGCCGTTGAAGGAACTGCCGAAAAATACAGAACCGACAAAGAGTAAGGACAAAGGGGACGGCGCAAAGTCCGGCAATAACCAGTCGAAAAAGGATGAGGCACAGAACGGGACAGACAGCAATAACCAGCAAGTACAGAGCGGAACGGACAACAGCCAGCCGCAGGTAGCAACGGGCGGCAGCCAGCCGTCGCAGGAGACAGCAGCGGGCGGCAGCCAGCCGGCACAGGAGACAGCAGCGGGCGGCAGCCAGCCGGCACAGGAAACAGCAGCGGGCAACAGCCAGCCGGCACAAAATGAGGCGGGCAGCAGTCAGTCAACGAAGAAAACGGAGGTAACCAGCCAGAGCAGGCGGTCTGAACGCAAGAATGCTGACGACGAGACAGCAGAGGAAAAGGTTGAGGCGCAGGAAGAGGAGGAGAGTTATTCTAAACCTGCGGTAACCATGTCTATGGACGATACGACAATATTAACGTCCGAAATATTGCAGATGGCGAAAGATCAGAATCTGGATCTTTTGCTTAACATGGGCAAGTATGCCACATGGAGTATTGATATTGACGAGGTTGATCCGAATACGATAGCGGAAGTGGATATGGGAATATCGCTGGGGACAGAGAACGTTCCAACGGAACTTATACAAGCAATTTTAGATGGAAATAAGTATTTGGAATTTACGCTGGCTCATGACGGATCGTTTGGCTTTCATCCGCTTTTGAGGGTTGCGCTGGATCCGATGTATGAGGGATGGTACGCGAATTTATTTTACTATAATGAGGACGCAGAGACATTAGAATTTATTTGCGACGCAATGATTGACAGCGACGGAATCGCAGAGTTCGATATGGAACATGCTTCCAGTTATGTGATTATTGTGAGCCCTGTCTCTATGGCGGGAACGGCTGTCCCTGACGGCGCGGTTACCGGGGACACAGGAAGTCACGCAATGCGATGGATTGTGATAGGCGGGATTGTCGGTATTATAGCGGTTGGCACCGGATGCGGCATTTTCTTCTATCGTAAGAGAAGACAGGAAGAGACTGAGGAAGAAGAGTACGAAGAGGCCGGGGAAGAAGAGTACGAAGAGGCTGAGGAAGAAGAGTACGAAGAGGCCGGGGAAGAAGAGTACGAAGAGACTGAGGAAGAAGAGTAC
>DESQ01000022.1:21814-26498 GCA_002361355.1 Lachnospiraceae bacterium UBA3310
GGGAAGAAGAGTACGAAGAGGCCGAGGAAGAAGCGTACGAATATAGCGAGGAGGACGACTGGATCGAGGATGAAGACTGGCAGGAGCCGGAGTCGCCAGAAGTGACGTTGGCAGACAGGTTTGCAGACGATCATGCGGAAGATGACTGGATCGACGATGACGAGTGGGACATCGGGAACGATTGGATTGACGACGCAGAGTGGGAGAAGAGGAAGGAGGCATAGAGGTTTCGGACAGAGGAGGTCGGTTATGAAACGGGTTTCTTGGACTACCATAATCATCGTAGCGATAGTAGCGCTGCTTTTGCCCTATTTTGTGAAGTATCGTATCCGTTCTTACCGGGATCGAAGCGAGAATCAATATACGGTAGTGCGACTCAGCGCGGAGAGCAATATAAAAGGAGATGAGGAGGATTACGTTTACTGGCGGGGCAATCAAATCTTCTTTTACTCGTTTGAGACAGGAGAAACCAAAGAATACCATTTAGAAGCAACACAAGCGGCAGGACGGTCAGGAATGATCGTAGGAACAAAAATGTATTCCGTGATGCCGGGTGGGTCAATCAGGCGGTTTGACATTGAAAAGCAGACAGACGAAGAGATTCTTTCTAAAGAGGATCTATGCAGTATGTGCGGCCTTACCTATCTGCCAGATGGGACTATGGTGGCAATTATACGGGAAACGAAAAACTGGCTGTTGACGATCGACGGGGATGATGAAGAGGAGCACTATTTTATCTGCCCGATTGACGGTGAATTAAAAACGGACTGCGTTGAGGTAAATACCCTGTTTCCGAAAGAGGACAGGACAGGCAGGGAACAGACAGTTCTATATCGTGGAATGCGCATCAGGAGATCTTATGATACAGAAAAAGAAAGGTATCGTATCATTGAGCTGGGGGAGAAGGAAGGCCGGCCGGATATTTTCAGCTCTGCGCCCAAGGACACAGCAACAATAAGAGCAGGTGGAAAACTGATTTCACTGGGAAATCAAAGGAGTGATACTTCTTATTGGGTGGAAGGGGATTCGGAAGAACACAGGATCGACTTTCTGGATGAGGCAGCATTTGCTTTTTCGGTCAGGCAGTCAGATAAGCTGATGACGGAAAAGGGGGAGATCATTGGGCTGACGCATGCGATTAAAAATTTTCGGTGCGAGTCATGGGATCCGCCGCAGGATGAACTGCAATATGACGTTTTATTCAGACTGGATCCAGAGACAGGGGAAAGCGATATCCTGTACAGCCCGTGGAACAATCTCACAAGAATCATAGGGTATCAGGATGGGGTAGTTTATCTTTTGCGGGATTTTAAAATTTATAGCAGAGTTATGGAAAATGAGGAAGAGAATCAGATTGTGGAGCTTCCCGAGGATACCTACTATGAGTTTGACTGGCAGGGGAATTACTTAATTATAATAGATCGGGAGGGCATATATGGGGCTTATAAAGTCCGGTAAAGGGATTCTTTTTGTTTGGGGTGATATGGATGAAAATTTTTGCCAGTGCTGCTTGCATTTGGCAGGCAAAAATGTTTACACTATAGAACAATAATAGAAGGAATATGTTGACGTACGCAAAAACGTACGCTACAATATAAAAGAAGGGAGATGATAGTATGACTGCAATCAGCGTAACGAAAGCAAGAGAAAATATATATCAAATATTATCGGATGTTAATAACAGTAGTCAGCCAATTACAATCACAAACAATCGGGGAAAAAATGGCGTTCTTATTTCAGAAGAAGATTGGAATGCGATTCAGGAAACTCTATATTTGAACGCGATACCAGGCATGACGGAAAGCATTATCGAAGCAGGAAAAGAGCCGATAGAAGAGTGTTCGGTATATGAGCCGAATGAGGAGTGGTAAGTGTATATCATAAGATTCAGTAAGCAGGCTGACAAGGATAAAAAACTGTTAAAAGGGGCGGGACTTGATGGGAAAGCAAAAGTATTATTAAATATTATAGCCGAAAATCCTTTTCAAAATCCGCCGCCGTATGAAGGACTGGTAGGGAATTTGAATGGCTATTATTCCAGAAGAATTAATCTGCAACATAGATTGGTCTATCAGGTATATAATGAGCCGGTAAGTATTGATAAAGTAAACTATGAGGGAACAATAAAGATTGTTCGTATGTGGTCACATTATGATGAAGTAAGATAGAAGAGAGGCATCAACGGAAGATATCAGTCTTCTGAAGGTGCTTCTTTTGCGCCCTGCTGATAACCTCCCATGTCAGAAGAAAGAAAACCGCCGTCCCTCAATAGGAGACGGCGATTCTGCCCTCGTTTATGCCACAGTTTACATAATGATCGTATAGAGCTTCTTTGTCATAGCCGAACAAATTTTTTAAATCCGGATACCGGTCGGCATATGCCATGTAGTCAAATTCATCTATGGTGCCGGAAAACGGAACATACTCTGTCACACCGGTGATCCATGGATTGCGGGCGTCCGTATCTGTCGGATCCCAGTTTTTACAGGAAGAGTCAGCGTCTATTTTTGCTGCGGACGGTTTTCCAAGATCTCCCGCCGTCTCAGTGTCGGAATACACCACTACTTCTGTTCCCGCTTTACAGTTGTCGTAAATCCACTTGACATCTTTTACGGACAATCTGACACAGCCTAAAGAGGCGCTCTGCCCCAGTTTGTTATACTCTTCCCATTCCAAAGTGTCAGGAGCCGCGTCGAGATAGGGGGCGGAATGAAAGAGAATTTTCCCGTTAAAGCGCACGGCATACCTGCCATAGGTGCCGTCTACCATTTCGCGCCATTCGTAGTAATTCGATGTCCGGAAAGTGCCTTCCGGCGTTTCATGACCTTCCCGTCCGCAGGAACAGACAAATGACTGTATCGGCGTGAGAGTACCATCCTCGCCCTGTTGTTTTACGGTAACACAGTTTAAGGCCCGGTTCACGTAAATGACGTAATCCGGCCTCGCATCGTCGGTCGCATTTTCGGTCTGTGCCTCCGGCAGCTCCTCCGCATGGACATCATTAGCAGCGCCCAGAAACAACAGGATACTTAAACAAATGAATTTCTGTATGGAAGACTTAAATTTTTTCGTATGTATTTTCATAATTCACCTCGGCAATGCTGGATGCATCATTTGAATCTATATGTTTGAATACCGCACGTGAATTATTTTATAGGATTTACTTTTGTTTTGCAACTGGTTTTAGCGTGAATTACGAGTTTATTCGTATAACCACACAAAAGGTTCTTGTATTTTCTTCATAATAAAACTCCATCTCACCCCCATAGTTATCAATTGTGCGCTGTATACTTTTCATGCCGAATCCGTGACGGGAGGCGTCCTTTTTGTGGGAAGGAAGTTTTCCAAATATGTTGATGGGATTTTGGGAGCAGGAATTTTTCACAGAAAGAAGGACAAAAGGAGTGTTTTCCTGTTTGGATATATTGAGCTTGATGAAAGAATCCGTGACGCAGAACGCGGCGTCCATGGCATTGTCAAGGAGATTGCAAAAGAGCGCGGTTAAATCGTTGGTAGTCATAAAATCGAGATTGTCATCCAGAGAATCGATGATAAGGGAAATATTCTGTTTTTTGCATTCTTCTTTGTAGCGGCAGAGAATGGCGTTGAGGGTGGTGTTCCTGCATAGTTGTAAACTGGAAGAACTTTGCAGGTTGGAAGTCTGTACGAGCTTGTCAATATAATCGACAATTTCTGCCGGTTGGTTCTGCCTGGCGAGATTGGAGATGGTATAGAGATTGTTTCTGATATCGTGGATCAGAATACTTCTGTTTTCATTCTGGATGCTCAACATTTTATAATATTCAGCCATGTCATTTTCTTTCGTGAGACGGAGCTGTAATTCCGTAAACTCCTCATTTCGTTTCTGAGTGAGGCTGAAAAAGAACCAGATGAGGAGATTGAGCAGAAGGAGGAGGATGGAGCAGATGGCAATCATATTGTTGAGAGAGGCAGAAATGTCTGTGGTATGATAAATGACAAAAAGTGTGGTTGCAATAAAAAAAGTGACAAGAGGAATCGGTACAAGCACAAGAGACCCATAACCTCCTGTTGCTTTTTTATTTGTACGGATAACAGGAAGATGGGACAGTATGTAAATAATAAAAAAATAGATTAACTTGCTAAATATGGAACAAATAATTAGGAGAGTTGTATCAGGGGTGGCTTCATAAAAATGTCTGGCAAAATCAGGAAAAAGGGAAAGCAAAAGCAGTTCTCCAAGGGTCATGGAAATTGTTGTAATTCCGGCATGAAATAGAGCAGTAGACCAGTTGATATTATAAAAAAAATAGATAAAAATGAAGTTGACAATCAGAAAAACAGACCCATTTATCCAATACCATTTTAAAAGAGACAGGAGAAACATCAGGCCGTATAAAATGAAAAGAGCTGTGGCTGTTCGGCGGAAGGAGTATTTTGCCGTGAATAAATCATTGCAATATAGCCAGAGAATAAATGCTTCAACTAAATATATGATAACATAACAGAATAAAACTTCCATATAAATTCCCCCTTGTTTTAGTCAGCAGATGTGTCCTAAGTATGAAAAATAAGCTCTTTTGAACGCATGGTATTTTCTTTTGGACAGATAGGCATGGTCTGGACAGGAACTGAATGATATCAGTTGATGGTCGAATGATGACACATGTCTCATATTGACAATTGTTGTGGTCAAGCATTTTTG
>DESQ01000008.1 GCA_002361355.1 Lachnospiraceae bacterium UBA3310
TGACATTTCTTAGCTGGACTTTTTTATCTATCGCTATCCGCTTATGCGGTTTTAGCCTTTTTTCTTTTTGGTAAACTGTCCGCTTCTGCGCACCAGATCCAACAACACCGCAAATACCACAATGATACCGATTACGAGACGCTGGATACCTACCTGTGCGCCAATCATATTAAGACCATTCTCCAGAGTCTGCCATACCGCCGCACCTGCCAGCGTGCCCAAAAGAATACCTGTGCCGCCCAGAGGTGACACACCGCCGATTACGCCTGCGGCAACACCGTACATCTCATACATATTACCTGCTTCCATGTTACCCATGCCGGCCTGTGCACACAGAATCAATCCCACTACCCAGGAGCACACCGCGCTGACAAGATACGTCTTTGTGGTCGTCGCCACCACGTTGACGCCGGAAAGCTTTGCCGCGTCAATGTTGGAACCGATGGCGTATATGTGTCTTCCTGTCCTTGTCTTGGAAAGCAGGAAGAAGAAAATGACAAACATGATGATGGCGATCCAGAAGGTATTGTAAATACCCAGCGTTGTTCCGTAGTAGAAGAAGTTCTGGAAACTGTCGCCCGCTTCTTTGCCGATACCCGTCGCAATCGCGTCTGTATTACGGTTATTGTTTACCATGTACGCGATACCACGGCCCACAAACATCGTGCCCAGTGTTGCAATGAAGGGCGGGAGCTTAAACTTACCTACCAGAATGCCGTTGATCACACCGATCACCAGACAGCAGATCAGGGCAATAAAAACTGCCAGGAACGGGTTCATTCCCATTGTCATAAGTGTCGCCGATATCATAGCGCTCATCGCCACGATGGAACCGATGGACAAGTCAATGTTTCCCGTGATCAAAACGTAGCTCTGTGCGATACCGATTAGCAGATATTTGGACATGGATCGCAGCAAATTCAAAATGTTATTGCCGGAAAAGACCGCCGGATTGATCAGGCCGAATGCTATGTAAATAATGATCAGGCCGACGAAAGCGGTGAGCGCCGCTCCCATTCCCTTAACCGCCAAAAGCTTTTTAATGGGGCTCTGCTTTGTGTTGTTCATTTTATACTTCCTCCTTGCCGCTCTGGCTGTTGATTTTCTTATCCTCAAAGGTTGTCGCCAGTGTCAGGATCTCGTTCTGTGTCGTATCCTTTGCCATGACTTCTCCTGTAATTCTGCCGTCGCACATAACAATGATCCGATCTGCGATTCCCATGACTTCCGGCATCTCCGAGGAGACGAACATCACGGCGATACCCTGCTGTTTAAGCTCATTCATCAGATTGTAAATCTCTACCTTTGCGCCCACGTCAATACCTCTTGTAGGCTCGTCAAAAATAACCACTCTGGAATCCCTTGCCAGCCATTTTCCGACTACTACCTTCTGCTGGTTACCACCGGAGAGATTTCCGGAATCCACGTCTATGCTCGGCGTCTTAATCCGCAGCTCTTCCACCGCCTTATCGCACAACGCAGTCTCCTTCGCATTATTTATCACGCCCAGCTTATTGCAGACAATATCAAGATTCGGCAGCGCCAGATTATGTCTGATACTCAGCTTTGTGCAAAGACCGTCTTTTTTCCGATCTTCCGGCGCCAGCACAACACCGTTTCTGATCGCATCCATGGGGCACTTGATTTCCACTTCTTTGTCATCCACATAGATCTCGCCGCTCTCCTTCGGGTCAACCCCGAAAATCGCTCTGGTCGTCTCTGTGCGCCCTGCGCCCATCAGACCCGCGAAACCTACAATCTCGCCCTCATAAACGGAGAAATTGATGTCGCGCACCATCTTCCCGGCATTCAGATGTTTCACCTCAAATACTTTTTTCCCCTTTTTACACTCTACACGCGGAAACTTTTCCTTAATTTCCCGACCTACCATGTAGCTGATAATCTGCTCCATCGTGACGCTGCCAAACTCCATACTGGTGATATACTGGCCGTCCCGCATGATCGTCACACGATCTACAATATGCTGTAACTCTTCAAGACGGTGGGATATGTATACGATACCTTTTCCCTCAGATTTTAATTTCTTTATAATTCGGAAAAGATCTTCGATCTCCCTCGCCGTCAGCGATGAAGTGGGCTCATCCATAATCAGGATCTTCGCATTGATAGAGAGCGCCTTTGCAATTTCCACCATCTGCTGTTTCGATACCGGCAAATCGCCCACGGTCTGTTTCGGGTCGATATCAATTTTTAAGTCATCCAGTATCCTCTTTGCTTCCGCTTCCATCTTCGCGTTGTTCAGTGACAAGCCCTTACTGATCTCACGGCCCAGAAACATGTTCTCTGCCACCGAAAGATGGCGGCACATGTTCAACTCCTGATGGATAATCGCAACGCCCGCCTCCTGTGCCTGCTTCGGTGTCAAATCTCCGTACTCTTTTCCGAAAATTTTCAGCGAACCTTCATCCCTTGTATACACGCCGCTCAAAACTTTCATCAGCGTAGACTTACCCGCGCCGTTTTCTCCCAAAAGCGCCATCACTTCACCGGAGCGAAGCTCAAAGTTGACATGATCAAGCGCTTTTACACCGGGGAATGACTTACATATGTTTTCCATAGAGACGATAATCTCGTTCATCCGCTAACCCCTCCTTGTTTCTGTAATTTTAGTATAGCAGAATCCTGTTTTTGCAAAAGGGTGGGGGATTTTTGTTTTATGGGGGGATTTTTATGCAATTTTTACATTTTGATAGAAAAATGGAAAATAATTCCGAAATGTTGCATATAGAACATGCTTAAATTTCACCTGAAAAGGTCAGAATTGTCAAAAATGAATGCCCAAAAGCCCGGTCAATGCGCCCGCACCTACACCGATCGCATACAAAAGCGCAAAAATCCGCAGATTTTCCTTCCCGTCTTCATTCACCCTGAGCAGCACTAAATAACCCACGCCCGATCCTGACAGAAGTCCGGCCATCAGCGAACCTGCGCTCAACACGCCACCCAAATAAAGTTGGGTGAGAACCACGGAAGAAGCGCAATTCGGAATCATGCCCACCAAAGCCGAAAGAAACAGACTAAGGGCCGGCCTGCCCTGAACAAGTCCTGCCAGCGTCTCCTCCCCGATCAGTGCAATGGCAAAATTCAAAATCAGGGAAACTACTATTATATATAGGAAGATTTTCCATGTGTGATGAAATGCCGATCTCCAAACGCCCTTCTCGCAGTGGCAGTGATGGCGCTCGCACAAATGCCCGATCTGCATCTCCACATTTTTTCGAAAAAGGAAATCTACAAGAAATCCCAGCACGATCGCAAAGATCACTTTCAGCAAAAGAATCTTTCCGATCATGGAAGGCGCTACATTCTCAGATATCATAATGGGAAGCATCTCGTCAGAGGTGGACAAAAACACAGCTATCAAAGTTCCCAGCGTAATGATTCTGCCCGCATACAGATTTGCCGCAGCAGCCGAAAAACCACACTGCGGGAAAATACCGAGAAAACCGCCGATCGCCGGCCCAGCCTTTCCGGATCTTTTGACAACCTCCTGCATTTTCCCTCCCGTCCAGTGTTCCAGACATTCCATCGCAAGATAAGTCAGAAAGAGAAACGGCAAAAGCCTGAGGGCGTCTATACAAGTGTCATAAAACACATCCAAGAAGATATCCATAATTCCTCCATACTGGTTTGCCCATACCAGAGGTATGGCAATAATCACCGAATATATGATACCATTCTTACAAAAAAAAGCAAGTATGAGTAATTTTGCACAAAAAACACACGTTTTTCCTTTTTCACTAACCTTTTGCGAAATAAACATTGATTCTTTAGGAAAAATATACTAATATAGAGTTGTGTAACAAATGAGGGAGGTTCAAAATGGAAGGCTTAAAAAATATCATGGAAGATGCCGTGGAATATCAGCTTAATAAATTGCTGCCCACAATGCCTGAAGTTTGTTCTTGTGATAACTGCAAACTGGACATGATGTCTTATGCGTTGAACAGGCTTTCACCCCAATACGTACGTACAGATACCGGCGCGCTTTATCAAAAGTTAAGCAATTATCAGCCGCAGGCTGAAGTAGAGATTATGACCACAGTGGTATCCGCAATCAACAAAATAGGTTCGCACCCTTCGCATGGGTGAGATAATTTGTCTGTCAATCAAAATCAAAAACCGAGTGCAAACGCACCCGGTTTTTTTATATATTCTGTTTGTCTACCGCCTCAGTGATATAGGCCTCAACATTCTCCTTCGGTATGGAGAGCGCCAGTGAAATTTCACTGTAGAGAAGCTCTTCCGCCTTGTGCAGATACTGCTCGTCCGAGGAAAGTACTTTCTTTCCCTCATCAATCCGGCTTCTCTTGCGCTGATACAGCGTCTTGATAATCTGCACCAGGCTTTTGGAATCATAGGTGCGGATCGCCTCCTTGTAAGTCTGCTCCCTGCGCTTTTCCTCCTGAATCCAGACGGTATCTATCTCCGTAATGTGCGCAATCAGCTTCTCCGCCTCTTCCTTATTCATGATTCTGCGCATGACTATTTTATCATTATTCACCGGTGTGTAAATCGTGCTCGCCTTCTCAAAAACAGGCTCCAGCACATAGTACTTCTTTTCTTTGTCTAACCGGTCAATAGGATTTCCCGTAATGTCAACAACGCGACAGACACCATGTCCGCCGCACATAATCAATTCACCCTTCTCAAACATAATGCCCCTCCAAATTTTCTGAGCCTTGCCTACAGTACCCCTTACCTAACATCTTAGCACTTAAAAACTTTCCTCGTAAGTACTTTTTAAATGGAAAAACTATTTTCGGCACATTTTACGGCATAAATCGTCTTCTCTGTTGTGAAAATCTGCTAAAAAATCATGTCTGAAAAAGCGATTCCTGAAAAATACCCCCTGTTACTTATCTACCGTGCTTTAAAATTATCACAGATAAATCTCATCTCCTCCATCGGAAAGATACGGATCATAATACCCCGCAGCAGCTTCGCGGCCTCAAAGCGGGAAAGAATAATAACCATCTCATTTCCGGGAAAAGGAAGAATATCTATAGAATCCACATCCTCCTTGCCATTCACTAACGTCGCCTTCGGCGGGTTAATATCCACCGTCTTACCGATCATTTCCGTGAGCGAGATCGCCGAAGATCCCATCATCTGGTTCATCACTTCCGACACACAGGACAGATGCATCTCGTTTAGCTCCCCGGGCGCCGCAGTCCCCGATCCTCCCATCATCAGATCCATAACTACCTTGACATCATTTTCCTTGAACATTAAAAGATTATTGCCATGAAAATCGTCCTTGTAATCAATCTGAACCGTCACACTTCCCATACCGAATGCCAGCAGGATATTTTTAATGTCCGCACTGTTGACAACCTTCACCGAGGGCGGACTGACCGTGATAACCTGTCTGGTCAGCGCATTCAACGAAGTCGCTGAATGCGCCATACAGATTTGTGATACCTCTGCCATTTTATCCTGATCTAATGGTGATAGTTGTCCCATAGCCTGCTACATCCTTCTCAAATATAGTGATAGTTATCCGATGTTAGTCTCTCTATAATACTATACCTTATTCCGAGCCCTTCACGCAACATCTTATTTGGAAAAATGTAGATAAAAAAAGTATTTTTTTAAAATTTTTTACTCCGCTTCCCTGAGTCTCTCCACCACCGACCGTCTCATCACATAATGATAAGAGACAAGCGGAATGACCGCACCCAGCAGGAGGAAGACCGGAGCCACTACAAGAATCGGCGCAACCGTCAGATGATAGCTGAAAAACCAAAACATTCCTTCCAGCACGCTGCTTGCCACAGGCCCCATAACAATCGTCAAAATTAAGGTAATTACGATAGAACTTCCCGCAAACACCATGCCCTCCGTAATCAGCATCTGATTGAGCTGTTTTCCTGTCATGCCCACTGACTGCAATACCGCAAACTCCCGCTTTCTGGCCATAATGCCTGTGAGAATCGCGTTCAGGAAATTCAGGATTCCTACCAGACCAACAATCAGCGCCGCACCGCTGCCCACCATCATAAACATATTGCGGAAACCGTTAAACTCTTCCTCTTCCTTTTTTCTGCTCTCATAATCATACATGGAATCGTCGCCGCCCGCAAAATCCTGCATCCACTGTTCCACCTGTTCTACCTTATCATCCTCGCAGTCAAAGGCATAGTAGAGCACATCCGACGTGCCGGAATCCCGTATAAAGGTTTCCGCACCCATCACGAACTCATCCGCGCCATAATAACGGTAGGAAATCTTACCCGGCACCCTCACAAGCGCCGCCACCTCGTATACCTTATCCTCATACACCTTGGCCCTCGTCCGGTACGGCTTTTCTTCAAGATCCTCATTCTCCCCGTAAACCTCCCCGGTCTCCGGGTCATAATACTCGTACTCTTTCACATAGCGGATGGTAATCCGGTCTCCCAGCTTCGCCCAATGGGAATCCTCCTGGATATTGCCGTAATCGTCTGCTGAATAAACTGCCGCCACATAGTTGCCACCATCTTTCAATTTATCGAGGTCGCCTTCCAGAAGATTCAGCTTATCCAGAACAAAATCCTCCATACCGTAAAGCTGCACACGATCGGCACACAAATCGCCCACCTTTTCCGTCATCTCCACATATTGCGCCACCTGCTCCGGACTGCCCCATTGCCCATATAATTTTCGCATCCACTCCTCGGGGACAAACTCCTCCGCCTCAAAGGATTTCTTATAAGTCCTGCCGCCTTTTACACCATCCAGCGCCTCAATCTGCGCGATGGCTTCCTCCGGCAAAACGCCTGTCTTGTCATAGGTAGCCGGCTGAAAATAAGGCGCCTCCGCAGTGATAAAATCCGTTACCATGCGCCTTAAGTATTTGTCCATATCGAAACCGTTTGCCAGAATAAATGTGATATTTAAAATCACCACGGCAAAAGACATGGAAATCACCGTGATAATCGTCTTACTCTTATTTCTGCCCAGATTCGCCAGCGCCATACGGAAAATGGACGCGCCCTTCTGCGGCATCCGCGATGAAAAACGCCTGTTTTTGGCGTTTTTCCGAGTGAAACTTAGAAGTTCTCCGCGAAACAGCCTCTGCTGTGAGCGGCTAGAACTTCTTTTCACTCTTTTCACGCTGTTCTCGGTGTAGCGCACCGCTTCCACAGGGGAAATCTTCGCCGCCATCCTGCGGGGTTTCCTGCAGGAAAGCCATACCGTCACCAGCGAAAACGCCGCCGCACCCAGAAAGATTACGGGGCTGATTGAATAGGCCAACATGATACCGTCAAGATTCGACACCACAATTCCCGTCATAAAAACCCCGATACCGTAACCGAGAGCCAGACCGACGGGAATCCCTAGCGCCGACAACAAAAACGCCTGCAGGGAAATGATCCGCTTGATCTGCTTTCCCGTAGTGCCGATGGTCTTAAGCAGCCCGTAAAAGCGCACATCGTTGGAGACGGATATCTGAAAAATATTGTAGATAATTAAATACCCTGTAAAAATGATCAAAAGCATTACCGCGATCAGGGCAAGCACCGTGGAAATATCTATGGCGTCCTCAAACTGCGCCGAGACATAGCCCCAGTTGACGCCGGTTCTGATATAGTTATCCCCCTGATCCGGGCCTTCCGACTGGTAGCCATGCCGTTCCAGAATGGTATTCAGGTTTTCCTCTATGTGGGACGCGTTTTTGAACATCACATCCATATTCCAAGTCCCGGTCATACCGTCCTTACCTTGTGTGTGCAGCTTTTCAAAAATTTCCTGCGTCCGGCTCTCGGGAATCAGCACATGGTTTGCCACAATGACATCATCATAGTCCCAGTAGCCGCACAGGGTAAAGGTCTCCGTCGTCTCCTCACCGTCCACCATAAAAGTCATGGTAAACTCGTTGCCGATCACAGGCTCCACGCCAAGCAAAGACAATACCCGCAGGTCTGTCGCCGCCTCATTGGTGCCCTCCTTTGGAAGCCTACCCTCCTTCGGCTCTAAAAACATCCACTTCGCTATGTTAGCGTCGCAGTAGCTGACCTCCACATGGCTCTTATGGAAAGGCTCTTTCTCCGGCATACCACAGAATATCCTTACACCGTATTCTTTGATCAGCGGATCGTTCTTTAACTCCTTAAATTGTTCTTCTGTCAAATACTTAAAACCACCATGGGAATAACCGCCCACCTGCCGGAAGTTGGACTGCTCGAACCCGTGCTTGATTGACATACCCACCGTAAAAATAACCGTAAACAAAATCGTGGTCAGCGCAATCGCTGTCACCGTAATGATATTTCTGATCTTCGCCGCCTTGAAACTTGCCACGCTGAGACGACGGATGATTTTTCTGTTGGAAACGTTCATATTTTAGACCGCCTCCTTTGTCACAATTCTGCCATCCTCAATGCGGATAACCCGATCAGCCATCTGCGCGATCGCCTCATTATGCGTAATCATAACAATGGTCTGCGAGAACTTCTGACCCGTCACCTTCAACAAACTCAACACATCCTGGCTGGTTTTTGAATCCAGATTTCCCGTAGGCTCATCGGCCAGAATAATAGCCGGCTTTGATGCAAGAGCTCTGGCAATCGCCACCCTCTGCTGCTGTCCGCCGGAAAGATTATTGGGCAGATTGGCAAGCTTCGACGCAAGTCCCAGCGTATCTATGATTTCATTTATATATGTCTGATCCGGGCTGCCCCCGTCAAGCTGCACGGGAAGAAGAATATTCTCATAAACATTTAATACTGGTACCAGATTATAATTCTGGAATACAAACCCAATCTTCCTGCGGCGGAAAATGGTCAGCTCCTCATCCTTTAAAGTGAAAATCTCCTTGCCGTCCACCGTCACACTGCCTGACGTGGGGCGGTCAAGTCCGCCCAGCATGTGAAGGAGCGTGCTCTTACCGCTTCCGGATGTGCCCACAACGGCTACAAACTCGCCCTTCTCCACCTGAAAATTCACCCCGTCCAGCGCGTGAACTTCGTTTTCACCCGCGCCATATATTTTTTTAAGTTCCTGTGTTGAAAGTATTGTCATGCTTAACTTTTCCTCCTTATCTGCTATCAAAACTCGCAAACCCGCGCTTACGCGCTTCCTGTCCGATTTCATCGGACGTTTGCTCGTTAATGATGCAAGAAAAACAAATGCCTGCTTCGCAGTCGCTTGTTTTTCTTTTGCATCAATTAAAAAATCTGCACCGCGAAGGCTCTCCTGCAAACATCGTCCTCCACAATACAGATTATCTCATAACAATCTTTCCACATTCTTTCCGAAAGGAAAAAGATTGTGACAGTTTTGTAAGAATTTCAATCCACGGGAAGGTACAGGGAAAACGTCGTCCCCTTTCCCATTTCAGAAGCAAGCTGTATATATCCCAATTCCTGCTTTACAATCTCCCTTGCCAGATACAGGCCGATCCCCACGCCATCTTCGCCAGAAACCGCCGCCGAACGATAAAAACGTCCGAAGACCTTCGCGTGTTCCTCCTCGGCGATACCGATTCCCGTATCAGCCACTTCAATGCTAACGAAAAGCTCATAAGATTTAACGCTTACGGTAACGCCTCCCGTCTTCGTGTATTTAATGGCATTGTCCACAAGATTTCCCACTGCTTCCAGCGTCCACTTGGGATCAAAGCAGGCCGTAATGCCCTGCGCCTTTTCCACCGCCACATGCAAATACAACCCTTTTTCTCTGGCTCTTGTCCCGTACTGCTTTTGCACCTCCTCCAAAAGCGCAGACAATTCCTTTTTTTCCGGATGGAGCACCAGAATACCCGTCTCCAATCTGGACGACTTGACCAGCGACTGGATCAGAAAATCCAGCTTCTTCACCTGGCTCTCCAACAGCGCAACCGTCTCACTGTCCTCTCCGCCCTCTTCCTCCTTTAACAGCTCCGTGTAAAGCAGAAGATTTGCAATGGGCGTTTTTGTCTGATGGGAGATATCCGCAATCAACGTTTTGATTTTATCCTGCTCCGCCGACAGCTTCCCCCTCCGGGTCTCCGATGCCGTCAGATATTCCGCCAGTTTATTTTCCATAGCGGCATACAGGGATTCGTCAAAAGTTTCCGCGCGGAAAGTCCCGTCCATAGCGGATTGTATCATGCCGCACATCCGTTTGAGACTGCGTCTTCTAAAATACCAGTCTGCAAAAATAACAATGATGGCGACAAGCAGAAAAAACAATCCCGCCGCAAAAAAGGTGATTCCTGTTTTCGTCTCCATGATACCGCCTACTCCCACCGATACCCGATTCCATACACTGTCCTGATCTTATCCTGCGCGCCCAGCTTGTCCCGCAGACGTTTCACCGTGACGGACAATGTATTCTCATCCACAAACTCCGCATCTACAGACCAGATACAGTCTAATAATTTATCTCTGCCAAGAGTGATGCCGCAATTTTCCACCAAAGCACGGAGTAGTTTCTGTTCGCTTTTGCTCAGTTCAACCTGTTCCTCTCCATGATAAAACAGCATCTTGTTAAAATGAAACCGGTAATCCCCGTCCACAATCCAGCCTTCTTCCGCTGCCTTATCACACTCCCGCGTATCCACCCGCCTAAGCTGTGTCGCCACCCGCGCCCGCAGCACCGCCAGGCTAAAAGGCTTCGTGATATAATCGTCCGCCCCCAGCTCTAATCCGGACACAATATCCGTCTCCATGTCATTCGCCGTCAACATTATGACAAGTATGTCATATTCCTTCTTTACCTTTTGTAAAAAGTCGAAACCATTTCCGTCAGGCAGATTTACATCCAGAACAATCAGATCAAATTCTTTCCGCACTTTTGCCGCATCATCCGGTTCTCCCTTTAGCAGAGCATCCGCCTCCCGCAGTGTGTGACAACTGACTGTCTCCGTCTCCTCATTTTCCAGGGCACGGCTCAGACCACTCGCCAGCGCCAGGTCGTCCTCCACGATCAGTACATGAAATTTTTCACCGCTGTTCTTTCCCGCCATTGAATCCTCTTCCTATTTCATTTCGTTCGCCGTCACATAAAAATGATGATAAATCCCGTTCTGCGCAAGCAGACTTTCATGCGTTCCCTCCTCCACAATTCCTTCTTCCGTCAGCACCAAAATGCGGTCGGAATTGCGAATGCTGGAAAGTCTGTGGGCAATGGTGATTGTGGTTCTTCCCTTCGCCAGCGCCTCCAAAGACTTCGCCACCTGAAACTCGCTCTCGTTATCCAATGCAGAAGTCGCCTCGTCCATAATCAGAATGGGCGGATTTTTCAAAAACACCCTGGCAATGCTAATCCGCTGTTTCTGCCCGCCGGATAGTTTAACGCCCCGCTCTCCCACATACGTATCATACCCATCTTTGAGGGCTGTAATAAATTCGTGGGCGCCCGCCTGCTTCGCTGCTTCCATGATCTCGTCCCGGCTCGCATGCTCCCTGCCATAGGCAATATTCTCATAAACCGTACCGGAAAAAAGATAGACATCCTGCTGTACCATACCGATGTTCTGCCGCAAACTCTTGAGTGTATAATGATGAATATTTTCTCCATCCAACAAAATCTCTCCCTGATCAATATTGTAAAAGCGCGGAATCAGATTGCAAAGCGTAGTCTTTCCGCCGCCGGAAGGCCCCACAATGGCAATCTTTTCTCCTGCGCGAATGTCCAGATTCAAATTCCGAAAGACCACGTTATGATCATCCGGATATTCAAAACTTACATTATGGAACGAAATATTTCCCTGCGGATGCTCACATTCCACCGCATCCGGCTCATCGAAAATCTCGATATCGCTGTCCATAATCTGCACAAACCGCTCGATTCCCGTCATGCCGCGCTGAAACTGTTCCGCGAACTCAATAATTCTGCGGATCGTAGCAATCAGTGTCGTCACATACATCACATATGCCACCAGGTCTCCGGGCGCAATTTTGCCATACACCATAAAGATGCCGCCCGCCACAAGAAGCACCAGATACATCAATCCGTCAAAAGCTCTGGTGGTCGTCTGAAAAGCCGCCATAAAACGGTAGGTCTCTTTTTTAATACGGAAAAAATTCTGGTTATCCTGCTCAAACTTTTCCTTCTCTTTCTCCTCGTTGGTAAAGGCCTTGACCACCTTCTGTCCGAGAAGACTGTCTTCGATGCGGGCATTCAGTTCACCGATCTGCACTCTCTGTCTGCGGAACGCTTCTCTCATGCGCAGGTTGATCGTAATACATGTCACCGCCATAACCGGCACTACCGCAAAGATAATCAGCGTAAGTCCCAGACTGATCCTTCCCAAAATAACAAAGGAAATGACCGCCTTGATTCCCGCAATAAAAAATTCTTCCGGACAGTGATGGGAAAATTCTGTCACATCAAACAGATCGTTGGTGATGCGCCCCATAATCTGTCCGACCTTGGTATTGTTATAGTATGTATCCGACAACTTCTGCAAATGTGCATAGGCATCCCGGCGCATATCCGTCTCAATCCGCGTCCCCATAACATGTCCCGTATACGCCATATAAAAATTCGCTATGGTATCAACGATGCGCAAAACCAAATACAGCGCGCCCAGCCGCAGAATAACCGCCACCGTAAGGGATGCCAGATTGTTCATCCCCGTGTTGGTAATGTAGCGGATAATCATAGGCAGCACTAATTCGCAGACGGTCGTCAACGCCGCGCAGAGCAGATCAATGACAACGATCTTCCCATATTTTTTATAGTAGGGAAGAAATCTTTTCAGCAGTTCTCCCGACTGGTATGTTTTTGTGTTTTCCTGTGTACTCATAAAGCTCTCTCTTTCACAAAAAATTTAGTTTATCTTCATTTCCCGAAAAATCTTCTCCGCTTTCTTTCAATCTCTTATCCCGTAATTATATACTGTTACTAAAATGATTGTCAAAAATTGATTTTACAATCATAATCTCAATTATATATAAAATAAAAACCACGATTATTCATAGAAAATAACAAAAGCAGTCACACCCGATAATGGCATAACTGCTTCTGCATCATTTTGCAATAAATTAAAAAATAACCCATCCTTGAATTAATGCAACAATCACACCCGCTAACACTGTTATAATAAAAGTTATAATTGCTGCACTTATTTTTCCCTTTATTCCAGCCTCTGCACTTGTTTTAATCATATTAGTGTAGATTTCACTTGTATTTTTTTCAATTTTACTTAAATCCTCCTGTATTTGTTCTAATTTTACTTCATTTGCAATCGTTTTATTATTAATATCCCTCAACTGAGCCTCAAGCGGGGAAAATTTGTCACTTAATGCTTTATTCTCCTGTTCTCTTTTTAATGATTCTTTTACAAGATCACTCGCTATTTGATTAATCTCTCCCTTTAACCCACGGACATCCTCACCCAATTGTCCTTGACTTTCGCGAAACGCCTTCTGTAGTTCTATCAACTCTGCCTTTAAATTCTGTGGATTAACGGGGTTATACTTTCCAATTAACGTTAATAACTTGTCTGGAAACGATTCTATCGAAACAGGTTTTCTATTTTCTGTAAGTATTTCGTCATCTGACAACTCAAAAAAATTTGCACCTACAATTTTGGTACCCGGTGATAAGGGATAAGGCGTTCCAGCAACATTTCGCAAACCAAAAACCAAATAACCTTCATATCCGGGGTCAATGGTTAATCCACCCATTAACTCAATCCCGTCCTGTGAAAGACTTCGTTTCGGACTCAATTGAGCATATACGTTGCGTGGTAATACTAGCCTTTCCCGACTCAATACAAAAACTACTTCTCCCGGTTCTACAACTGCTCTTCTTGTATCCTCAGCGCTTTTTAAATCTGTATCATAATCTATTACCCGACCAAAATATGCCTTTAAAAATTTACTTCCCAATCTAAAATCATATTTTATACCTTCTGCACACTCCAAACTTCCTTCTTTAATATTTGTATTATTTTCGATCCATTCCTTAATCTCTTTTTCAGTTATTACTTTAGACATAACTATATTCCCCTCTCTTGTACTCATGATCATCCACCCTTATTGTCTGCCAAATTTTATTAACATTTATTTTACTTTATCTGGTGTACAATAAATGGGACTGCTTTATCCGAATGCACAATAATATATTATATTAACGTTTTCTCATTATACTAATATATTGTACCACACATACATTTTATGTCAACCTATTATTGGTTTAATACTTATTACTTTTACAAACGTCTGCAAAGCAACTATAATATTACTGCAAAAACAGAAATGTTTTTAATAATTGGCGCAAAAAACATATGACTTTGTTGAATAGTAGCATAAAACTCCACCAGTCCAGGACATATTTGGGCAAACAGGAACAGGATTTTTAGGCTGCCATGATTTACAATGATATCACACAGGGAGATCGAGGGAAAGGCAGGGTTGACATGTCAATACAACTTATTCAACAGGCAATATGCTATATGGAAGAGCACATTTATGATGACATCAATTATTTGGATGTTGCCAAAAGCATACATATGTCAAGTTATAACTTTCATCGGACATTCAGCTTTATTGCCGGAATGACGGCCAATGAGTATATCCGAAGCCGCCGCCTCACTCTGGCAGCACAGGCGCTCCAGGAGACAGATTTATCAGTCATTGACGCCGCATATAAGTATGGCTATGATTCACCGGAAAGCTTTTCCAAAGCCTTTTCGCGCTTTCATGGATCTACACCGAAACAGGCAAAAAAACCTGGCGCGAAACTCCATTTATTCAATCCCCTTGTGATAAAAATCATAACGGAAGGTGGTAGTATTATGGATTACAGAATGGAACACAGAGAATCGCAGCAGTTTCTTGCACTGGTAAAGGCTTTCCCCAGCGAAAACATCAATGATGACAATGATCACAGCATTCCCGATTTCTGGACAGAGTGTGAAGAAAAAGACTTGTTTGAACCCATGAAAGCGCTCCGTCCGGAGGGAAAAAAAGATCTATATGGCTTGTGCAGTCCTACAAGAGAAAATGAAACGCACTTTGATTATGGAATCGGCGTTATCGTTGACAAAGATACCGATTCCGCAGGTATAAAAAAGTTTTTGGAAAAAGGCTGCTCTCTTTGGGACACAACTCCCACCGATTACGCAGTATTTAAATGCATCGGCTCCAACAGCGACTGCATTGAAGAAGTATGGCGTAAATTTTACAAAGAATTTTCCCCGCAGACCGGCTATGTTCAGACAGATGATACGGACATTGAGATCTATTTTGAAAAAGGGGAACGCGGACTCTTTTGCGAACTATGGATTCCTGTTAAAAAAGAAGCAACCTAAGGTTGCGGAAAAGAACTTTGTAATTGGTGGTAATTTATTTTTTTATTTTATAAAATATTATCAGCAATAGGAGGTGTCCATCATAAAACTATCAGAGAAACTTGTAGAATTAAGAAAAGCGAATGGAATGACGCAGGAGGAACTTGCCGCAATTTGCAATGTGAGCAGGCAGTCCATATCTAAATGGGAAGCAGATATTGCATTACCAGAAACAGAAAAACTATTGATACTGGGAGAAACTTTTCATGTGCCTGTAGATGTCCTGCTAAAGGACGATCTCATATTAAATGAAGTGAAGGAAGTACATAGCTGTGGCGATAATATAATTCGGAAAAGAAAGCAGGAAGTGTATGAGGGTGTGTTGATTAAAGAAAGCCTAACGGATGATACTATCATTGATCTCCTCCATGTTCATAAAATTGAATTATGGAATACTGGTGGGAAACCCAGATATTGGACTGTACTATTTTTTACATGCGACAGGAGGGATTTCCCGGAACAGATTTCCAGGGTTATGGTGTCAGATCCTGACAATGGCGGAAATTGGTTTGCCGATTTTAAATCAGGAAATGAGAAATATATTGTATTTAAAAATAAAATATTAAAATATCAGATAGGAAATCAGACAGAAAAAGATTCTGTATGTTTGGAATGCCGGAAAATGGGCATTCCAGATGAGCAGATGAATTGGTCAGAATAATAGGAGAAGGTATGAGAGTATTATTAACATCAACAGGATTAGAAACGGAAGAGATCAAAGAATATTTTGTGAAAATGACAGGAAAAGACATGTCCACAGTAAAAGCACTGTTTATTCCTACGGCGGCCACCGATGCGGGCGCCATCGAAGTATTGCCGAAATGTATGCATGATTTGCTAAAATGTGGTATCCAGAATAAAAACATCAACGTGTATGATCTGCATACCGGAATGGATCTTCATGAACTATAATGTACCCATAGATGT
>DESQ01000031.1 GCA_002361355.1 Lachnospiraceae bacterium UBA3310
CGGAACCATATTGCACATCTGGTCAGAGTAATTCCTTCTTGCCCTTCTTGTTTCATACCCTGCCGCCGGGTATCCTGCTGCTCCTATTCCGTTTACATTCATTTTTCTTAATCTCCTCCATTATTTTTGTCAGCCCCTCTGTCGTTCAGAGCCGCATCTGCTCCCTTGTAATAAGTCCGAGCGGTTCATTGTCTCCATGCAAATATACCTATTAACCTCCCCGGCCAAATTCCATACCGGCCTTCACCTCCTCTCACTGATCTGCTGGGGATGCTCGCCCTGTCCGGCGCGGCTTTGGCGACCTCGCTTTTCCGCAGGGCGAGGAACTTATTCCCCATATAGATGCCCTGCGCCGCATCCTCCCTGGCGTATCCGGCTATCTTCTCCCGGAGGGAATCAGACAGCTTCCATTCCTTTTTGGATGACGCTTTGGGGATGTCCGCATGGCGGCTTTTTGCTATTCCTGTTATATCCATTTCCCAATCACCTTCATTGCTTATCAGGGATAACTCCCTTTACTACACCGAATAACTGGGATTTCGAATAAAGGTAGTAAACAGATGTGCTATGCACTTTTCAATTCTGTCTTTATCACTGCTGCTTTCAAAGCCCGATAACCCATCAACATCCACTCCTATATAATTCGCTATCGCTTCCAGTGGTATCTTGAAGCATTGTGTAAGGCTCTCAAGCAATGCCTTGTAATATTCATCATTGTCCGGTTTTTCACAGCAAATCTGTAGCAAAAATACCATAAGATACTTCTCTTTATCCTTATCTCTTAATCTATAATTTTCATTACTGTATAACTGCCGTAATTCTTCTTCTGGTATTTGTGTTGCTATGCTGATGGAAGCAAAATCAAATCCCCAATCCAAATATTGTTTTAGCAATTCCTGTAATGAATATAATTCCATACTGACTTTCACATCCTCTCACTGATCTGCCGGAAACCGGGGATGCCCGCTCTTTTTTCTTACATAACCTCCCCATCAATAATCAAAATCACATCTGCATATGTTTTGCTCAGATAGGTTTTATATTCTTCAATTTTCTCACTGTCCACCTTACCATTCGTCTTTAACGATAATTCTATTGAATACTGCTCTGTTTCTTCATCATAAGACACTATTGCATCCGCTGATTCAATTCCTTCTTCATCTGTGAACGTACTTTCTGTAAACTGTACCAGATGATTACAAAACTGTTCAGTCGGTTCGCTTTGCGTTGCCACATCATCAAAGTTTACTGACACGGTATTTTCTTCCGTATCCAGCTGTAAAGTTTCTTCCTCTGCGCTGGCTATCATTCCACACCCCGTCAATGAGAGAATACATATCAGTGCCAACAAAAATCCTGTTTTTTTCATCAATATCTCTTTTGCCTCCATTCATTTTTCCCTTTTCCCCGATCTGCCGGAATGCCGAGGATACTGGCTCTGCCTTGTTGGGCTGTGGCTTATCAGGGATATGCAGCCGTAGCTTCATTTCCTTCTATGCCTTTATATCAAGGCCGCCCCGCAGCGTCCCCCTGCCCTGAAGTCGCAATACTTCTTTAGTAAGAGGTACAACACGCCCATTACTGACTGCATAATCCAATAGCTGCTGCATCGCTTTCAGATTCGGCTGGGACAGCAGTGTCCCACTCTTCCCATATGTCCTGTTCCCCAGCTCTGAAAGGACTTCCTCCGTATATGCCATCTGCCCGTCCAGCCATTTCTCAAAGGCTGTCGGCTCCGCTTTCTCCCTGCGCAGGGTCTCCTCCTGCTCTTTACGGTAATTTCCCCAATACTGGCTGTGCCGGTTCCTGCTATCCTCCAGCCATTCCCTCTGGCCCGGCCCGTATCCGTAGTCCGTATCAATGTCATAAAGGCTGCCATTTTTATAGCCGATGGTAAGCCCGCGCTCCCCTTCCTTATCCCAGCCCTCGTTAACAAATACCTGATAATCTTTATACAAGGATTCCATAGGCAGGGCATCCATCTCACCATTTGCCCGCTTTTCATTATACTGCTCTGTTACTGCATCCCACAGGTTCCGCCCATCCGGCGTATAGATCACCCCGTCCCTGTTTTCCAGTTCCCTCATGTCCAGCCCTGTCATGTCATTTACAAAATGCCACATGACTGCCTTCTCCTGGTATGCCGTGTCATATAAATACTGCCTGGGCTGCTCAAACCCGTTATTCGCCGGATTGCACCAGCGCAGATGCTCATACAGGTATCTTCCATTGTTTCCCCTGTTCAGGGCTTCCTCTATCTGCCTTGCCAGCGCCTCGTCCACACCACCTGCATGGATTTTGTACTCATACGGGTCAACCCGCAGGCGCAGTTCTGCCCCTTCCGGTATGTCAATGCCGTTTTCCGCAAAAAGCCGGTTGATGGAATCATTCATGCCGCCCCGCACCTCATCATTCCATTCCTCATCGCTCATGATTCCGCCAAAGTTCTTCTGGATCACCGGGTCATAGCTGTTCACTGCCGCCGGAAGCCCGTGCAGGACACGCCTTTCGGATTCCGCACATATCTCACGCTCCCTCCGTGTCAGCCCCTTCACATAATAAGGGGATTTTGTGTTATAGTATTTATCCCATATATGCTTTGACGGATTATCAAATTTCCTATTTTCTTCATTTACCTTTGCGTAATGCTCATCAATGGCCTTGGTATATTTTTCATATTTGGCAATGATAGATGGCATGGGAAATGTCGTTGCGCTGTCCTGCTGTGGCAGGCTGCCGCTTTGGGATGCCCGCTCCGCATAGGCCGGAACATCCTGCTCCCTTTGGCGTGTTTTCACCACACTGTCAGCCTTTGCAGGTGCTTTTACTTCCCCTACCCTGTGCCGGGATGCAGCCGCCTGATTACTATATAAGGCAGAATATTCCTTTGCCGCACCGCTTCCGATTCCACTAACACTCATTCTTAAATATCCTCCATTCTTTTTCCGTTCTCCCCCCCTGCTCCCCGATTTCCCAATCTGCCAGAACGCTGGGGATACCTGCCCTCTGTGGCTTATCGGGGATATACAGCCGTGGGGCAGGCTGTTTTCAATTATGATTTGCCTTTGCAGAAAGTAAGGATATCATTGATCCACTTCCCGTACCTTAGATACCCGTCCCAATTTCCAAGCGTTTTCATGTCATTCATAAGCTCATGCGCCATTGCCATATAATCCGCTTTTTCGTGGTAGGAAGTGCCGTCCATCTTATCCTTCAGTATCGACATGGTCATGAAATTGCTGTCCGACTTATTCCCGGTATGTGCATTTAACGCAAGCATCTCCGTATAAGAGCAGCTAATCGGATTTACCTTGCTCACATCCACTGTCTGCTCGTATTCATTTCCGTTTATGTCAGTGCCTTTCACAAGATAGACCGGATTGTCCTCTGAAAAATCATCCGCCCGGTATACGTTTGCACTCTCCCCTGTCTTTACATGATGGATAGAAAATAATGCGTCCGGGTCAATATGTACCACATTTCCTGTTGCTTTCACATTCGCCCCGAAGTCACCCTTCATACTGCTTTCTGCTTTTCTTGCTCCCTGCCATGCCGGGTATCCTGCTGCTCCTATTCCATTAACATTCATTTCCTTTAATCCTCCATTGTTTTTAGTATTGCGGCTCATCTGTCATTCAGAGCCATCTCTGCTCTCTCATAATAAGTCCGAGCAGTTCATTGTTTCCTATATCCTAACTCCCCCTGTCAAATTCCATACTGACCTTCACCTCCTCTCGCTGTTCTGCCGGAACGCCGCCCTGTCCGGCGCGACTTTGGCGACCTCGCTTTTGCGCAGGGCGAGGAACTTATTCCCCATATAGACGTTCTGCGCCGCATCCTGTTATCTTCTCCCGGAGGGAATCAGACTATTTGGATGATGCCTTTCCCGTTTTTTGGATTCCCGCATGATGGCTTTCTGCCATTCCCATTATATCCATTTCAATCGCCTCTCTCTGTTTTGCCGGAAAACCGGGGATGCCTGCCCTGCCTTGTCAAGCTGTGACTTATTGATGGTATGCATCCACATTCACTAAATCCCAAAATGTATCATAAATTTATTCCTATTGATTGCATCCTGTATTTTATCCGCCAATTTCCTCAGATGAGCATCCTCATTGATTCGTTTGTCAGATAACACAATATCCTGAAAACCTGGCAATGACTCAGGCGGTATCAATGTAATCCCCCACCTCGCAAGCCCAAATTCCGGGCGGTCAGGACTGTGAAAATATGTCTTTAATAAAACCAGCTTATTCCACCATTCATCTATATAAACATCATCATCAATACAAACACATTGATATTTCTTCGGATCATAGGAATACTCCTGTGTTTCCCTTATATCCTCAATTATCCCAAATTCTGCCTTAATCATTTTTCCGCCTATTCCTTATAACCTACAACAGCAATTACATTTCCATCCTTCAAAATATAGGCAACAGCCTTCCTTTCCCCTATAAGCTCTGCGCTACTACTGAGAATATTCTTATCTGCATTATCTGGTATTTCCAGCAATACCTTATATTCCCCTTCATAAGTGCCATTGAGATGCTTAATGAATATCTGCTCCAATTCCTCTATGCTTATTTCCTTTGCAGGCAGCCAAGAAAACACATCTAAAACTGTCATCCTATCGCTCCTCACCTATATATTTTCTCCCCGATTTCCCAATCTGCCGGAACACCGGGGGATGCCCGCCCTGCCTTGTTGGACTGTGGCCTATTGGCGATATGCAGCCAATGGAAATTATTTCTTATTCATGAAATCCCAATACGCCTGCATACTGTACTGATAGTATGCCGCCGCTTTTTTCTGACTCAACAGTTTCATATCGCTGATCTGCTTTTGGAACATATCCATAAAATCTGTCCTATCACTCAACCCCATCATTCCAGTTTCGGGCGGTAATGATGTAAGCCCTCCATTCTTATCCACCCCCATATATGATTCCAAAGCCGTCATTTCCACTAATGAAGCATTCCGGGGATTTATCTTGTTGATATGTATGGTCTGCTCAAATTCATTTCCATTCTCATCAACACCTTTTGCAATCACAGTCGGATCATCCTCTGTTGATCCTTCCGCATATTTGATGTAGAAGGACAGCCCTGTCCCGTTACCGCCAGAGTACAGCATATCATCCGTTTTCATATAGACAATAGACGTATGTGGCTTTGCACCTGCCACATTATTCACCTGCGCCGCAAAACTCTTTCCTGCCGTATTCTGCTGTGTCCTTCTTGCTCCCTGCCATGCCGGATATCCTGTTGTTCCTATTCCGTTAATATTCATTTTTCAAATCCTCCATTGTCATCAATTATTTTAATGGCAGACCCTCAGTCGTTCAGAGCCGCCTCTGCTCCCTCATGATAAGTCCGAGCAGTTCATCCCATCATGCAGACATACCGCCTAGCCTCACCTGCCAAACTTCATGACAAGCACCCCCTTTCGCTGCCATCCGCTAATAATACGAGCCAGCCTCCAAAAAAGTTTCATTTCTATCACCTACATCCGCTCCTCACCTCCGGGCAGACCGCAGAGGCAAAGCATTATGCGCCTCTGCGGAATAGGGTGTAAAGATCATATCTGTATATCCACAGATGACAGCGAACTACTGGATTTCTTTAAATTCGCTTCCACGGATTCCCTTGTGATGCCATCCAAGGCACCAGGCTTGATGGGCTTTCCCGCTTTCCATGCAGGGTCTGCTGCCTTTGCTGCCGCAATAAATGCCTGTGTATATGCCCTTTCATACTGTGACAATGTATGCCCTGCCGCCAGACGGTCATTTTTACTTGTCTTCCGATACAGATCCGTGTAAACATCTGACCTTTTCGTTGTATCCCCATCCCCCATGCCGTTGCCCTGCAGGAATTCCTTTTTCGTAAGTTCAAACATCTCATCCCTGCTGCTTTCGGGAATAGAAATAATCCGTTTCCTGCTCGCAACATTTTCCTCCGTCACAAGCAGTCCGGCAAGCCCCGTAGTCGGGTCAATGTAGTCGCCATCCTTATCATACTGCTTCATCAGGTTTTTAATTGCCTGCACATTGGTAAACATCCCACTGCTTCCGGCGTGTTTTGTCATTTCCTTAACAGCCGCCTTATACTGTGCGCTGTTCGTATCGATTCCCGCCGCTTTTAACTGCGACCGCAGAGAGCCGTTTGACAAATCCGATACTTTGAGCGGATTTACCACCCCGGCATTACTTTTCGTTCCAAACATACTTTGAAATAAAAAACTGTAATCTGTAATCTTTGACATACCATCATCCTCCTTCTAACCCTGTCAAATCTCATACCGCCCCTTACCTCCGGGCAGACCGCAGAGGCAAAGTCTTCTGCGCCCCTGCGGAATAGGGTGTAAACAATATTTCCTTATGCCTTTATGTCAAAACTGCCCCCTGTGGGTGACGATGTGCCGGATACCGCCGCAACAATATTCTGTGTAATGCTTTTCACATCCGTGCCAGTGGCAGACACCGTGAACGTACCTTCCATCCTCTCTTTTCTTTCTGCCCGCCGTTCCGCTGCCTTTTCTTCCTCCTCCTTTTTCTCCTTGCGCCTCTCGGCGGCCTTTTCTTCGGCTGCTTTCTTCTCTTTCGCCCACCGTTCCGCATTCTCTTTGGCTATTTTTCCATCCGGGTCACTTGTGCCAGAGATTGCTACTGAAATATTCCCATTTGCATCAACACTGTAGCTGAGATTGGTCAGCGTTCCACGGCAACTCGATACTGCGCTTTTCGCACAATCCGGTAATGCCGCCAGATTTTCCTCCAGATACTTTGCTTTTTCCGGGTCGTTCATACATTTCTTCAGGAAAGCGCCCGATACGGATACCGTTGTCGGAACGCCCTGCATGGAAGTTGTACCCGAATTCATATAGCTGTACTTGCCCTGCAGATATTTGGAATAATCATTGACATTGCTGTAACCCGTCTTAATCTGCTCCGTTTTTGTTCCCCCGGTCGAGGTTTTCAGTTCCACCGTGCTTGTCGTCACATTACCTTCCTTTGCAGTATTTGTGTAGCCTTTCCCATAATCGCTGTAATTGTTTGTGATCTCCATTGACATAATTCTCATCCTCCTTCAAAAAATCTTACCTGCGGCCCCTCTGTCATTCAAGGCCGCCCCATGCCCCCTTGTGGTAAGTCCGGGCATGATGCCCTTCATTAACCAAGCAGCGTATCTCCGCCTGCCGCATTACACACTAACTGTACGGATTGTCTCCCCGTCAACAGCATATCTTGCGCTGAATCCTCCCAGCAGACCGTTTCCATTCATCCTTTCATAATTCTTGATTGCAAGTATGTCTGCCCTGTAATCAAGGTATGTCTGGTTCTGCCCCGGATCATTGAGCAGTTTATCAAGTGGCGCATCCAGCCCTTTTATCCTGCCGTTCTCCACTGTGATGTCTGACAGTGCCACTTTGCCGCCCGTTGCTTTCTGCAAAAATGCCTCAACCCCCATTGCCGCCTTCAATATGTACTGCTCCTGTTTATTCATCCCCTGCATACCCGCATTTATGGAAATATAAGTATCCATCAGTTCCCCGGAAAAACCGTTCAGGATGTCCTCCACTTTTTCCTTCACAGCCGCATCTTCAATCCCCTTTACTTCCGCCTTTCCGTCTATGCCAATGCTGACTTCAAAAGAAGGTATGGGGGAAATGCCGGACTGCCCCATCTGCCGGAAGATTTCTTCACCGATATCTGCCTGCAGTTTTGCGGACGCTGTGGCGCTGTCAATTTCCTGTGCAGATGCAAAGATATTGGCCAGCCCTTTCTCCTGCTCCGTCAGTTCCTCACCCGCTGCCATTTTGGAAAGAAGTTCAGCCTTACGGCTTTCATCAAAAACTTCCCCTTCCGGCAGATATTCCGCCGCCTGTGTTTTATGCAGCTCATCCATCTGCTGTGTATAATACGCCCCGTACTTTTCCCTGATCTGCTGGAGCGCCTGTTTTTCTTCTGCTGCGTCCTGCCCGTCATGCAGTTTCCGGCGCAGCGCACCGGCGTATTCCTGCATTTCCTTTGCCTGCTGCCTGAGTACATTGTCCCCTGCCGCCTTCTGCGTCTGGAAGGAAAGGTGGTAATATTCCTCCGCATTTACCGGGGAGCCGTCCTTTGCCAGCACCTTTACCGTATACTCCCGGTTCTCCAGGTTCCAGTTCGGCACAGTCACGCTCTTGCCGCCATTTCCATTATCCCTGCCAATCCCTACCTGGTTCCCGTCACCGTCATACAAAACAAGGTCATAATCACAGCCTTCCGGGATGTGGTCGAGTGTCACTGTTATGTCAAGGTTATGCTTGTCGGACACAGTGCCTAAAATCCTGTATTCCGCTATATTGAACTGGTAATAGTCAGCATCGCCCACATCCGACAGACGTCCCTGCAAATATCCATCCGGCTTATTGATAAGCGTGGTCAGGTCAAGCGCCCTCCCGAAACAGTCCACACCCTCAGCCTTATTGCTTTTCCAGTAATAATCATTAGAAACCTTTTCATTCTCCCGGATTACCTTGTTGAAATTCTGGCTCACGGCAAAATCTTTCGGATTCCAATGTATCACTTTGTTTGATAACGATACGCCATTCATTTTACTTTACCTCACCGCCTGCCGCTGTCTCCGTCATGACATTTGCATCATAAGCATTGGATGCCGCCGCCATCCGCTGCTTACTGCTCCACGCCTTTGCCAGCCTGCTTCTCTCCTGCTCCGCCTTTGCAATCTTTTCGTCCAAAAGTTCCTGCTGCTGTCTCTTAGCCTGCACCCGCTTTTCCTCCAACAGCCTCATATACTCCCGCCTTTTTTCTGCTTTTTTTACATAAAAAGCATCCTTATCTTTGGAATGAGCTGCAAATGCCGAGCCTGCCTCTTTTGCATGGTCTGCCATATAGGAATAACCTTTATACCCATTTTCATCAATGTTTATCAACGTCCCACCGCACATCTTATTGGAACCGACGGCATCCTCCCGGATGATCTTCATCATTTTGTTTTTAAATTCGCCGTCTTCCATCATTTTCCTAAAAGCCCCATCCGTTATCTGTATGGAAGTATTTGCTCCCCACGGCATGGAATTTATCTCATTCCAGATTTCTTTTTTGAAATTCTCCAGTTTTTCTGCATCCGAGGCTTCCTGTGTCTGCGCTGCCCGTTCTGTAAAACTTGCTCCACTTGCCGCATTTTTCTGCGTCCTGCCTGTGTACTGATATGCACCTATTACGGCATTGCTTACTCCTAACATACTCATAATACATTCTCTCCTTTCTTTTTCCGTCACACAATTTTATCCTGATTTTCCTGCTGCAGCATTACCGTCACATGGAACACATCCCCTTTCACTTTTATGTTTACACCACCGAAATACCTCTCTGCAATATCCCGCACATTTTCAAGCCCTATCCCATGCTCCGTAATGATTCCCGGCAGGATACTCTGTTTCGTTGTAGGCGGGAGCGGACTGCCTTTGCTTATAGGGACAGCGCCGTCAAAGCTATTTTCTACATACAGTATCAAAAACTGCTTTTTCCGCTTTAATGAAAGGCGTACAAATCCTTTACCTGTTTCCAGTTTTTCGCAGGCTTCTATGGCATTATCCAAAAGGTTGTTCAATATGATCCCCATATCAAACACAGGAATTTCCCCGCCATACCGGAAATCTGCATCAAACCGGATTCCCGCCTTTTCCGCCCTGCGGCATTTGTCATTGATGATGACATCTGTGACCGCATTTCCCGTCACATACCTATACTCCAGTTCCTGCATGGTCTCATCCATCCGCCGTACATAGTCCTCTATTTCTCCATACTCCCCGGCTCCTGCCAGTCCTTTGATATTTGCCATATGGTTCTTCATCTCGTGCCGCACCTTTCGGATGCTTCCATAGAAATTCTCCGCTTCCTCCAGACGCTTCTTCATTGCCTTGACCTGCTGTTCCTCTATAAAATGTTTCTGCCTCTCTGCAAGCAGGATGCGGTATCTCTGCCAGAAATAGATCAGGGCAGCCTCTCCCGCAAATATGAGAACTGCGACCAGCGGCATTTTCCATAACAGATTCGGTTTCTCATCAAATAAAATGAAAAGCTCATCATCTATCTTTACAGTAAGCAGCCCTACAATGATTTTTGTAATCATGCTCCCGACAAAATTCAGGATGGAAAGCAGGATAACATCCTGCCACGCCATTATAGTTACATCCTTCATAAGTCTGTACAAAATAAGCGTCATTGTCGCCAATAATACGGAATAAGAAAATGTCAGGCAGAACACCCCAACTGCCATGCATTGATTCACTTCCTGCAGGTAACTATCCTGCAGAAAATCAATACTTTTCATCATAACGCTCATCACTTTTTCATAAATACTGCTCGCCATCAAATAGCCAAGGCAATGGAGGTTATAAAAAGCGAGCATCACAAATACTGCTTTTCCAATCTGCTTTTTATAACGTATTCCGCCATATCCCATAATGGCAAGAGCGGAAACACCATATCTTACCCAAGCGGTACACGGAAGGAATCCTATCCCTATATTGGCAAGGATAAACAGCACTGCCGCAACGCCATCCCTTTTTGATTTTTTCTCCCTGAAAGCCGCCGTCCACAAAACAAGGAACATGATGGCTTGTACGGCAATCTTCCATATATCCAAGAT
>DESQ01000021.1 GCA_002361355.1 Lachnospiraceae bacterium UBA3310
TTCAAATTTTGAGATAGGAGAATACTGACATGAAAACAGAAAAGAAAAGCTACGGAAAAATAATTCTTGCTCTGGCAATGCTGCTCGTTGTAATCGTCGCTCTGCTTGCCGTCTACCGCTTTACCAGACCCGGCAGTGAATCGGGTGCAAAAACCATTACCATTGACGTCATCCACAGGGACGCCTCCCTGAAAGCCTTCAACTATCACACTGACCGGGAATTTCTCGGGGAGGTTCTCACAGACGAGGCCCTTGTAAGCGGGGAATCCGGCCCTTACGGCCTGTTTATCACTACGGTAGACGGGGAGACGGCGGATGACGCCGCGCAGGAATGGTGGTGTATCACCCGGGATGGCGAAATACTCAATACCTCGGCCGACCAGACCCCCATCGCTGACGGCGACAAATATGAGCTGACGCTCACCACGGGATACTGATCATAAAAGAGCGGGGTAACACTATGCAAAAAGACACTTCTCCCCTTACCATAACGCAGATTGCCACAATGGGCGTTTTAGGAGCCATCCTTCTGGTCGGTCAGCTTGCCATGTCACCCCTCCCCAACATCGAACCCGTCACCACGCTGATTATCATCTACACGCTGACCTACAAAAAGAAGGCCTTTTTCAGCATATACGTTTTCGTGCTGTTAGAAGGCCTTATTTTCGGCTTCGGCATCTGGTGGGTCAGCTATCTTTATATCTGGAGTCTCCTCGCTCTGCTCGTACTGGCGCTTTATAAGCTGGACTCCGCTCTTCTCTGGGCAGTCGTTTCAGGGGCGTTCGGCCTGCTGTTCGGCGCGCTCTGCGCCATCCCTTACCTGGTATCGGGCGGCGCCGGGGCCGCCTTCGCCTACTGGACTGCCGGAATTCCCTATGACGTCCTGCACTGCGGCGGAAACTTTGTACTCACTCTTGTCTTATACAAACCACTGCTACGGCTTTTAAAAAAGCTGTCCTCCGGTACGCCGGCATCTCCTCTATAAAAATCATTTCATCTTATCTGCGGAACTTCCTGACAATCTCTCCCAGATAATCCGCCATCTGCTTGTTTTGCATCGACTGATTCTGCGTCGTTCCCGCAATCTCAGCAGTCATTCCATTCTTCTCCACAATGTTTTCAATGGCGGTCTGGTTTTCTCCCATAATGGCGCTTACATTTCCTGCGTTTTCCGAAATCTGCGCCACGGACTCTTCCAGCCTATTCACAGCGTCGAGCATATGGTCCAGCTCATCCTTAATGCCGCCCACGGCCTCGCTGTAATTTGTCGATTTCTCTGCAAACCCTTTAAACTGCACCACAACATCCTGCTCCATAAAGGCGATGATAGATTCAAAACAGTTGTTGACAATGGCAATACTGTTATTGGCTTCCCCGCAAATATCCTGAATGGAGGAAGCTGTATTTTTAGATATCTCCGCCAGATTGGCAATGGAGCCCGCCACCACGGCAAACCCTTTTCCGGCCTCCCCGGCCCTCGCAGCCTCAATAGATGCGTTGAGCGACAGCAGATTGGTTTTTCCCGCAATACTCAGGATCTCTGAAGCCAGTTCATTGATCTTTGTCAGGCTCTTCAATTCCTCGATTGCCTTCTGAACCTCGTCCTTTGTCTCTCTTAACTTGATCTCTCCATTCTGGTAGGCATAGTCGGCCTGCCCCTTCATATCTTCGGCGCTGCCGATCACAGCGCTGCTCGTATCCACAGAAGATCTGATCCCTTCTAATATACTATCCGCCAATTCATTGATACTGTCAATCTCCAAATTCACATTTCTGACAAGAGCATTGGTATTTTCCATGGAAGCTGAAAGCTGCTGTGCAATAGCTATGTTATCCGATGTGCCGTCAGCCAGCGATAGAGACGAGTCATGCATACTCTCCGCTTTCTCATTGAGGGACTGCGAGCACTCATTCAAGGTATCTGAGATGGACTGCAGGGAATGAATCAAGCCGTCCGTTGCCTCCGCGATGCTTCCCAGCTCATCCCCTCTCTTGATATGTTTTTGGATCTTGGGATTGTCAGATATATCAAAGTTCTGCAATGCCACGATGCTTTCCTCTATGGCTCCCATAGGCCTCATAAAGCCCCTGATAATCACACTGGATACCACCAACAGAACCACCAACGCCGCCACAACAAAAAGCGTCATGCTCTGCTCCAACCGCACCGTGGTCTCAAAAATTTCCTCGGAGCTGTCGGAAATGATAAAGATCCATCCCCGGTTAGCCATATAATAATAGGTGGCAATATTTTTTATTCCATTCTCTGTATACTCAATAAAACCAATGTCATTTTCCGCCTTCCCGCCATACTGTCCGCACAGCGTCTTGATATAGTCCTCTTGGGCCTCTTTTGCAATCATTTCACTGTCGTCGCAAAAGATATACTGTCCATTCACCGCATTTACCATGCAGTAAGTCGCATTCTCCATTCCCTGCATAGTCAGAGAATCCAAAAGCTGCACCAGCCCCGTAGTGAAAACACCGCCGCCAACCAGACCGATCGGATTTCCGTTCTCGTCTAACACCGCGCGGTACATGGACACAATCTGCTGTCCGCTGGCCGGAGAAATAATAATACCTGTATTGTAAACACCGTCCGCCGCAAGCATGGCGTCCTGCAACGCTTTTAAGGAATCTCCTTCTCTGGTAGTAATTCCCACCACCGCAGCGTTTGTATGGGCCAAAACATGGGTGTTCCATTCGCTCACATAAAACCCTTCCAGATTTTCCACATCCGCCGAAAACTTCTCCGTGTATGCCTGAGCAGCCTCAAAGGCTGCCTGATCTGTAGGATTCTTCAGCACCGTCTGAATCTCTCCCGCACGGCTGTAAGCGGTAAGCAGCTTTTCCGTCTCCTGCACATAATTTTCAATGATCTGACTGCGCTCCTCCACCACCGTCTCCATATTATTTGTGGTGCTCTTTCTCGTATTATTGGTGATAACCCTGCCAATAAACAAAACCATCGCCGTCATAACAATAATCTGCATAATCAGAATACAGGCCGTAATCTTTGTACCCAGTCTCCTCGTCCAGCTCTTCATTTCTGCCTCCTGTTCCGGTTTCTTTCCGTACTTTTCGTTTTTCCCATTTTCATCGGAATACAGCTTTAGTTAAACATTTTACTATTGTACAAAAAAATTATAACGAACAGACCTCTCTTTGTCAATGAAAGGATTGAAACCATTAGACATAGCCGAACCCCAGAATCGTAAATTCCTTCTCTTCGTCGCCCGCCGCCATCCGTACTTGAATCACATGTCTTTTCGCTTCTTCTTCCTGTATCAGAATCACAGGATTGCAGTGAATCCAGCCGTTTATATGAGGATCCGCCGTAAGCCTCTTCTCCCCGTCCACATAGACCTCCGCCCTGCCTGCCTGCACCTCCCCGGAATCCTTAAAGATAAGCAGGAGAGCCCTGCAGTCCAGTTCCAGCACAAAGGGTTCGTCTCCCTTCTCCTTACTCCCGTCGTACATCCAGTTGTAGGGAAACTCTGGTGTAAGCGTCAGCTCTTCGTCCATCTCCACCGCCTGCAGATTGCCGTCCGTCAGGCAAAAGCTCCCGCAGGAAACCGCCGCTCCGGCAGGCATATCCTTACGGTCGAGAAGCCGGATCCGCTCAAAATCAGCGCCGATGACAGGCTTCGGCAAACCGTTTTGTAAAAGCTCCTCTCCTTCGCTTCTGTCTTCCGCCGCCTGTTCAAAAAAGGAAGTCAGACAATCCGCCATAATGGTATGCCCTGCGTTGGTAGGATGAAACATATCATAGAAAAACTGGTTCTTAGACAGCACGCGCCCGTTTCCCGGTTTTAAGCGAAACTGAGGCGTTACGGCATTAAGCACGCTGACCATGGGCAGCCGGTAGCGTTCCCCTACCACCTTAAGCCTGTCCTGTAAATTCCAGTCGTCCGCAAACACGGAAAACAGCAGGATCACCGCAGGCCGGTTCGGGAGCGTGAGGATCCTGCGCACCAGGCTCTCATAACAGTTGCCCTGCGTCTCATCCCCCTCGTCGTTCACCGCGAACTCTACGATTACAAGATCCGGCGTTTCGCGACCGTCCCGCAGAACATCCCGCTCAAACCGAATCATGCCAAGCTCCGAGGGCGTACCGCCCACGCCCGCCTTGACAAAGCGGACGTTATCTTCTCTGCCGAAACGCTTTGCAAAGCTCCGATAAGACTTATAGGCATAACACTCCGTGTTGATCGGCGTCGCGCCCGCCCCCTGCGTAATAGAGCCGCCGATATAGGCAATCGTCACCGTTTTTCCGTCCTGCGCCCTGTGTATGGCCCGTCTCGTTCTGGCGGTATCGCCCATACTCATGAGAGAGCGCCGAATCATATTTTGATATGCCTCGGAAGCAAACGCAATCTCCGTCTCCTCCTCCGCTTCCGGCGCCTGATAACCGTCGTTCAAATAAAAGCGGACGTTCGCCACTGCCAACAGCTCCGGCTGATCAAACAGAAACAGAATCTGTCCCGGCTCCTTGTCGTCGCCGCTCCACTCCTGTTCCTCCAGCTTAAGCCGCACCTCCGCGCCGTCTCCGCGAAGGGTGGCGCAAATCTGTGTGCCGCCGCCCAGACGGTCTTCTTTTCCATACATCTGAAAGACAAAACCGATCTCCTGCGCCGGATCTTCCGTCTCCACACTGACGCCGATGCTGTGCACCAGCCTGCGGAAACCGGCTGTATCCCGCAACAGCGCAAGCATCCCCTCATCCGTAATATTGCCTGTCACCTGTGCGCTGTTGACCAATCTCCCCATATCCTCGTAAATAAACTGCACGTTTCTGCCGTCCGGCTGCACTGAGCCGAATATTTCCTTGTCGCGCATCACATAAAAGAAGAACCGCCTGCTCTCAGGATCCTTCGGCGCCGCCTTACCGCTCATCTGCTATACCTCCTTGTCTCACAATTCCACGCTCCTATTTTACAGAAGGGTAAACGACAAAAGGCTGGCGTTACGTTCCCCGCGATAGGTCAGGTAAACCGCCTGTTTTCCGTCGGGAATTTTAACCGGAGCGGCATACTCCTCCCACACGTTCGTATCCTCCACCCTGATCCTGGCCAAAACCTCCCCGTCCCACGCCGTCCTCACCTCAAAGATGCCGGCTCCGTACCCCCTGGTCTTTATTCTGATTTCTGTTACGCCGTGACAGTCGAAATACTTAAAACCGGCCGTAGCCGTATCTTTCATATTTCCGATATAGCCCGGCTCCTCGTCTCCATCCCTGCCGTCCTGCATAATCTTCGGGTACTCGTCCCCGCCCACATACACGGAGGGCTTTTCGGTAAAGAGATGGCAGGCCAAATAAGCGGGATACTCTCCTTTTCCCGCAAGAGGGCCGCCGTTTAACCCGCAGGAGGTGATCTCCACCTGAAAAATCCTTCCGTCCGGCAGTATTTCCAGCTTTTCCGCGCATCCCTGCCTGCTGTACCAGGTGCCGTTGGTATGGCGGTGATAAAAAATATACCATGTGCCGCCGATTTTCACCATGCTTCCGTGGTTGTTGGCTCCGTAGGCCATGGGACGATCCGCCGGCTTATAGGTATCGATATGTAAATCACAGTTGCTCACCAGAACGCCGCCGTAGGTAAAGCCCCCTGTGGGCTTCCTGCTTGTGGCATAACACAGTTCGTGCATAGCAGTGGAAGAATAAATTAGATAGTAAATATCCCCCGCTTTGCGTATCGACGACGCCTCAAAAAAAGCATGGCCCTCAAATCCCGTTCCTTCGCTGTACTCACAACCGGGAATCACCGTCACCGGAGGCTCCGTCACCGTCAGCATATCCGGCCCCAATACAACAGCCCGCGATCCCGTCCGGGATTTGTCCCCACGCGGACAGAATCCCGTATACAGATAGGTGCTTTCTCCTTCCGTCAACACGCCTGGGTCAAACTGCGGTTCATCCCCTTCCTTTTCTCCCAGTCTGGTGCCGTCCTCATAGCGCACATAACCGTAAAATTCATACCGCCCTGCCGGTTTATCGCAGACAGCCACGGAAACCACGTTTGCTTTATCCAGCACGTAATACAGATAGTATCTGCCGTCCGGCCCAACCGTGACGTCAGGCGCATACAGGCACATTTTTCCTTCCTGGTTCATAGGATCCTCTGTTTTAGGATAGATCACGCCCTCGTAGCGCCAGTCCGCCAAATCCTCCACGGGCGCGGACCAACAGACATAATCTCCCATACAGAAAACATAGCCGTTATAAAGATCGTGGGAGCCGTACACATAGACCCTGCCGTCAAACACATAGGGTTCCCCGTCCGGAATGTACTCCCACGAGGGGAGATATGGATTATACGCCTGTTTCTTTCTATTCATCTATTCTGATCTCCACACAAGATTTTCCGGAAAGCGCCGCCGTACGCTCATCCGGCTGTCCGGTTCCCACATAGAGCCGGTATTTTCCGCTGCCCTTTACCTGCTCTCCCTCCTCGTTCACCACAAGGAAGGCGTCTCCGGACACCGCCATTCCCATCTCCTTCTCTTCCCCTGCCGCGAGGAAAACCCGCGCAAAGGCGCAAAGGCTGTGATTCGGTACGGCAAACGGCGACTCCAAATCCTTCACATATATCTGTACCACGTCGCCCGTCGCGGCGCTTCCGGCATTTTTGACTTTCACGCGGATGTGAACCGCACCCGTATCCGCGTCTCTCGAAGAAAGAACCGCGCTCTCCACCCTCACGTCGCCGTAGGTCAGACCGTACCCGAAGGGATAAAGCGCTTCCCCTTCCATATAGCGGTAGGTTCTGCCCTTCATGGAATAATCCTCAAAGGGCGGCAGCTCCTGTACGGAGCGGTAAAAAGTCACCGGCAGCTTTCCAGAAGGAGAAGCGTCCCCGAAGAGAAGATCCGCCACGGCCTTTCCACCCCTTGCGCCGGGATACCAAAGCTGCAGCACCGCCGCCGCCTTCTCCTCCGCCATGGAAAGATCCATCGCGCTGCCCGTCATGAGGCAGACAATCACCGGCTTGCCCACGGCAAACACCGCCTCCATCAAAACAATCTGGCTGGCTGGCAACTTCAGATCCGGCTTGTCGCCCGCCGCATAGCTGTTGCCCGTGTCACCCTGCTCTCCTTCCAGCGTCTCGTTTAAGCCCAGACAAAGCACCACCACGTCGCTGTGCTTCGCCACCGTCACCGCCTCCGCAATGCGGTCGTTTTCCAGCGAAAGATTCTCCACACGATCCTTAAACAGGTGAGAGCCTTCCGAATACAAAACTCTCCCGTCATTCCCGACTTTATCCTGTATCCCCTCTAAAACCGTAATATATCTGGAAGAGGTTCCGTGGTAATTTCCGACTAACGCCTCTCTGCTATTGGCATTTGGCCCGATCACGCCGATGGTCCGTCCCGTCTTTTTCTGCAGAGGCAGGATTCCGTCGTTTTTCAGAAGCACCACCGCTTCCTTCGTCATCTGCTCCGCCAACGCCAGATGCTCCTCACACTCTACTTTTTCATAGGGGATCTGATCGTAACCGCTCCCGTCGAAGAGTCCCAACAGGTATCTTGCGGTAAATGCCCGCACCGCCGCCTCCGTGATCTCCTCCTCCGTCACCAGTCCTTCCTTCCATGCCTGCAACAGATGCAGATAAGTCACGCCGCAGTTAATATCACAGCCATTTTTTAACGCCATGGCCGCCGATTCCTCCGGCGTATGGGTCACCAGGTGATTTTCGTGGAAGTCCTTAATCGCCCAGCAGTCCGATACGAAATGTCCCTGAAAGCCCCACTCTTCCCGTAAAATCTCCTGAATCAGCGTCCGGCTGCCGCAACAAGGTTCTCCGTTGGTGCGGTTATAAGCGCCCATCACGGCCTCCACGCCTGCCTCCTGCACACAGGCCTTGAAGGCAGGCAGATAAGTCTCAGCCATATCCTTTTTGGACGCCACCGCGTTAAACTCATGCCGCAGCGCCTCCGGCCCGGAATGCACCGCAAAGTGCTTTGCGCAGGCGGCGGATTTCAACATTGTCTCGTCCTCTCCCTGCAGGCCCTCCACATAGGCAACACCCAGCCTGGAAGTGAGATAGGGATCCTCCCCGTAGGTCTCCTGTCCCCTGCCCCATCTTGGGTCTCTGAATATATTTACGTTGGGGGACCAGAAAGTCAATCCCTTATAAATATCTCTGTCATTTTCCACGGAAAGGGCGTTGTACTTTGCCCGGCCTTCCGTCGCTGCCACATCACCGGCCTTCTGAATCAATTCCGTATCAAAGGTGGCCGCCATGCCGATTGCCTGTGGGAAACTTGTGGCCGTGCCGGCTCTGGCTACTCCATGCAGCGCCTCTCCCCACCAGTTATACGCCGGGATTCCCAGTCTCTCTATAGCCGGCGCATCATAACGAAGCTGGGAGGCTCTCTCCTCTATTGTCATCCGGCTCACTAATTCCCTTGCACGCTCTCTTGCCCGCGCTCTGGCTTTCTCTCGATTCACCATTTTCTCTTTTCCTTCCCGCATATATTGTTGTCAATTAACTAATAGCTAACCCTTTACCGCGCCCGCTGTCAGGCCGTCTACAATCTGATTACTAAACATACAGTATACAATAATCGTCGGTATGATTGCAATAACGATAGCCGCGAACATCTGCGAATAATTGGTATTGTATGGGCCTACGAATTTTGACAGGGAAACCGGTAGCGTTTTCTTTGCGTCGTCCGAAATAAATACCATCGCCAAAAGCAGCTCGTTCCAGTTCCCCACGAAAGTCATCAGGCCCGTCACAAAAAGCCCTGTTCTCGCAAGAGGCAGCGCAATATGGGTAAAGGAACGGTAGATGGAACAGCCGTCGATACAGGCCGACTCAAACAGCTCATTGGGCAGGCTCTGAAAAAAACCCGTCATAATAAAGATTGTGATAGGAAGAGACAGCGTCAGATAGGGCAGAATCAGACCCGTCAGGCTGTTGGTCAGATGCATTTTAGAGAATCTGGTAAACACCGGAATCAAAATACAGTGCACCGGAATCATCATACCCGTCAGGAAATACGTCATCATCGCTCCCGACAGTTTCCAGCGCATCCTGCCGATGGCAAAAGCCGCCATGGAACCCACCAACAGACATAAAAGCAGGGTCACACCGCAGACAATCGCAGAGTTTAAGGTCGCTACACCAAGCTTGCCTGCCGTCCATGCAAAGCTGTAGTTTTCAAACATCAGATGCTCCGGCATCGCCCACGGCGAGACAAAGAGCGTCTTGTCATCCTTCAGTGAAACATAAATTACCCACAACAACGGCAACAAATAAATCACAGCCAAAATCGACAGAAGCACATATATTACTTTCATAGAAACTTTTGATTTCTTTTTTCCCGGTTTACTCATTTTCTGCCGCCTCCTTTACATTTCATAATTGTCAACTTTGACAAACTTGTTGATGATAAACGTCACGATCAGGCAGAGCACCAGAAGAATTGTGCCGATGGCACTGGCATAGCCATACTTGAAATACTTAAAGCCCTGCTGATACAGATGGGTCGCCAGCACATCCGTCATGTGGTTGGGACCGCCCTCGGTCATATTAAATATCAAATCAAAAAATTTCAACGAGCCGATGGCGTTTAAGGACATGGCCGTCGCCACCATAGGACGAATCAGCGGCAGCGTGATATAGCGGAAGGACTGCGCCTTCGTGCAGCCGTCTATGTAAGACGCCTCGTACAGAGAGCTGCTGATCCCCGAAATCTGCGCCATATAGAGCATCATGGACTGACCCACATACTGCCACAGGGAAACCGAAGCGATCACCCACATGGGAAGAATGATAAAGCCCTTGGTATCCATCAGCCAAAGCGGTCCGTCTATGCCAAACTGCGCAAGAACCTGATTGATGCCCAGCTTAGGCGTGAAGACAAACATCCACAGAAGGCCGAGTGCCGCTGACGAAAGCACACAGGGCAGATAGTATACGTTTTTAAAAAAGTCCCGGCCCTTTTTGATATTGGTCAGAAGAGCCGCCAGAACCAGGCCTGCAATCAACTGCGTCACCACGGAAAAAAGCAGGAAAAACATGGAGTTTTTCAACGCGATCTTCATGGTTCTGTCTATGGTAAACAGCTGTCTGTAATTTTCAAATCCAATGAACACCGGCTTTGTCAATGCGTTATAATCGCAAAACGAATAGTAAACCGATTGGCAGATCGGAATAAACAAGACGAATGTAAATAGCAGAAACGCCGGTGCAACAAATACGACAATCGCCTTCTTATCTCGTAATAATTTATCCATACACACCTCCGGAATTTTAGAAAAATGCAGGATTGGATTGCTCCAATCCTGCGTTGATAAAATCACATCATTTTCTTTACTTATTCCATACGTTGTTCTTGTAAAAATCCTCCAGCGACGCAAGGCCTTCCTCCACAGGCGTTCCCAGATAGATGGAAACCATCGTATCGTCGAAGAATGCACCCGCCTCCGTGGTTGCCATGGACTCATTGTAGAAACCAAAGGTGGACTTTGCGTTTCCGAAGACATCCATTACATAAGCAAGCTGTGCAGGAGCCTTGTCAGCATCATACTCAACCGTCGTTACAGGAATCTTACCGCCTACCTCTGCGGTGTACTTCTGCGCCGTATCGTCGGTAAAATACTTCATGAAAGCAATTACTGCGTCAGGATGAGCTGTGGTTGCGCTCATTGCCAGGCTGTCGGACTTCGCGATCACTCTGCCGTCCGTGCCGGGGAATGCAAACACGCCGCACTTGCTCTCAAAATCAGGATTGGAGCCGTTGATCTGTGCAATCGCCCAGGAGCCCTGAATCAGCATAGCCGCCTCTTCGTTATAGAAGTTCGCCGTAGCCACATCGTTGGTATCTCCTGCCGCTGTAGGCTGGAAATACTTGGAAATCTCTACCAGCTTATTGGTCGCGCTTACAACCTCGGGATCAAGCCAGGAAGCCGAGCCGCTGTCAATCGCCGCCAGATCTACGCCCTCGCTGTCACAGAGATAACCTGCCAGCATGGATAAGCACCATGCGGTACCTGCGGAAATGGTAAGAGGCGTATAACCTGCGCCCTGCAGCTTCTCACAGGCGTCCAACATACCATCCCAATCAGTAGGCATCGTGGTAATACCTGCCGCTTCAAACATCTCCGTATTGTAGAACACGCAAGCCGCCGCAATGTTTAACGGCACCGCGTAAATCTTGCCGTCGTAGGTCTGCTGGGAAAACGCGCCCTCGCCGCCGTTGAAGGTGTCAATCCAGCCGTCCGCCTTGACGTAATCCGTCAGGTCGGCCGCCACGCCAGGATCTACATACACATCCAGATTCGGGCCCGGGCTAACGATAAAGCAGTCAGGCGTCTCTCCCGCCGCTACCAGAGCGTTCAGCTTCGCGTAATACTCCTCCAGGTTGGTCGTTACCACATTCACATGGTACTTGCCTTCATAGTCTTTGTTGAAACGTTCTACGGTATCTCTGTATCCGATGGAAATCAGGTCTTCCGTCGCGTTCAGGTCATCCCAGAACATCCATGTAATCTCTTCCACACCGTCGCCTGACGCAGAATCCGCTGCCGGCGCTTCCGCCCCCTCGCTGCCGCTGTCAGCCGCAGGCGCGCTCTCAGAGCTGCCACCGTCTGTCGCCGGTGCACTCCCTGTGCCGCCGCAGCCAGCCAATACAGATGCGATCATAGCTGTGCTGAGCAAAACCGATAATACTTTCTTTTTCATGTCTTCTCCTCCCTCAATATAATTGTTGGTTCAGGTTACAAATACAGTATAGCAAGACACGTCCCTTTCTTCTTTTTAATAGTTGCTTTATGTGTTTCAAAAATTGCTATTATTTCATTTTTTGCTATGTGTATTTTGTCTTTATTTTAGCAAAATATAAAATATTGTACGGCATTTTTCACGATTTTTATGCCACTATACCATTATTTTGCATAAAAAGTCTCCATTTCTTGTTCTTTACCACGAATTTTTATGGTATAATAGGACTACAAGAAAAGCAATTTTTGGAAACTAGATAGCAAATTTTGGTAATTTATAGCAATTTTTAGCAATAGCTACCATAAATCTGCCGCTCCAAAGAAAGGAGTCCAACTTTTATGATCGAAATGCTAAACGGCATCAAAGAAACCGTCCTCTATAAGGAGATCGAAGGGTTTAAACTTCATGACAACACCGACTACGAAGCTTATCCGCCACACTGGCACACTCCCATAGAAATCATCATGCCCATCGAAAACGACTATGAGGTTGCCGGGAAAAACGAATCCTACATTCTACACGAGGGCGATATTTTGCTCATCGGCTCCGGCGTCATCCACGGCATGCCCTCCGTGATCCGCGGGGAACGGTTGATTCTTCAGGTGGACATTTCCATGCTGCACAATGTGGCGGATATAGAATCCACCCTCTCTACGATTCCCCAGCTTCTGCTGCTCACCGCCGCTGGCGCACCGGCCATCCACGAACGGCTCAAGGAACTGCTGTTGGAGATTTATGAGGAATATTTCGGCGATTCTATCCTGATCAGTGCAGCCATCTACTTCCGGGTGATTGAGATGCTGGTACTAGTGGGCCGCGAATATACCGGCATGAGAAGCAATTACGACTCCGCTTTCTCCAAGCAGAAAGAGCACACCGAAAAGTTTATGATGGTCTGCGACTACATCCACGAACATTGTACGGAGGATCTGTGTCTGGACGACGTTGCAGGCCTTGCCGGATTCAGCAAATACCACTTCAGCAGACTGTTCAAAAACTTTACCGGCTTATCCTTCTATAAATACCTGAACAAAAAGAGAATCGAGCAGGCAGAGAAGCTATTGGTGGATCCCGCGCTTTCCATTACCGAAGTAGCCCTGCAGTCAGGATTTTCCAGTCTCTCTGCGTTTATCAGAATGTTTAAACTAATCAAGGACTGCACACCCACCGAATTCCGCAGTCTCTATGAGACGGAACCGCGCCGCTACCCGTTTTCCCCTTCCTGACAGAGCCGCTAATGGGTCAGCATCTCCTCTATAAAAATACCATAACCTTTCGTGGAATCATTTACCAGCACATGGGTGACAGCCCCCACAAGCTTCCCGTTCTGAATGATAGGGCTGCCGCTCATTCCTTGAATAATACCGCCAGTCAGTGTCAGAAGCTTCTCATCCACCACGCGGATCACAATTCCCCTGTTTACATTTTCATGCTCCAGGTTAACCTCCACGATCTCCACATCATAAAACTCCGGCTCTCCTGAGACGGAGCAGATAATCTGTGCGGGCCCCATTGTAATCTCCTGTTTTAAGGCTATGGGAATGGGGTCATAGGCAGCGTTTTCCAAAATCTCCTCGTCGCAAACGCCGAAGATTCCTTCCGCCGTGTTTTCTGTGATCTCTCCGATTACATTTTCGCTGTCATACTCAATGTACCCCGTCAGTTCTCCGGGTGCGCCGTTGGCGCCTCTGGTAATGCCCACAATTTCCGTCTTGTAGAGCGTTCCCTCCTCCAGATTCATCAAAATGGAGGTATCCACATCGTTAATTCCGTGTCCCAGCGCGCCAAAGGTACTGTCTGTTCCCTCATAAGTCATAGTTCCGATTCCCTGCGCGTTGTCCCTGATCCAGATTCCCAGCTTCCACTCTTCCATACGGTTTTTCCCGGCATTTATCATAACATCCGTTATTTCATTATTCCTCCTGATGGTCAGGACCATGTCCTCACCCTCGGAGGCCTCCACCATGCTGATAAACTGTTTCTTGTTTTCTACCGTCTCACCATTGCTCTTTAAGATGTAATCACCTTTCTGCAATACATATTTTGCCGGCGATATGGCGTCTCCCTCGCTGTTCTCAAACTCACCAATCCCCACCACCAGCACACCGTCCGTCTTCACATAGATACCGATGGGAATACCGGAAGGAATCAGCATCTTATCCTGAATCACTTCAACATCCACGTTTTTGTAGGGCAGGACACCAAACAGTTTCAAATCCATCTGATAAGCGTCAATCTCATTTGCCTTCAGTTTAACGGTATGTGCAAAATCAACGTGAATGCTCGACGCCTTCTCTTCCTCTCCTTCCAGAAGGTCAGCATCCTCCTCTGACACATCCGTCACGGACGCCACAGGCGCCGCCTCCTGCGGCATCCGGTAAATCTCGCCCGACACCGGCACATGAAAATCAAACTCCTGCTCCACCCCGGCACGGATCTTAATCTGTGACGGGATCTTATCTAAATAAGAAGCGTACAGTGCAAGAAGAAGTGCCGCCACCCCCGCCAAAAGCAGCAGCCACAAAAAAAATCGGTATTTCTTCTCCTGTTTTCCGGTCATATATATCGAACTATTCACTCTTCACATCCTCGCCTTTCTATAACCCTATGCGCAAAAAGGACACACATTACAGTATGTCCCTTTTATTATGTGAAGAATCTTAATTTTTATTGCTTGTTTTTTTCTGCCAATTCTTTCATCTCACTGGCATTCTGCAGGGCACTCGGCGTAATTTCATCCCCTCCCAGCATTCTTGCCAGTTCCTCCACGCTCTCCTTTTGTGCAAGCTCTCTGATGCGCGTGATAGACCGGTTATCCACCACCTGTTTCTCTATCACATAATGGGTATCCGCCATAGCCGCAATCTGAGGCAGATGGGTGATGCAGATCAACTGGTGCCCTTTTCCCAGAATCCCCATCTTTTCCGACACCTTCCACGCCGTCCTTCCGCTGATTCCCGTGTCAATTTCATCAAAAATCAACGTTTCAATCTCATCCTTGTCCGCAAGCACCGTCTTGAGCGCCAGCATAATACGGGAGAGTTCCCCGCCGCTGGCAACCTGGGCAAGTTCCCGAACCGGCTCTCCGGGATTGGTGGAAATCAAAAAGACAACCTGATCAAACCCGTTCTCTGAAAGCCTCTCTGCCGCCTGTTCTATCTGAATCTCAAAAACCGCCTGTTCAAAATTGAGATCCGAAAGCGCCTGACGCATCTGTGCCGCCAGTGTCTGCGCGTTCTGTGCCCGAAGATCGGAAATTTCCTGCGCAAGCTTCAGCGCTTTTTTTTCATAGGCTGCGGTTTCCTCAGAAAGTTTTGCCCTGTAAGCATCATAATCCTGATACTTTTCTATGATTTCCTGTGCATGCGCCTGATATTCCTGAATCTCCTCAACCGTATTTCCATATTTTGACTTTAAATGATTGATCAGGTTCAGACGATCCTGCGTCTGTTCAAACTGTCCCGCGTCAAACTCCAATTCGGAAAGATACTCCGCCATCCCCCTGTTGTAATCATTCAAAAGGCCGTCGATATCCAGAAGCTGTCTCTCATAATCCTGCAGGGTCTCGTCGTAAGCGGATACCGTTTTAATCTCCCTGATGGCTCTGGCAATCGCGCTTCCTGCTCCATTATCCTCATAGCCGCAAAAGCCGTGGGCGCAGGCAGCCGCCTCCCTGATCTTTCGGGCGTTGCTCATTCTGCGGTAAGCCTTCTCGATCTCCTCATCCTCTCCGGGGACAAGCGCCGCCTCTTCAATTTCCTGACACTCAAATTCCGCGAGAGAACACTCCCTTTTCCTTGTCTCTTCGTCCACTTCGTTCTCAGACAGTTCGCGCTTCTTCTCACGGTACTGCCCGTAAACTTCCCGAAGCCTGCCCTTTTTATCCGCAAGCGCCGCCCCGGCGTAGGCATCCAGGATTTCAAGCTGCCTCGACGCCTTTAACAGCGACTGATGCTCATGCTGTCCGTGAATGTCAATCAAAATATCCGCAAGCTGTCTGAGCTGTCTGGCTGTCACTGTCTCCCCGCACACCTTACACTGGCTGCGGTTCTCCATAATCTTTCTCTGGAGGATGATCTGCCCCTCCTCTATGGGAAGCTCCAGTTCCTGTATCGCCCTGATCTGCCGTGGATCCTCCACCGTAAAAACGAGCTCCACCAGCGCGTATTCCGCCCCTGACCGAATCATCTCCTTATCCGCCTTAGCGCCCAGCGCAAGGTTGATGGAACCGATAATAATGGATTTGCCCGCCCCGGTCTCTCCGGTAAGAATATTGAGCCCGCCGCCGAAAGCAACCTCCGTCTCGTCAATCAACGCCAGATTTTTCACATGTAAACTCTGTAGCATCTTATCCCACCATCCTGCCGATCTTTTCCATCACGACTCTGGCATCCTGTACACTCCGCATTGCCATCATCACCGTATTATCCCCGGCGATGCATCCCACGATCTCCTCTATCTTCATGGCGTCCACAGCGGCCGCCACCGCCATTGCCATGCCTGAAACAGTCTTTAAGACCAGAAGGTTTTGCGCCAGATCCATAGACACATAGCCCTCCTTTAACACCCTCGCGTACTTGTCTCCCAGATGCGTCTCCTCCCCGTTAAAAGCGACATACTTCTGTCTCCCTCTGCCGTTGGGAATCTTTGAGAGTTTCAATTCTCTGATATCTCTGGACACCGTGGCCTGGGTCACCTCGTAGCCGTCGGCGCGCAGACGCTCCACAAGTTCCTCCTGCGTTTCCACCTCATACTGTGTAATCAGATCTATAATTTTTTCATGTCTCTTTTTCTTCATGACGTATCTGAATCCTCTTCTCTACGCTTCACTCATTTTTTTATGGAGTACCGAAAGAAAACTTTCCGTGTTCAATCTCACAATCCCTGTGGTTCTGTCAGCCCTGCGGATGAGAATGCGGTCGCCCGTACGCAGCGCCACCTTGTAACTGCCGTCAAAATTGGCCTCCACCACCTGTTCATGCCCGTCCTTTCCCGCCGGTATCTCCACGGTAATCTCGTCCTCCGGTGCAAACACAATACTGCGGGTGTTTAGCGTGTGGGGACAGATGGGCGTCAGAAGCAGGAGCCTAGCCGACGGTTCCACAATGGGGCCGCCTGCCGAGAGATTGTAGCCCGTAGACCCTGTCGGCGTGGCCACGATCACACCGTCCGCACAATAATTGTTCAGGAAACGGTCATTCACATAAATGCGGACATTCAAAATCTGCAGCGTACCGCAGCGGGAGATGACAATATCGTTAAGCGCATACTGCTCCTCCACACCCCCGGCTGTGATTTTCCCTGTGAGCATCATACGCTCCTCCCTGACATACTCGTCCGCAAGAAGCCGCTCAATGGCCTCCTCCGCGCAGACGCTCTCCACCTCCGCAAGATAACCGAGCGTTCCGAGATTGATGCCAAGGAGCGGAATTTTGCTGTCCGATATATTTCTGGCCGCCCGGAGAAGCGTTCCGTCTCCCCCTAACACCAGGGCGCAGTCCACGCTTTCCTTACCGCTCTCTGCAATGGCCTGCCTCTCGTTTGCCACACAGACCGCTTCTCCGCCGTGTTCTTCGATAACATCAGCTATTCTTTTTGTCAACACACCTTGAGGATCCTTCGCCTCATTGGTGATCAGGAAAAACCGTTTCATACGCTATTTCGCCTCGTCAAGCGCCTGATGCGCCTCTTCTATAACCGTTCCGATCTGCGCTGCCTGCCCTTCCTGCCGTGAAATCCCGCTTCCCTGTGCAAGAAGCGCAGCAAGTGCAGTCTCAGCCTCCTTTTCCGACAAAGCCAGAATCTCCTCCGCGATCTCTGTCCGTTTTTCCAGCCACAGGAGATACTCGATATTGCCCTCCGGCCCCTTGATCGGCGAATAAGTAAGTCCTTTTACCAGGAAACCGATCATGTCCGCATAATCCACTACCTTGTGCACCACCTCGGCGTGCACCTTTTTGTCCCGCACCACGCCTTTTTTGCCGACCTTTTCCCGACCGGCCTCAAACTGGGGCTTGATCAGGCACACCATCTGCCCCCGCCCGCGCAAAAGCGCTCTCGCCGGAATCAAAATCTTCGTAAGGGAGATGAAAGAGACATCCACCGATGCGAAATCTATGGGCTCGCTGATGTCCTCTTTTGTCACGTAGCGGAAATTCGTCTTCTCCATACAGACCACCCGCTCATCGCTTCGAAGCTTCCAGTCCAACTGTCCATGTCCCACGTCGATGGCATACACCTTCGCCGCTCCGTTTTGCAGCATACAATCCGTGAAACCGCCGGTGGACGCGCCAATATCCATACATACCTGATTTTGCAGCGTAATCGGGAATTTCCCGATGGCCCGTGCAAGCTTTAAGCCGCCGCGGCTCACATAGGGAAGTATCTTTCCCTTTACCTCAATCTTTATCTTACTCTCGTCAAACAGCGTACCCGCCTTGTCCTCCCGCTGGTTGTCCACAAACACATTCCCCGCCATGAGAAGCGCCTTCGCCTTCTCTCTGGACTGGGCGTATCCCTGTCTGACCAGAATCACATCCAGTCTTTCTTTCATGATCCCTGTCTTCCCGTCACCGCCTGCCATGCCGAGACGACCTTCTCCTCCACCGACGCAGCGTCAATGCCGGTCTCCTGCTTCAAAAGTTCCACATTGCCGTGCTCCACATACTCATCCGGAATGGCAATGCCAAGCACCTTCGTCTCCACATTCAGAGAATCCACAAACTCCCTGACATGCTCCCCAAATCCGCCGCAGGCCACATTTTCCTCCATCGTGACGATCAGTCTGTGGGTCTTGCACGCCTCCCTGATCAGCTCCTCATCGATCGGCTTCACAAAGCGGGCGTTCACCAGGGAGCAGTCGTAACCTCTCTCTTTCAGCTTCTCCCGCACCGTGAGCGCTACCTTCACCATACTGCCCACCGCCAAAAGCAGGATACCTCTCTCCGTGAAAATGGGCTCCGCCTTTCCGTATACAATAGGCTCTCTGTTTTCCTTCAACCCGTCAAATGCCTCGCCTCTGGGATAGCGGATGGCAACAGGGCTGCCAAACTCTACCGCAAACTTGATCATATCAGAAAGCTCCCACTTATTCTTGGGTGCCATCACATGCATATTCGGTATGGAGGACAGGAATGAGAGATCAAACAGTCCCTGATGCGTCTCCCCGTCGCTTCCCACAAGTCCTGCCCTGTCGATGCAGAATACCACCGGCAGATTCTGAATACAGACATCATGCAGAATCTGGTCATAGGCTCTTTGCAGGAAGGAAGAGTAGATCGCCACGATGGGCTTTAAGCCGCCAGCCGCCAGTCCCGCCGCAAAAGTCACCGCATGTTCCTCCGCAATTCCCACGTCAAAGAAGCGTTCCGGATACATATTGCGAAACCGTTTCAAACCCGTGCCGTCCGGCATGGCCGCCGTAATCGCCACCACCTTCTCATCCCGCTGTCCCAGCTTGCACATGACCGTAGAAAAAATATCCGTATAGTTGGCCTTCGTCCTGGGAGAGCTGGGAATGCCCGTCTCAATATCGAAGGGTTCTGCCCCGTGAAATCTGGCGGGATGGCGCTCCGCCGGTGCATATCCTCTCCCCTTCTGGGTAATAACATGGACAAGCACCGCCTTTTTTACCTTTCTTGCCTCCCGGAATATATGTACCATCTCCTGAATGTTGTGGCCGTCCACCGGCCCAAGATAGGTGATTCCCATATCCTCAAAAAACATGCCCGGCACCACCAGATGCTTAAAACTGCTCTTGGCGCGCCTGATCTGGCTCACTACCTTATCCCCGTACTTCGGCTTGCCCCGCAGGGAATTATAGATTCCCTCTTTCAGATCCAGATACATATCCGCCGTGCGGATGTTGTTCAGATATTTCGAGATACCACCCACATTTTCAGAGATGGACATATCGTTATCGTTCAATACAATGATAAAATTCGTTTCCAGACGGGATGCGTTGTTTAACGCCTCGTAAGCCATGCCTCCCGTGAGCGAACCGTCCCCGATCACCGATACGATGGTGTTATTTCCGCCCTGGATATCTCTCGCCTTGACCATACCGAGTCCTGCCGATATGGAGGTGGAGCTGTGTCCCGTATCGAAACAGTCACAGTCGCTTTCCTTCCGCTTCGGGAAACCGCTCATGCCGCCAAATTTCCGTAAATTCACAAAGCCATCCCGGCGGCCGGTCAGAATCTTATGGGTGTAAGACTGATGTCCCACATCCCAGATCAGCTTATCCTCCGGCAGATCTAAAAATAAGTGGAGCGCCATGGTGAGCTCCACCGCTCCCAGATTTGACCCGAGATGTCCTCCTGTCACACTGATTGTCTGTATCAGGAATTTCCTGATCTCCTCCGCCAGTACGCCGTAATCCTCCGGCGCAATCTGTTTGATATCGTTTGTCTGCGTTATCTGTTCCAGTAACATAGTATGCCCCTTACTTTTCTCTGTAGATCAACTGTTCCACCAATTTTTCCAAAAAAAGATTTCTCTTGTCAAAAGACTGTAAGATCGCCACTGCCTCTCTCGACAGCTCCTCCACCTGTCTCCCTGATTCTTCCAGACCGTGCATCGTCACATAGGTGAGCTTATGGTTTTTCGCGTCGCTCCCCACAGGCTTTCCCAACACTTCCGTGCTGCTTGTCACATCCAGAATATCGTCCTGAATCTGAAAGGCAACGCCAATGTTTCCTGCACATTTCTCCAGTTTTGATACCGCTTCCTCATCCGCACCGGCAAGCACTGCGCCAATGGTCATAGCCGCCTGCATGAGCGCGGCGGTTTTATTCTCATGGATGAAGAGAAGCGTCTCCTTCGTCACTTCCGCCTCCGGCTTCTCCGCCAGAAGATCGGCGCACTGCCCGCCGATCATGCCATAGACGCCGGCCTTTCTGCCTAGAATATTCATGGCGCACTGGATGCGCTGGTAGTCATCTATTGTCACCGCGTATCCAAACCCGCGAAGCGCCGTTTCAAAAGCATAGTTTAAAAGCCCGTCCCCTGCTATCACGGCGATATCTTCCCCGTAAACCACATGGGTCGTCTTTCTTCCCCGGCGATAATCGTCGTTATCCAAGGCTGGAAGATCGTCGTGGATCAGCGAATAGGTATGGATAAACTCAATGGCCGCCATAAAGCAGGAAAGGCTGCCTCCCGCCTCCCCGAACAGAGCCGCCGTCTCCTTCATCAAAAGCGGACGGAGCCTCTTGCCGCCCGCCGACACCGCATATTCCATGGCCTCCAGCACCCTGCTCTGAAACCCTTCCGGTTTCGGCAGCCAGTACGCAATCGTCTGTTCCACTTCCCCGATCTTTTTCCTCAGTTCCTCGTCAAAATTCATCCAGTCCACCATCCTCGTTGACCTTCAATACTTTTTTCTCCACCTGGTCAATGGTTTCATTGCACTTTGCCAGAAGCGCCATCCCCTGATTATACGCTGAAAATGACTCCTCCAGCGTAATATCCTCCGTCTCCAGACGGCCGATCACTTCCTCGATCTGCGCAAAAGCATCCTCCAAAGACAACTCCTGTTCTTTATCTGCTTTATTTTCTTCTTTCTTTTTCGCCATTTTCTTTCTCCCGTACCTGTGCCAGAAGACTGCCGTCTTTTACATAGACTCTGATCTGTTCCCCAATGTCCACCTGTTCCACGGAGGAGAGCGTTCTGCCGCAGGAATCCGCCGCATAGGCATAGCCCTGACTCAGCTTGTCCAACGGAGAAAGTCCCTTCATGCGCTCCGCATAAAGCGCCATCCTGTGCCTTGCCTCCTGCAATCGTTTTTCCATCGCCGTCTGCAAACGCTCCTCCAGCGATACAGACTGTGTCTTTTTCATGCGGAGCATATTCAGAGGGCTCAGATATTTCAAACGCACCCTGTATTGTTCCAGCCTGTTCCGATCATTTTGAATCGCGCGCCTGCACAGATGCTGCAGGGTGTAGGCATACTCTGCCATCTGCTCCTCCAGCCTGACAAAGTCATAAACTGCAAGTTCCGCGGCCGCGGAAGGCGTCGGCGCGCGCAGATCCGCCACAAAATCCGTAATCGTCACATCCGTCTCATGCCCCACTGCGGAGATAATCGGGATCCGGCAGTCAAAGACCGCCTGTGCCACCGCCTCCTCGTTGAAAGCCCACAAATCTTCGATAGAACCGCCACCCCTGCCCACAATGATGGTATCCACCCCAATCCTTTCCATGGCGTGAATACCGTTTATGATACTCGGCACGGCGGCATCTCCCTGTACAATCGCCGGATAGAGAATGATCTGCACATAAGGGTTTCTTCTGGAAGCCACGTTGATGATATCCCGCACCGCCGCTCCCGTCTGCGCCGTCACAACTCCCAGTTTTTTGACATAGCGGGGAATCGGCTGCTTATACTGTTCGGCAAACATCCCCCGCTCCGCCAGCTCTGCTTTCAAACGTTCATATCTCTCATACAGTACGCCGATGCCGTCAAGCTCTATGGCTCTGGCATAAAGCTGGTATTTTCCGTCGCGCTCGTAGACATCCACACTGCCGTCAGCAATCACCTGCTGCCCTTCCGACAGCCGAAAGGGAAGTCCTCTCCTGTCAGAGGCAAACATAACGCACGATATTGTTGCCTTCGCATCTTTCAGCGTAAAATAAATGTGCCCGGAGGAATGATATTTACAATTACTGACCTCACCCCGAATCCGAACCTTCTGCAACATAAAATCCTGTGTGAACATATTCCTGATGTAGGAATTGACCTGTGCAACTGTGTATACATTCTGCATGCGAACCACCCCTTGGGAGTAAGTCCCGACTTATGTCTGCCTTAAGCAAATTTGGCCAAAACGCCGTTCACAAACCCGAAGGAGGCGTCCTGCCCAAATTTTTTTGCAAGTTCAACCGCCTCATTGATCGCAACGCCTGTGGGAACATCCTCATCATAACAAATCTCATAGACAGCCAGGCGCAGGATAGTCAGGTCAACCTTGCTCATCCTGCTGGTGTCCCACCCTGACGCCTTTTCATTCAGCTTAGAATCGATCTCAGACAGCTTTTCAGAAATTTTGTGATATTTATCTGAAATATAGTCGGCATCCTCGTCCTTTGCGGCATTCTCATCATCCTCAAAGAACAGTTGCTCCTGCTCCGGCATGTCTTCCATTTTATTAAATTCCACCCGGAACAGCAATTTAAATATCTGCTCGCGCAACTCTCTTCTGCTCATAACCAACCACTCGCCCTATTTTTCTTTCGTTACATTAATCCCTGCAATACGAATGTTCACATCCAATACCTCAAGCCCGGTCATATTCTCTATCGCACTCTTCACTCTGGTCTGTACCCGCTGGCATGTGGCCGGGATATTGTAGCCGTACTCCATGGTGATTGCCAGTTCCACCTTAACCTTTTTCCCGGATACCTCAACCTTCGATCCCTTGGATAAACCTCTCACGCCCACGCGGCTTAACAGCTCATTTGTAAGATTGCCCGCCATGGCTGCAACACCGTCCACCTCCGTAGCCGCAAGCGCTGCGATCATCGCAACCACATCGTCTGCAATTCTCACCGTGCCGGCCTTCTCCTGTAATTCATACCCGTTCTTTTCCGATTCCTGTCCCATGCTTATCCCCATGCCTTTCTCCATATTTGGCTTAATGGCTTAAGTATAACAAAATTTCTTATTTTTGCCTAGTCCCATTCCGCCCTGGCCTCTCGTCTTCCGGCAGACCCACGATGAGTCAGATCCAAAAGCTTAAGCTGTACTGCTTTTCATTTTCCACATAAGACACAGCCTTATCCGGACTGTTCAGGTAACGGAAAATCCCCTGCTGCCCGATCAGGGTCTCACGCATTTTCTGATACACGTCCGACCCTTCACATTTTAACGTCACATAGGTCTCTCCCCGCTTGTAGCTGTCCGCAAAGATTTTCTCAATCTTATCCTCGTCCCACTCAGTAAAATAAGTGCCTTCCCTCACATAATAATTTGCCTCTATGGCCGTGCAGAGTGGCATCTCCACCACATTGTCCATCGTGTGCGTCTGTTCCAACTGCTCTGTCGTCACACCGAGATAATCATAATTGATCGTCGGTATCTTCTCTATCGGATAGGTACTGCCGCCCACCGCCTGATAGGAAGCGTCTCCCCATGTGGTATCTACATAGTAGTATTCCCCGTCGATCCTCACAAGATTCCATGCATGCCCCTCTCCGCCCACAACTTGTCCCAGCACAAGCGTTGCAAAGACGCCTGCCCGATTCAGCAAATACTGGGTTGCCTTCGCGTATCCCTGACAGACCGACTTTCGTTCCAGAAAGACCGAACATATATTCTGGCTGTCCTTCGCCGCCGCGTCATAGTCGGTATGATGAATGAGGTATTCATAGACATATTTTACCTTCTCATACTCATCCGCGTCCTCCGGCATTCCGGCAAGGCATTGGTTTACATAATCATCTATCTGTTTCTGCTTCTGTGACACTTCCTCCGGGCCAAAGCTGTAACTTCCCGTAAAAGTTATCTTCTTTAAGAGATCCCCCAGGGTGTACTCGGTATAGCTGTAGCCCTCCACATAAAAGATTTCAGGATGGTCGTTTAAGACGCATTGAAACACGCGTGATATCAATTCCGTATCGCAGCTTGAAAGCCGTACATTCTCCCGGAAATCAATAAGCGCCTCCAAAATTTCCAGATAGACCTGTTGCTCCTCGTCAGACAGTTTTCCAAAGGCATAGCAGTCCCTCTGCTGTTCGCGAAGCTCTTCATTCGTTCTTGAAAGCACCTGTTCCGGAAGCTCTTCAGACTCCTGTACCGCACCCACATCCTCCTGTCTGAAGAGACTGCTCTCACTCCTGGACAATCCCTGTCCCGCATAAAACAAAGCGCCCGTCAGAGCAAACATGCTGATCAGAAATATCAATGTTTTCTTCATACACAGTCACCCTCCTCTCGCAGGCCCTGTCTCTTACGTCCTTCCAAACTCCGACAAAATCAATCCTTCGTTTCTCTCCAACGTCATGCCGATGCTCCACTGATTGACAAAGAGCAGAAGCGGATTGTCTTTCAAGTCCTTAATCTTTTTCATGTCCGAGGTACCCGTCAGCTTGTCCAGGTCAATATCCTTATTCTCAATCCAGCGGATATACTCATAAGGCAGGTTCTCCAGCTTGATCTCCACGTTATATTCATTTTCCAGACGGTATTTCAGCACGTCAAACTGCAGGACGCCGACCACGCCCACAATGATCTCCTCCATACCGGTGTTGAACTCCTGAAAAATCTGGATAGCGCCTTCCTGCGCAATCTGCATAATACCCTTGACGAACTGCTTTCGCTTCATGGTATCCACCTGTCTGACCCTGGCGAAATGCTCCGGCGCAAAGGTCGGTATCCCCTCGTAAACAAACTGCTCTCCGGGCATACAGACGGTATCTCCTATCGAGAAAATGCCCGGATCAAAGACGCCAATGATATCCCCTGCATAGGCCTCGCTCAATATTTTGCGCTCATCCGCCATAATCTGCTGGGGTTGTGACAGGCGCATCACCCGTCCCCCCTGCACATGCCGCACTTCCTCATTCACGTCGAATCTGCCCGAACAGATACGCATAAATGCGATTCTGTCGCGGTGCGCTTTATTCATATTGGCCTGAATCTTGAAAACAAAAGCCGAAAAATCATGTTCCACCGGATCAATTAACCCGATATCCGCCCTGCGCGGCAAAGGTGTAGTGGTCATTTTCAAAAAGTGCTGTAAAAATATTTCCACCCCAAAATTGGTGAGCGCCGAGCCGAAAAACACCGGCGTCAGATCACCCGCCTGTATCTTCTCCAAATCATAATCTGCGCTGGCGCCGTCCAAAAGCTCAATCTCATCGGTAAGACTGGCAAGAAAATCCTCGCCGATCTGTGAGGTGAGTGTCTCCGTCTCCCCGATGGGAATCCGGGTGGCATGTCCCTCCTTCGTGCCCTTCTCTGTATCCGCATAGGTAATCACACATTTGCCTGCCCGCTCATAGACCCCCTTAAAGTTCTTTCCGGAACCGATAGGCCAGTTGATCGGACAGGTCGCGATCCCCAGTTCCTTCTCAATATCGTCCAAAAGCTCGAACGTATCGTTTGCATCCCTGTCCATCTTATTGATGAAGGTAAAAATCGGGATATGCCGCATCACGCACACCTTGAACAGTTTACGCGTCTGTGCCTCCACACCCTTGGAAGCGTCAATCACCATCACCGCCGAATCCGCCGCCATCAGGGTTCTGTAAGTATCCTCCGAGAAGTCCTGATGGCCCGGCGTGTCCAGAATGTTGATGCAAAATCCGTCATAGGTGAATTGCAGGACGGAGGAAGTGACGGAAATTCCTCTCTCCTTCTCTATCTGCATCCAGTCGGAAACCGCATGTCTGGCAGTAGCCTTTCCCTTAACGCTTCCCGCCAGATTGATTGCGCCCCCGTACAGCAGAAATTTCTCAGTGAGCGTCGTCTTCCCCGCATCCGGGTGCGAAATGATTGCAAAAGTTCTTCTTTTGTTTATCTCGTCCGCATATGTTCCCACGTTTTTATCCTCCAAATCTTTCTGATTCCATATCTTCCTGAAAAATCCATACTTTTCTATAGTATCATAAAACCTCGCACAATGCACATAAGAATTATTACTCGTCGTCGCTCACCGTGCTGATCACGATTGCGTCCGCACTCACCCCCGTCTTACGGATCACAATGTCCTCAATCTGCGCGCGCTGGGCTTCCGAAAGCTCCGCAGTGTTCACCACCACGTCTACGCTGTCCCCGTCGATGCTGACGATCGCGTCGTCAAAGCCCTTCGCCTCCAACAAAATCTCCGCAGCCGTCTCCTTCTCCGCAATATCCGTCATGGAGATCATACTGTTCACGGCCTCCTGCTTCTGGGTTTCGCTGATGTTGGCATTGTTAATGATCTCAAGAAGCGTCTCCTTATTCTGTAATCTGGTCTGCTCCTTCTCCAGCTTCGCGCCGGAAAGGGGCGACGACGGATCGGCGGAAGTGAACACGGCCTCGCCGGGCACCTCATCCATCTGTTCTTCCGCGAGTGCCTGTGCCAGCTCCTCGTCCACACTGCCGCTGTCCGCCATGGTCACATCGCTGTCCAGACTTTCAATATCACCGGAAGCCTGTTCCATATCCTCATCCGACAAATCCAAAAGGGATGCGTACTCCGCCTCCGCGTCCTCCTGTGTAATTTCGGTCGAACCCACTTCCCCGCTCACGCTCATCAGATCCTCGTCCGTCACCTTCGTCCCCGCAAAGTTCAGGTAACCCGCCACTGCAATCATAATAGCAAGCGCCGTGATCATCATCTGGTTCTTTTTGATCATATTTTTCAATTTCTTCTCCCCTTCACTGCTTATTTGTTTTCATTTTAATTATTGATATTCTATTCATGTCTACATCAAATAATACCTGAATCGCTTCGATTATGTCCCGACGCACCTGCGCCCGATCTGCCCCCTGCGTGATCACGACGACGCCTTCCACGGAAGGCGCGACAGTCTTGACCACCAGGGGCACGCTCTCTCCCCTCTCATCCACCGTGCAGATGACGCTCTTATCCGTTCTGTTTTCCGTTATGTGACGGCTCCCGCCCGCCGCGTCTGTCTCCACCGTATCTGAAAACGCCTCCTCGCCGTCTTTGACCAGAATCTGCTCCTCCGACTCCCTCAGGTTGATCAGTACCTTAACCTGCCCCGCCCCTTCCACGCAGCGAAGACTCTCCTCCAGCTTTTCCTCCCAGTATGTCACATAGTCTGTTTTTTCCTTCGCAGAGTCGAACGTTTGTTTGTTTTTTATAGTAGTATCTGATGTGTCCGATAAAGCGGACTTTGCATTTTCTTTTTCAACCGGCAGGGATAACACACAAAACAGCATACCCACCAGAACAAGGATCAGCCATTGATCCTTTCTGATCTTTTTTCCTCCGTTTATACGCTCGAGAAATTTCTTAGCCTTTCCCATCCGGCTTCACCTCCACTTTCTCCTCCTCTATCCCCAAAAGCGCGGCAAACCGCTTCCGATAGTCAGGAAAAACATCCTCCCCGGCCGGCTCCTGTGTCCCCCCGATCACAATCTCATCAACCCCGATCCGCCCCTCCTCTTTTGCTGTCGTTGTCCCTGCCACCGTAACTTCCACCTCAGACAACACCATTTCGCTCTCCTGCAAAGAATCTTGCTCAAACTGCAGGGAAACCTGTTTCACACGGTAATCCTCTCCTGCAAGCTCCCTGTTCAGAAGTTCCCTCACCACCTCCTCCATACGGCTTACCACCGCATGACCCACACCTGTACCTGCCATATCAAAAGCTTTTGTGTCTATGTCCGCCAGCTCCGGAAGCTTTTCCAATACCTCCTCCGGCTCCTTCCACTCTGCACCGGAAATCTGTAAAAAAGGTCTGAGAAAAAGGAGCAGAATAATGATGCCGGACACCGACTTGATATACTTCTCATACTGCTTTCCCGGTGCGAAATGTACCACCGCCTGCGCAGCAATCATGAAGATACCGATATTTCTGATATTTTCTAACATTCGACACCCCCTGTCATCGAACGGCCTGTCCCGTGGAATAACTGATAATTGCCACCTGAATCAAAAACATGCCCACGGAAGTAAGGGCAATCCGCAACAGCATCAGATTTCCCTCCCCCACCCGGCTCACGCAGTTTGTCAGCCGCTTATCGCTCACAATACCCACAAGAGCCGCACTCAGCTTGATCACACAGGCTATCAGTGCAATTTTTATGACAGGTGCAGCGCATAGCACAATAAGAATCAGCGTCATATACAGCCCGATGCTGTTTTTTACCAGAACGGCGGAACCCACCACCATCTCAAACATCCCCTCCGTCAGACTGCCTATCCCCGGCATGGAGTTAAGCGCCTTTTTCACTGCGGAAAATTGCAGCGAGTCGATAACAGGTGATATCATTGATTGCAAAAGGCTGAATCCGGTTATCAGCCAGACAGAAGCCTTCACGCTACCTTTAATCACCTTCTCCGAAAGCTCCAAAAGCAGCGCCAGCTTTTCCTCCATCCAGATCCCATTGATCACAACCAGCAGAATGTACACATAGACAAAGGGCAGTAGAATCGTGAGATATCCCCACTCGATCAGGTAAACCACAACCAGAAGAATCTGATAATAAGCCGAGGCAGACACCGCCCCCGAAGCGCTCCCCACCGCCAGCATGTAAGTCGGAATATACAGTTTCATGAACGTAGCAACACCGTTTAACATCTCCCGCACGGTGCCCGCCGTATCCAAAAAAAATTTAAGCAGCACCGCAATCAGCAGCAAATAAATAAAATAAAACGCCAGATCCGATACCTGATGATCTTTGAAAAGATCAGCGAAATTGGAAAAAAGAGCCGCCGCTACGCCCAAAATCAAAATGGTAAAAAAAAGGCTTCGAAATTCCTCCCTCTGAAACAAAACAGCTCCCGAAAGGCCTCCGCCCAGCTTCCGCAATGCCTCCAAAATCTGTCCACTCATGATATCCGCAAGCACCGCCTTAGCGTCAAACGAAAAAGAAGGGAACAATCTCTCAAAGTCTCCGGTGACCGCATCCATACCCAACTGCTCCCAAATCAGAGCGCTCTCCTCCATTCCCATCGAAAACGCCTCCCTTCCTCTAAGTTTTTCTATCCCGCAATTGATTGTATACTCTCCATCAGGGAGAGAAGCACCGGCATCCCCATGGAGAGAATATACACTTTGCCAAGCATCTCCACCTGCCCCGCCACACCGCCATATCCGGCATCTTTGCAGATACCCGCACAAAATTCACAGGCATAAGTGGCTCCCACCGCTTTTAGAAGCAGCGTCAGATAACTGTAATTCTCCCGAAGATATCCTCTAAGCATCTCCATTCCCGATAGGATCTGCATAAAATAACACACGATAGATTCCAACATAACAAAGCAGACTGCCAGCGCCACATAAGCACTGTATTCCGCTTTGTGGTTCTTTAGAGAAACCGCAAGAAGAACGCCAATCACGCCGACCACACCAGCCTTCACCATATCCATACGTCCACTCCTTATAGCTCAAAAAGTTGCTGCATCATCACAAACAGGTCATATATATAGGGAACAATCCATGTTAAAACAAGAATTAATCCAGCAAGGCTGATTAAGAAGGCATGATCCTCCCTTCCGCTATGTTTTAAAACCTGATTTAATATTGTGACTAAAATACCAACTGCCGCTATCCTAAAAATCAGACTTACGCTCATCCTTCCTCCCTGTTGTTTCCATCACAGCAGCAGAATTGCCAGAAGCAGTCCTGTTAAAATACTGATGCTGCGTATCATTTTTGCTCTGTTCTCATAGGTTTCCTCCGCCTGTCTGTATCTGCCCTCCAGAAATTCCTCCGCCTGGCCGATCCGTCCGGACTGTCCTCCTTCTTCCTGAAAACTCAGTGTTTTCGGAAGTCCCGCCACTGTTTCCCGCTCATCTTCCCGCAGAGGGAGCCCCGCCAGACAGGCACGCATCTCCTCTTCCCATACTTCCGGAAAATCACCGCCGTTCTCTTCCCTTGTCCGCTCATAAACCCTGACAAAACAAGCTTTATAACATTTGTCATTTAATTCTGCGAGGAGCAGGCAAATCTCCGGCAGCGTATGCTTTCCATAGGAAATTTCGCTCCGCATCTGTCCTAAAATATGAAACAGCGCCCGCAAATTCCTGACTCTGTCTTTCTCCTGCCCGACTCTTGCGCTCCCCCACCCGACACATCCGGCCAGAATGCACAGAATGCCTATCAGCTTATACATGGTTTCCCTTCCCTGTCATAAACCCCGGTGACCCTGCATGTCCCCGTCTTTCTGTCAATGGTCACGTACCGTTCAAACAATTCTTCTTCTATTACATAACGCATATAATTTTTATGACGTATCTCCTCCAGGGAGCAGCCGTGGACTGTGGCGAGCAGCCTGCATCCACAGCCGCTTGCAAGCTGCAATGCCTGGACATCTCCGATGCTTCCCAGCTCATCCACCGCCAGCACCTGAGGCGCCATAGAACGGATCAACAGCATCATGCCCTCCACCTTGGGGCAGCCATCCAGCACATCCGTACGAATCCCCAAATCATTCTGCGAAACGCCCAGATAACTTCCCGCAATCTCCGACCGTTCATCCACAACGCTCACGTTTACACCCCCTCCGTATACCGTCCCCTCCGACACCTGTCTGATGATATCGCGCAGCATGGTCGTCTTTCCTCCCCCCGGCGGAGAGATCAAAAGCGTATTCAGCACATGTCCTTTTTCAAAAATATAGGGTATCACCGGATCGGCGGCGCCCCGCACCTGATGGGCAATGCGGATATTTAAATAACGTATGTATTTCATATTTTTAATCCGGCCGTCCCCGTCCAGTATAACCTGCCCCGCCAATCCTACCCTGTGTCCTCCCTGTAACGTCAAAAAGCCTTGCCGTATCTCATCCGCAAAGGCATAGACAGAGTAGCGGCACAGGTACTTAAGCAGTTCCTCCAGCTCCTCAGGCGTTACCCTTGCAGCTTTTTCCGGCCTGTCCACAATCCGTCCCTGTGCATCCACAAAGTGCTCTCTGTTTTCCATCCATACGGCCAGCGGCATTCCGGCGCGCAGCCTGATTTCCTGCAAACGCTCCGCATGCTTTGCCACTTCACGCCATCTGTCCCTGACTCCTTCCGGAAACAGACAAAGAACCTCCTCCGGGCGCATTCCCATTCCCCCTTATCTCATTACAATATATGAAGCTTTGTCCAAGTTATGCTTGCAAAAATTGAGCTTCGCTCAATTGCGAGATTTGCCTACGGCAAACTCGGACTCAAACACACTCGAATATCCTGAAAAAACCAGTGGCATTTCCTGCAAAAAAAGGGTAGAATAGATAAGGAAAAACGGTAAAAGAGGAATTAACTATGAAGTTGGACATGCACTGTCACACAAAAGAGGGATCTCCCGACGGAAAACTAGAATTACTGGAAAATATATCTATTTTGAAACAAAAAGGCTATCAGGGGATGCTCATCACAGACCACAACTCCTACAAGGCTTATCGCTATTATAAAAAACTGAAAGAAAAACCGGATGATTTCGTTGTCCTGAAGGGAATTGAATACGATACAATAAACGCCGGTCACATGCTGATCATCATGCCAACCGGCGTCAATCTGCCAATTCTGGAACTGAGGGGGCTGCCCCTGCTTCTTCTCATAGAGATCGTTCATTTTCACGGCGGTATATTAGGCCCCGCCCATCCCTGCGGAGAGCGCTTCTTAAGTCTCTGCAGCACACTGCGGAGCAAACTCACAGAAACCATCTACCGCAAATTCGATTTCGTGGAAGGTTACAATGCCTGCGAGGACGCGGATTCCAACATGCGCGCCATGGCTCTTGCAAAAAAATATAATCTCCCCTGCTTTGGCGGCAGCGACTCCCACAAAGAGGACTGCGCCGGTTTCGGATACACCATACTGCAGGAAGACATATCCAATGAAACAGAGCTGATCAGCTATATCCGCTCTAAAAAGCCGACTATCATCGGCGGCCACCACTACATGCACACCACAAAGGCGAAGCTTGGCAGGGCAAACAACATTCTGGTGTACTCCTTCTGGCTCTACAATAAATTTCTGGCTCTCTTCCGCAAAAAAGCGCGGGATTTGGAACTGATGGAAACCCAGCTCCTCGATTCCATCCTTGCCAGCAAACGGGAAAAAACCCGCTACATCAGGCTGCGGGAAGAGTAAGACCGACTATGTTTTTTTCTCCTTTTTATCGTTTGCCATCTCTTTTAATTCCTCAAATGCGCTCTCATAAGCCTGCGAGCGCATAGTCGGATTGTTTCGGATCATATCTCTCTTGTAGAAATCCAAAATGCCAATCCCTTTTTCCCGCTCCCTGTAAAGGCTGAACTTGCCGCGCAGTTCGGCGATCTCCTCCTTGGCGCTCTCTCCGTAAGCCGAGGGCCTGCTCAAAAGCAGTTCTTTTACCGTGGCAAAGCGCTGTTCCAAACTTGCTGAGAGTTCGTTTACCCAAAGTTCTCTGCGCCCGCCTCTGTCGATCTTTCTCTGTTCTTTTTCATCATTGTTGAAGGCGATAAACACATCCAGACGTTTCTGTATGCGCTCCAGCTCCTCCCTGACTTTCATGATCTTTACCAAAATATCACGCAGATCCAGTGCCGCCTTGAACGACAAAGTGAAATCAGCCACAATATAGACCGTGAGTATCACCGTCGCATAATATAACACCTGTTCCGGTATCATATACATCATTTTTTCGATAGGCCGATGAATCACTCTGGTCATTAAAACCGTAAAAAGTCCCCATGTCAGCGAAGACCGCAGACAAATATGCCCCTGAAAATTGAGAAAACGCTGTGAATAATCCCAGTATCTCACCTTAAAGAGCGCCTCCATGGCAACTCCCGTCACATACTCCAGCGCTGTCGCGCCAATCACCCCCGCTATATAAGTCAGCCATATCGTATCCGCGAAAGGTCTGGATACCACCAGCATCATAATCGCGCCACTGCCGTACAACGGTAAAAAAGGGCCTCTCATAAAGCCCCTGTTCACCCATTTGTGAGATTTAAGCGACACATAAACCGACTCGAAACACCATCCTGCCAGACAATAAAAATAAAAGAAAAACAACCACTGTACACCGTTATAACCAAACATAAAAAATAAACTCCTCACATAAAACTGATGACTTCCTCTTTCGGCGTCCTCGTCTGCTCCACGCTGAGGGCATGCAGCACCGGCCCTTCACCCTGATACTGCTCAAAATATTCCTTTTCCACCTGCGCCTTCACCTTCACCCACTGCTGGTCTTCCAGTGAATCTGTCCCGTCATAGGCGCACGCATATCCCAAAAATGCCATATCTTCCGCACAGCAGGTCATCGCCATACGTCCCGGCACAAAATATCCTTTCGGAAACTGTTTCGGTTTCAGCACCATCCCCACAAAGGAGACGGTCTTTCCCACATAACGCTCCAGGTGATCCATAGAATCCAGATACCAGATTCCGTAACCCTCGTTATCCAATTCAATCACGTTCGCTTTCAGATCGTAGGGCAGATCTTCCTCCATGATCTCGTTGATCTCTCCGTTGGAATCCTCAAAGACAATTTCTGCCTTCGGATTGATTGCCTTCACATTTCGCTTGTAACTGCTAAGATCCTCCACCCCGTCGCAGCGGTTAAAAATAATCAGTTCCGATTTCCTGATCTGTTCCGCCAGCAGAGACTTCATGTTCGTAAAATACATCGGAAAAGTGGACGCGTCAATTGTGGTAATCTGCTGCTCAATTCTCCAGTGCCAGGGAAGTTTCATTTCCTTATAATTCCACATACCATTGTATTCAACAATAATCCGCTCTGGCTTATGCTTTTTTTCCAACTCAATCAATCTGTTCGGAACAAACTCTTCCTCCTCGTCAATCACCTCCAGCACGGTGCGGCTCTGCTTTAAGAGCACCGGATCGTACTCATTTTCTCCCTCCTCACAGAGGATGAGAAGGGTTTTACCGCGCACCTGAAAATAGGGCTGTGCCAGTGTATAGGTGATAAACTCCGTCTTACCGCTCTCTAAAAATCCGTTGATCATATAGACCGGTTTCATTTTTATCTCTCCCTTCTGTTACCTACGGAAGAGCTCTGCCAGCTTATCTTCCTTTAAATCAGATCCGATCACGCAGAATTTTCCCGTCACGCCGGGCTTTCCGTCCCTGACGTTACTCTCCTGCGGCACATAGTCGAAATAAATCCAGCCGCCGTCCGCATTTTCCACCATACCTTTTGCCCGGAGCACCTGACCGTATTCCTCCTTATCCAGTTCCTCCAGAATATGGGCAATCTCCTCTCTGGTGTAGACAGCCGGCGTCTCCATCCCCCAGCTTGTGAAAACCTCGTCCGCATGGTGGTGATGGTGATGATGTCCCTCATGGTCATGATCGTGGTCATGGCTGCATTCATGTTCATGCCCGTGTTCGTGATCGTGATGACAATGCTCATGCTCGTCGTGCATTTCCATCACTTCCCGCATCAGCTCCGCCTCCAGATCCCCGGCGCCCTCTATGGTTTCCAGAATGTCCCTGCCGTCCAGCGCATCCCAGGGTGTCGTGATAATAGTCGCTTTCGCATTGTGCTCCCTGATCAGTTCCACACAGGCGGAAAGCTTCTCCTCGTTCAGCTTGTCCGTCCTGCTTAACACAATCGTGCCCGCATGTTCGATCTGGTTGATAAAAAATTCACCAAAATTCTTAATATACATTTTACACTTACAGGCATCCACCACGGCAACCGCACTGTTAAGCTGCACATCCCGGTCTGTCATAGCGCCCTGCACCGCCTTCATGACATCCGAAAGTTTTCCCACGCCCGAAGGCTCGATCAAAATGCGCTCCGGCTCATAAGTATCCAACACCTCTTTCAGGGAAGCGCCGAAATCACCCACCAGAGAACAGCAGATACACCCGGAGTTCATCTCCTTAATCTCAATCCCCGACTCCTGCAGGAAACCGCCGTCTATCCCGATCTCGCCAAACTCATTCTCAATCAGCACCACCTTGCTACCGGCCAGCGCCTCTTTTAAAAGTTTTCCGATCAGCGTGGTTTTTCCGGCTCCCAGAAATCCGGAAAAAATGTCAATCTTTGTCATGTTACATCCTTCCTTTCCAAGCATTACATTAGTTATTTATATTCTATCCACATTTTGGCGTAGTATTTAATCTAAATTTAATTTCCTGCTCATCACATACCAGGTAAGCACATAGAATACCACGCAGCTTACAATCCCTGCCATCAATGTTATCTCCCATTGGGTGTTATATGAGAAATAATCCACATAAGAGTGATCGTTGATAGCAAGCTGTATCAAAAAATACAGCCCCTGAAATATGCGTTCCACCAGATAAATTCCCACATACCATGCGAAGGATACCATCAGCTTATGGTTGGAGGAAAGCTGCCCCAGAGAAATGCAGGCTCCTATCTTAAGCACCCTCGCAAACATGGAAAAAATACCCGCCACAAGAGTCATAATCATGGTAAAGGCCGTAATTTTCTCTCCGCTCAGATACTCAATGGTGTCCACCATTCCCTCCATCATGGAAAGAAAGACATCCTCCGACGAAGCGAACAGCACGATAACGGAAAGGTAGATCAACGCCACGCTGATTCCAACCCATATGGCACTGACAAGCGTCTTGGCTATAATAATATGATGCGTATCCACCGGCAGGGTATGCAGAAGATATCCCTGATCCCCGTAAGTAGACGTGTAAAAACGATGGATCAGAAAAATCGCCGTACCCACATAGACCGCAAACATACTCGCCACATAAGTGAGAATCACCATGACGGCCACAAAATCCATCATTCCGTAATCGTTCGAAGACTCCATGACATGTACCATCCCTGCCGCCAGAATCGTCATGACCACCGTCAGAAGATTTGCCGCCAACAGCAGTTTCCATGTGGCCTTCCACTCGTATTTCATCAATTTCCCTAACATGCGAACACCTCCCTGAAAAACTGATCCACAGACTTATGCTCGTTCTGCCTGATCTGCTCGGCGCCCGCCTGTAAAACAATGCTTCCGTATTTGATAAACACAACCTCATCCAGCACATTCTCCACATCCGAGATCAGATGGGTGGACAGCAGAATAGAGCCGCTGCGGTTATAATTGCTCACAATGGTATTTAAAATATAATCTCTGGATGCCGGATCCACGCCGGCAATCGGCTCATCCAGAATATACAGATCTGCATCCCGGCTCATCACCAGAATCAATTGTACTTTCTCCTTGGTTCCCTTGGAGAGATTTTTAAGCCTTTCCTGCGGCGGAATCTGAAGTCTTGCCAGCATATCGTAGGCTCTGTCTATCCTGAAATCCGGATAAAAATCCTGAAAGTACTGCACCATCTCGATCACCTTCATGCCCGGATGCAGATAAGTCCGCTCCGGCAGATAAGAGATCCGAAGTTTCGTATCGATCCCCGGACGCTGTCCGTTAATCAAAACCTCTCCCGCCGTAGGCCGTAAAAGACCGTTCATAATCTTGATCAGCGTGGTTTTACCGCTGCCGTTGGGCCCCAAAAGCCCAATAATCCTGCCCCGTTCCAGATTCAGATAAATCTGGTTCAAGGCTATTTTTCTTCCGTAGGTCTTCGTCAGACCCATACACTGCACGATCGGCGCCATATCCATGTTTTTCCTCCCTTATTGTATGTTCACGCGATAGTAATCCGGTACGCCGCTTCAAAAGTTCCTCCCGCAAGCTCCTGCGTCCACTCCCGCTCCTTAAAATCTCCCGTAAAATCCACACTGTCGCACCGGCCGTACCAAGGCTCAATGCAGATAAACGGCGCCTTTTTCTTTGGCGGCGACCAGATACCGAACAAGGGCGCATCAAACGCCAGCGTCAGATAGGGCTTTCCGTCCGGTCTTGCCAACGAAACGCTGTGTGCCTGATCCCCTTCTATAACCAAAGCGTCCTCATCAAAGAGATCCGCCGTAATTGGCAAAATTCCATTCCGCAGCGCATAGGTCTTTTTTCGCTTTCCCAAAAGACCGCCTTCGATACAGGACGACTCTATCTTTTCCTCTGCGTCAAAAACCAGCCGGTACTGGGTCTGATCTGTCCCCGGATCAATGGGACACAGAAACGCCGGATGCCCTCCTATGGAAAACCAGATGGGATCTTTGCCCTGCCCGGTTACCCGCCACTTGACAATCACCGTGCATTCTACAAGCTCATAACCGATCTCCAACTGGAAAGGATAAGGGTATTTTTTCAGCGTCTCCTCATCCGAACTTAGGGTAAACCAGATCTCCGAGGCTACCTGACTCTTTAGCTGAAACTCCCTGTCTCTCGCAAAGCCGTGCTGTCCCATGGAATACGCCTGGCCATCCACGCGGAATGTGCCATCCTTTAAACCGCCCACAATGGGAAACAGCACCGGCGAAGTCCGTCCCCAATAGGCCGGATCACCGTGCCACATGTATTCCCTGTTGTCCGGCACACTCTTTAATGACTTAAGTTCCGCCCCCAGACTATCTACCTGTATTGTGATTTTATCATTGCTGATCTGAAATAATGCCATAGCGTCCTCCTCTTATTCTCCCTCTGCTATCATACCATAGCTTGTCAAAAAAAGGTATATCTATTCCCCCACGATATCCCGGTAAGCCTGCAGCACCTGATCCACGGGAACCCCTGCCACCTCATTCTGCCAGGTTCCGCCCGCAAGCAGGCCGATCAGATGTCCATAAGCGTCGAAGATGCCGCCACCGGACATTCCTTCTTTCGCAAATCCGTGTAAGTAAAGCATTTCCCCGCCAAATATATCGATATACCTCCCGGTTTCTCCCACAAACGCCTCCTGATATACGATCTCCCCCGCTGTCCGATCCGCACCCAGACAAAACGCTTCATCCCCCTCTGAAAGAGCTGTATAAATTTCCTCCTCCACAGGGACACTGCGGAGCGTCAGGAGTGTATCTATGCCAAGTTCGCTGTTTTCCACCTTCAAAAATCCCACATCACAGTCCTGTGTGCTTCCGAGCGCCCGCGCACTCACATAGAACCCCTGCGGAAACCAAATAACGCCCGTCTCATCCTGCCAGTATTCCAACACATGCCTGTTCGTGGCAATGATCATCCCGTCGGTCGTCATCCGGAAAATGACGCCGCTCCCGTAGGCATTTTCCATGTCAATACGCACAACACTGTCTCTCACATTTTCACAGGCCTTCTCGGCATCCGCCTCCCCAAGCACCGGACAATGTGACAAATCAAGCGCAATCATCCCCCTGTAAATATCCTGCCCGCTCACGCTCTGAATCAGATGGGGCGGCAGGGAAGGCTCCTTCGCCTGTACCGTCCGCGTCAGCTTACCCTGTGTCATACCACACAGCAGAATTATAATAACAGCCGATATTCTATATATTCTTCCGCTTTTTGCCACAGACCGCTCCTTGTTTGCAAATACCTTTCACAGGGGCACAGAGGATCGTAATCTCCCTGTGCCCCTGCGCCTATGAACCTGTTTTTATCAAAATAAAACAAGCAGAACGATAAGCCGGGTTATGTCTCGAATGATCATCTATCTAGGAGCTTCGTCGCCGAAGCCCTCCAGCGACCTACCTGAAAGCAGACCGGGCCGGTCTGTCGCTCTCTGTTTGGTCTTGCTCCGGATGGGGTTTACACAGCCCGTCCCGTTACCGTGACGGCGGTAGTCTCTTACACTGCCATTCCACCCTCACTCCGCGCAGGCGCGGAGCAGTATAATTTCTGTTGCACTGGCCTTGGAGTCGCCTCCACCGGATGTTATCCGGCATCCTGCCCTGTGGAGCCCGGACTTTCCTCGTCTGCACCCTTTCGTCTGTGCAGCCGCGATCATCTGTTCTACTTATTGCTTATCTGTCATCTATCAATTACACTTCAAAGCAGCTCCCTCCCACAAACTCCCTGCACAGGGAATTTTTCGGCAGTTCCTCACTGCTGATTCCCAGAAAATACTCCAGAAACTTGAGCAGCCGCTTCGCTTCATGATATTCCGGCGCGCCTTTCTTTATGTCAAAAAGCAGAGGCTCGGCATACTGTTTCAACACAGCCAGCTCAAAAAGAAGCGCCGAGTTAAACATGGCGTCCGCCTCCTCCTGAAACGGGAAAATATACTGTTCCTCTCCCCTTCTGACAGAAGGCCACATGGAGATGGTTCTGGCAGCAGAAGCGCCCCTTGTTCTGGCGTCCCGCACGATACGGCGAAGAAGCCTGTTATCCGTGGTGGGAATCCGGTTGTGCTCATCCACATTGAGGGTTGTCAGTGCGCTGATATAGATCTTATACTTACTCTCCGCCGGCAGGGAATAGGACATCTTTTCATTGAGCCCGTGGATTCCCTCGATCACCAGAATGTCATTTTCCCCCAGTCTTGTAACCTTTCCGCTGTACTCCCTTTTTCCCGTCTTAAAGTTAAAAGTGGGAAGCTGTACGCTCTCCCCCGCTAAAAGCGCCGTCATATCCTGGTTAAACTGCTCTACATCCAGTGCTTCCAGACACTCGTAATCAGGTTTCCCGTCCGCGTCAAGGGGCGTCTTATCATGATTTAAATAGTAATTGTCCAGTCCGATGGGATGAGGCCTTAACCCGTAGGTGCGAAGCTGGATGGACAATCTGTGGGAAAACGTCGTTTTGCCAGAGGAGGAAGGGCCTGCAATCATGACAAATTTCACACCCTCACGCCTCGCGATGTCTCTGGCAATCTCACCGATTCTCCTCTCCTGGAGCGCCTCCTGCACAAGAATCATATCGGAGATACTGCCGCTGCAGATCTGATCGTTTAAATCTCCCACCGTGTCAATTCCCAGCTCACGGCTCCACTCACCCGTGGCAAGCAGCGTCTGGAAAAGTTTCTTGCGCGGCTTAAACTCTGGCAATACATCGGAATCCTCCTGCTCCGGAAGCAAAAGGATCATGCCACCCTCGTAAGCAAAGAGATCAAAGAGTCTGATATAGCCGGTGCTCGGCATCATGTAGCCGTAAAAATAATCGTAATAATCACCCATACAGTAGACATTGATGTTGGAACTTCTGCGGTAGCGGAACAGGGATACCTTGTCCTTCATACCATTCTCCTCAAAGAGCGCCACTGCCTCATCCGTTGGGTATGCCTTCTTTGTCACCAGGAGATCCATATCCACCAGTTCGCCCATGCGGTCTTTCACCTTCCCGATGGTCTTCTCGTCCAGTTTCAGGCCGTTTCTGAAGGCACAGTAATAACCAGCGCCGATGGCAAACTCCACCTTCACGTTAGCCGCCGCTTCCATGCCCGCCACATCCTTGATGGCTTTCATCATAAGCATGATGGCCGTCCTCACATAAGTCTTATGACCGGTGGCATCCGCGTAGGTAATAAATTCGAGTTCACAGTCTTTCTCCGCACGCTTCATAAGCTCACGTATCTTGCCGTCCACCGTCACCAGAGCGATCTGGCTGACATAGTCATTCTGGTGTTCTTCCGCTATGATCTCATACTTGATGCCATCCTCATAGCGTTCCTCTTTTCCGCCGATTTTGATTGTAACCATAGGCGTTCCCCTCCTTTTTCAGATATATTGTCTTCTGTATAGCATTATGTAAACCATCTACACGCCTGCCTGTTGTCGGCAAGCAAAACTTCCACCTGTGCGTATCTGACTTTTCTCTTTTCTTCCGTCAATCCCTCTTTTCGCAAATTCGCAAGAATTTCCTCGTAAACAGCGGCCTCCCGCTCCAAAAAAGATAAAAAAACAGATGTCTTTTTTCGTAGCAGCACCGACCCGTACCGGTCTTCAAGTTTACATAACTCTTCATTCCGTGACTCTGCATCCGACGGCATTCTGTCCCCACGCGGCTGCACACCCGCCGCCCGTATCACCTGATAGAATTTGCCGTCCTCCTCCAGAATCTCTTCGTCCAGAATCCGCCCGCCGCTCTCCCGCAAAAACCGGCGGAACTTCTCAATTTCCGACTGGGGCTGTAACACCAATTCCCGGAAGGATACTGTCTTTTCTCTCTCCTCGTCCAGAATCCGCATCATCAGACCGCCGCCCATCCCGGCGCAGATCAATGTTTCCGCCTCACCGCTCTTATAATTATGTAAACCATCTGACAATCTGGTCTCGATCTGTTTTTCCAGACCATAAGCTGCCACATGCTCTCTCGCCGCGCGCAGAGGGCCTTCCCGCAAATCCATTGCAAGCACCCTCGGACTGATACCCCGCTGTACCAGATAAACCGGCACAAAGCCGTGGTCACATCCCACATCGCAGACCGTATTTCCCGCTGTCACCATATGAGCCACTGTCCGCAGTCTTTCTGATAACACCACAGGACGCATCAATCTAGATAATCCTTAAGTTTCCGGCTTCTGCTGGGATGGCGGAGTTTCCGGAGCGCCTTTGCCTCGATCTGCCTGATACGCTCACGGGTCACATTAAACTCCTTGCCCACTTCCTCAAGGGTTCTGGCACGCCCGTCATCCAGCCCGAAACGCAGGCGCAGCACCTTCTGCTCTCTCTCGGTCAAAGTGCCAAGCACCTCCACAAGCTGCTCCTTCAACAGCGTGAACGCCGCGGCGTCCGCCGGCACCGGCACATTGTCATCCTGAATGAAATCGCCTAAATGACTGTCTTCCTCCTCGCCGATAGGCGTTTCCAGAGACACCGGCTCCTGTGAAATCTTTAGGATTTCCCTCACACGCTCCACAGGCATGTTCATCTGCTCCGCAATCTCCTCCGGAATCGGCTCTCTCCCCAACTCCTGTAAAAGCTGTCTGCTCACACGGATCAGTTTATTGATGGTCTCAACCATATGCACGGGAATACGGATGGTTCTCGCCTGATCGGCGATGGCTCTGGTAATCGCCTGCCTGATCCACCATGTAGCGTAGGTTGAGAACTTATAACCCTTGCGGTAATCGAACTTCTCCACTGCCTTGATCAGACCCAGATTTCCCTCCTGAATCAGATCGAGAAAGAGCATGCCGCGGCCCACATAACGCTTGGCTATGCTGACTACCAGCCTGAGATTCGCCTCCGCCAGACGCTGCTTCGCCTCCAGATCGCCCATCTCCATCTTTTTCGCCAGCTCGATCTCCTCCTCGGCGGAGAGAAGCGGCACCTTGCCGATCTCCTTTAAGTACATCCTGACAGGATCCTCGATGCTGATACCGTCAGGTACGGAGAGATCAATGTCCTCCACATCCACATCGTCCTCTTCCGTCAGTATGATTTCTTCATCATCTACGTCGTCCTCCTCTGTGATGCGCAGCACGTCTACATTATTCTGTTCCAGCGTCTCTAAAATTTTGTCAAACTGTTCCTCCTCCAGCGTAAGATCCGCGAAGTAATCGTTGATCTCCTGATATTCCAGAACATTTTTCTTCTTCTTTGCAACAGCCAGAAGCTCTTTCAAACGCTCCTCAAACTTTGCCTGTACATTTTCATCCATGAATTGCTCCATCCTTCCTATGTTTATGGGCTTTTTTCGATTAGCTTACCCTGATCCAAGGGAAATATGCGTTTTTTTCAGTTCCTCCAGCGCCTTTTTGCCCGATATTACATGGTTTAGCGCCTCCATATCCGATCCCATTCTGTCGGAATAATAGCGGAAACTATTTTCCTTCACAGCCACCACCACATCATGAAGAGCCTTCTCCCTCTCCTGCTTTGTGTTGAGGCTTTCCAGCTTCGTGTTAAAGATCGCCGCCACCTCCCGCTGCTCTTCCTCCTCCTCGAAGGCGCTCACAATGGAGGCCGGTGAAAAATCCCCCTGTTCCAACCCCGCAAACAGCTTGTCCGCCACCTGCCGGTATAGTTCCTGCGTAAAATCCGCCGCTGAGATATAGGCCTTAATTTTCGGATAGATCTCAGGCTCCTCCGCAAGCCACGTTAAGAGAATGCGCTGGGATTTCCTGATGTGATCCTCTTTCGTCGGCTTTCCCGCCATTGTGGGCTTGGGCCGTTCCACGGGCTTCACCAGACCTGTACGTGCCGCATAGCTGTTCACCAGCTTCCGCAGATTCTCATAGCCAATATGATATCGCTCTGCCACCGACTCGATATAGTTTTCCCGCTCCACCTCTTCCTCAAAACCGCAGAGTTTCTTCGCGATCTCCCGGTGAAAGGCGGTCTTTGACTCCGGATCTTCCATATGGTAGTTTTTCTCCAGAATCTTAAGTTCAAAGAAAAAGCTGTTCTGAGCCTGATCAATCCGTTCCTGAAAAGCAGGCGCTCCCAGATTCTTGATAAATTCATCGGGATCCTTGTAGGGCGACATATCTATGACCCTGCCGCGAAGTCCCGCTTCCTTCAGAATGCCGATGGCCCGCAGGGCGGCATTCGTACCGGCGCCGTCGCTGTCATAGGCAAGAAGCACCTCCTCGGCATAGCGCTTTAAAATACCTGCCTGTCCCACCGTAAAGGCCGTGCCAAGAGATGCCACCGCCTGTCCAAAGCCCGCCTGATGAAGGGCTATGACATCCATATATCCCTCGCACAGAAGCATATTTCCGGTTCGGGACGTTCTCGCAAAGTTCAGCCCGTAAAGGTTACGGCTCTTGTCAAAAATCGGCGTCTCCGGTGAATTCAGGTACTTGGGCTTGGCTTCCCCCATCACCCGGCCGCCAAAGCCGATTACCCTGTGATTGCTGTCCTGAATCGGAAACATCACCCGGTTCCAGAACTTATCGTGAACGCCCCGTTTCTCGTCAAACCCGGTAAGCCCTGCCTCCGTGATCAGGTCGTCCGCATACCCCTTTGACCGCAGATAAGCCGTCAGGTCGGAACCAGAACCGTCCGCATAGCCAAGCCCGAACTTCTTCATGGTCTCCTCCGAAAGTTCCCTGCCGGACAGATAACGGTAGCCCGTCCGCCCTCTGGGAGAACGCAGCAGGCAATAATAGTACTTTGCCGCTTCCTTGTTGACTTCAAGAAGTCTGGCGCGTCTGCTCTCCTTCCGGCGCATCTCCTCGGTATACTCCATCTCTGGAAGCGCTACCCCGGCACGGTCAGCCAGCATTTTGACTGCCTCCTGAAAGGTGGCATTCTCATATTCCATCAAAAAAGTGATCACATTGCCGCCCGCCCCGCAGCCAAAACAATAATACATCTGTTTGACCGGCGAGACGGAAAAAGACGGAGATTTCTCATTGTGGAACGGACAGAGTCCAAAATAACTGCTCCCCTTCCTCTGCATACGCACATAGCCCGAAATCACTTCCACGATATCATTTTTCGTTCTGATCTCCTCGATCAGTTCCTCTGAATAACGCATGTTATCCTTTCTTGTTATCTCCTGTCATCCGCTGTCCCATTTCCGTCAGCCATGCCATGTCTTGGGAATAAACAGTCTCTCATACTGTGCAATGGCAAAACGGTCTGTCATGGAGCTGATATAATCACACACAATCTTTTCCAGCGGTTCTCCCGCATCCAAAAGCTTAAACAGGAAATTCGGCAACTGTTCCGTGTGCACCAGATAGTGTTCATAGAGGGTGATAATCAGGTTTTCCGCCTTTCCCTCCTCGCTCTTTGCAATCGGATTCCGATACACATGCCGAAACATAAATTCCCGCATTTTCCGCATGGCATCCTCCACCTCCGGCGACATACAAATATCGTCCCGGTCACGGCTGTTTGTCACAATATTGTGGATAAAGCAGTCCAGACGCTGTCCACAGCTATAGCCGATCACGCTTCCGATTTCCTTTGGCACGTCGGCTTCCTTCAAAATCCCGGCCCGCACCGCATCGTCCATATCGTGATGAATGTAAGCGATTTTGTCAGCCAGACGGACAATCCGCCCCTCCAGCGTGGCGGGCATACCCGTAGTCTGGTGGTTTAAAATACCGTCCCGCACCTCTATGGTCAGATTGATGCCCGTGCCGTCCTTTTCCAGAAGATCCACAGTCCGAACGCTCTGCTCATTATGTTTAAAACCATAAGGGCAGACCCTGTCGAGCGCACGCTCCCCCGCATGTCCGAAAGGCGTGTGCCCCAGATCATGTCCCAGAGCAATTGCCTCCACCAGATCTTCGTTCAGCTTGAGCGCCTTGGCAATGGTTCGCGCCGTCTGGCTTACCTCCAGCGTATGTGTCAGTCTTGTCCGGTAATGGTCTCCCTCCGGCGTCAGAAATACCTGTGTCTTGTCTTTCAGGCGTCGAAAAGACTTACTATGTATAATTCGATCCCTGTCTCTTTGGAACACGGGGCGGATATCGCACTGCTCTTCCTCCTTGAGCCTCCCTTGGGAATTCATACTGAGCATGGCGTAAGGACTCAGATACTCCTTCTCCCACTGTTCCAAGCTTTCCCGTATATTCATATATGTGTCCTCTCACTTCTATTATTCGCCCTAAACCGCCCAATTCCTTTTTTTTACCGGCAGATATCATAAATAAATTCCGCGTTCTTATCCATTGCCTCATAGGCCGTCTTAAAAGGCGACATCTGAAACACATGCCACATGCCTTTGAAAATCTCCAATTTCACGCAGACCTCATCTTTCAGGAACTTCTTGTAAAGCATCACCGCATCATCCTGCAATATTTCATTGCTCCCCACCTGAATGTAAGTGGGCGGAAATCCTTTATAATCTCCGAACAGCGGAGAAATCAGCGGATTGGTGAGCTCCTGCCCCGCCGCATAGTTCTCAATCATCTGCGCCAGATAATCCGCATTCAAAACGGGATCCACCCCCGCTTTTGTCGTGTGGGACTTTCCGGAGGCTGTCAGATCCGTCCAGGGGGACATGAGTACCAGCCCTCTCGGCATGAGCCGCTTCTGGCTCTTAAGCTGTAAGCACAGGCAGAGCGCCAGATTGCCGCCCGCAGAATCCCCCGCCACAATGATATCTCTGGCGCCATATCCCAGAAGCATCAGATAATCCCAAACCTGCATGGCATCCATCACCGCTGCCGGATATGGGTTTTCCGGTGCAAGCCTGTAGTCAAAACTGAGCACATCCATGGACGTAGAAGTCGCCAGCTTCGTGGTCAGCGTTCTCGCATAAAGACTGCTTCCGGTGGAGTAACCGCCGCCATGGCAATAGAGAATAATATATTTTTTCATGTGCGCGCGGTTTACATAAATCCACTCCCCATGGATACTCCTGTCATCCTCCCCGCGGGTTTCGATTTCCACATCCTCCACAACCACATCCCTGCTGTTTCCCAAAAGGGCTCCAAAATGATCCTGGGACTGGCGGTGCTTCTCAATATCCACGTTCTCCACGGCACCGTGCATACGCTTGATCAGATTCATCATACCTGCGTTCTTTTTATCTGTTCTTGCCATAATAACCTCCGTATATAGGCAGATTGCTTTCTTTTTTTCATAGTTATCTCATATTTTACCATAAAAGAAAGAATATGTGGTATACTTATAGTCTGAGAAAGAAACAGCGAGAGGAAATCATCCATTTCATGTCAAAACGCCGTCCCGAAAAACAAATGCATAAACCCGTCGGCCGTAATAAGAAGGATGTCTGGTATAAACTGGATCTGTCGGCCACTGTCTATCCTACCCTGCAAAGGCGCGATTTTTCTTCGGTTTACCGTCTCAGTGTAAAATTAAAGGAGTCTGTGGATCCTGCGCTTTTACAGCAGGCTCTCGATCTGACGCTGCCCCGTTTTCCCACCTATAAAGTGGCAATCCGCAAGGGGCTCTTCTGGCGTTATCTGGAACCCAATACAAGACCCGGCCCCTTCGTGCAGGAGGATATCAAAAACCCCTGCATGCCCATGCATTTTAAAAGTAACAACCGCTATCTTATCCGGGTATATTACTATGACTGCCGCATTTCTCTGGAAGCGCACCACTGCTTGGGAGACGGCACCGGGGGCATGTGTCTTCTGCAGACGCTGACCGCCGTATACCTTGGCCTTCTGGGCCATGAAATCACCCCCTCCGGCTTTGTCTTAAAGATTGATGAAGAACCCGATCCGGGAGAGCTGGAGGACGCATACATGCGCTATGCCACGGCGAAAGTCAAACCGCCCCGCCCCGCAGAGAAAACCTACCGCATCCGCGGCACGAAAGAGCCCTTCTACACCCTAAACATTGTGGACGGCATCATGTCCGTCTCGGAGGTGATGAAGGTAGCCAAACAGTACGGCGCCACCATCACGGAATACTTAAACGCAGTGCTGCTCTACGCCCTCCTGCAAAAGCAGGCGGGAGAATTTCATCTGAAATACAAGCCGGTGCGGATTGCCATGCCGGTGAACCTGCGCCGCTTCTTTCCCTCAAAGACCCTGCGCAACTTCATCACCATGGTCTACCCTTCCATCGACCCGAGGCTGGGGGAATACCGTTTTGAGGAGATCGTAACGCACGTACACAATTTCATGCGTTATTATATAAACGAAAAATTTTTATGCGGTGATATCACCACCAACGCCGCCACAAAACACAATTTTCTGATCCGCGTAGTGCCCCTTTTTGTGAAAGATCTGGTGGTGCGTACCTTCTACACCAAGGTGCAGGATAAAAATTCCTCCGCCGGCCTCACCAATATGGGCGCGCTCAAAGTACCGGAGGACATGAAAGCCTACATCGACCGCTTCGATATCTATATGGGGCAGCCTTTTTCCTCCCGTACCAACTGCGCCATCATCAGCTTTGAGGACATCCTGACCGTCAACTTTGCCAGCAGTATCGTGGAGAGCGACGTGGAACGGCACTTTTTCCGCAAACTGGTGCAGGACGGCGTACATGTAAAAATCGAGAGCAACCGCTCCTGTCAAATTTAGAAAGGGAATCGTTATGTCATACTGTGTAAACTGCGGCGTAGAACTGGAAGCCTCTCTCAGGGAGTGTCCCCTGTGCCATACGCCGGTTATCAACCCAATGGAGGCAGGCAAAGACATCCCGCCCTCCCCCTACCCCACAGACAAAGGTCAGGTGGAGGAAGTCAAAAGAAAGGATCTTGGTATCCTTTTGTCTGTCGTGCTCACGGCAACTGCCGTCACCTCCCTGCTGCTCAATTTTTTAGTCTTCAGCCATTCCTTTTGGTCCCTGCAGGTAATCGGCATCTGTATCTGCCTGTTTGTGTTCACCTTCCCGATGGTGTACTATCGTAAGACGCCGTTGTCGTTCTCCCTGCTTGCGGACGGTGTGGCGGTAGCGGTATATCTTTACATGATCGCCTACCTAACCCCCTCTACCGCATGGTTCTGGCAGCTTGGGCTTCCCATCGTCATACTCGTCATTCTGAACACGGAGGTTTTCACTTTTCTGGCAAGGCTCGTCCCTTTCTCGCTCCTTTCGGGCGCGCTGTGCCTGTTTATTGAGATTCCGCTGTTTTGTATGGCTCTGGAACTTATGATCCGCCGTATGATGCTCCACCCGATACGGCTGACATGGTCTGCCGTGGTATTGACTGTGTGTGTGATCATTGATGTGGCGCTGGTCACGATTCTGGTGAAAAAACGCCTGCGCAACGAAGTGCGCAGACGCTTACATTTTTAACTGACACATCACTTTTGATACCTCTCCTCCGCGTCCTCCAACGACGCGTATCCATAGAAAGCCGTCTCGTTGGCGATGGTCTGCTTCACCAGGCTCTCGCCTTTTTCTTTTGCCGTCTCCGTCTCCTTTAAGACCATCTCCAGCGTCCTTACGGAATAGGTGTACAGCTCCCCTCTCAGATAACTCTCCATGGAGGAACCTGCCATAACGCCGTCCTCCGCGGTGGTCGCCACCCTGCCCCTTCTTCTCAGATTCGGGTACTCTTTTGCCATCTCGGCGTCCCACTCCAGATTGATCTTCACAATCTTCTCCACAAGCGCCTTTTTCCCGGACACATCAGGCAGATGGGATTTAATCTGCTCGTATTCCTCCGGATAGGTGCTCTCCATCATAAAGCCATACTTTTCAAAAATAGGATTTCTCCCTTCCTGCACGGCTTCTTCGCAGTCCCTCAGATAACTTTTCAGCACATCGTCCGAATAAACCATCCACTGACTCATGCGCATCTTGAAAAAGGTATCCGGATCATCCTGACAGGACGCCCGGCCCCCGGTGTTGTAGACCTGTTGAAACAGCTCCCACTCCGTCCGCGCAATGTCAAATATCAACTGTTCCCGCTCACTAATTTCTGTCATCATGCTCTCCGTTCCGAAACATTTACTGCTCTTTTGCCTCATCATCCGACGGCAGATGCGACATCAGTTCACCCGGCGTATACCCTGGAATTGCCTCCGCATATTCCGCATTGGCAGTGACCAGCGTCCCTCCCTCCACCGTAATATAAATGGCATCGGCATCATAGTTTGCCAAAAAAGTATTTGCGACGGAAGAAATAATAATACACTCCGCCTCCTTGGACATGGTCTGCAAATATTCCCGGAAGGTGCCGGACAGATCCAAATACAGAAGCTTCCTCCCGTCCTCTTCCTTTACCTCCATGGAAAGTACCTTCATATCCAAAAGCGGCAGGATATTGTGTCTCGCCAGCGCACTGACCAGTATCTCCGGCGTAATCTCTTCCGCCGTGATCGTCTCCTCCATCAGACCGCTTTCCATATCCTTACCATAGCAAATCAAAATACTCTTCTCTTCCGTCCCGCTCTCATTTTCCTGCGTTTCGGCCTTCTCCTGTCCAGCCTGATCCGCCGTCGTCTCTTCTTCTTTATCCTCTATCTCTTTCTGTGCCTGATCCTCCTGCCCTTCCTCCAGTAAATACTCTAACGAATTGACCAGGATATCTTCGGAAGACATTTCCGGCACAACGATCTCCTCTGTCGTCACTGCGGTGTCAGCAGTGCGGCCACAGGCTGTCAGCAGTACGGCCGTTATGAGTACAAGCGCCGCCCTGTTTCTCTTTTTCATAATTTTCCTCCCCGGATAAACCCTTCTGAATCGGCTCTATTCTACCATACCCTATCCGAAAAGTAAATTGGCTTTTTATCCCTGAACCGTCCGGCCTGACTTTATCACCTCCCGCAGCGCAAATCCCTGTTCTGCAATCAGAATATCCGCCCTGCGCCCTGGCAATAGAACACCGCACTCCGCCTCGAGGCCGACGGCTTTTGCCGGATTGACCGTCGCCGCCCTGACCGCCGCCGCCGCGGGAACTCCCATCCCGATCGCCGTCCGCATGCAGTCATACAAATTCGTCGCACTTCCCGCGATCGTGCCGTCCGAAAGAAGCGCCCTGTTTCCCCTGACGGTCACCGGCTGTCCGCCCAGCGCATACGCACCGTCCTCCATACCCGTTGCCATCATGCTGTCGCTGATCAGAACCACCCGCTCCTCGCCAAAGAGCTTAAAGGTGCTCTTCACCACACAGGGGTGAATGTGGATACCGTCGCAGATCAGCTCCACCTCCGTCTTCTCGTTCTCCGCCGCCGCGCCGACCACTCCGGGCTGTCTGTGGGTAAATGGCGGCATGGCGTTGTAGAGATGGGTCACATGTGCCGCTCCTGCCTCTATGGCCGCTTTTGCCGTCTCATAGTCCGCACAGGTGTGGGCGATAGAAAAACGAAACGCTTCCCGTCCCTCTCTGATCAGTTCCATCGCGCCCGCAACCTCCGGCGCTGCCACCACCATGCGGATCATCCCCCGCGCCGCCTCCTGAAGCCTTCGCAGCATGGCAAGATCTGGCGCGTGGATGTATGCAGGGTTCTGCGCGCCTTTCTTCTCCATGGAAATAAAGGGGCCCTCCAGATAAATGCCCCGCAAAATTTCTTTCAGCGGGATACCTCCGCACACCCGCTCCGTCTCCGCCGCCTCCGCGCAGGTCTCGCAAATCCGCACGAGTGTCTCCTCCGGAAGGGTCATAGTCGCGGGACAGATGGTGGTCACGCCATGGGTCACCTCATAGTCTGCGATAGCATCCATCGCCTGCGTCGTCCCGTCGCAGAAATCATATCCCGCACAACCGTGAAAATGGATGTCAACCAGACCCGGAAGGAGATAGCTCCCTGCCTCCGCCTCCGTGAGTTCCTCCATCCTGCACAGTTCTACTTTCTCAATTTTGTCCCCCTCTATAGTGATCTCTCCCGGTTCAAAACGCATTTTTTCGGTATAGATCATTCCCCTGATTGCACGCATCCATCCCGCCCCTTTCTCCATTTAACTTTTTCCGTACTCTGAGAGCGCCGCCTCGTCCCCCACCAGAATCACGTCGTTGTGAAGCTGTAAGACGGATGCCGGCACTTCCGGCGTGATCGGGCCTGTAAAGGCTCTCTTCACAATCTCCTTTTTGCTCTCACCACTGACGATCACCACGATCTTTTTCGCCTGCATGATTGACTTGATACCCATGGTGTACGCTTCTTTCGGCACTTCATCAATAGAGGCAAAAAAGCGGGCGTTGGCGGATATGGTACTCTCCGTAAGCTGTACACAGTGAGTTTCCTTGCCGAAAGCACTGCCCGGCTCATTAAAACCGATATGCCCATTGTGTCCCAAACCCAGAATCTGCATGTCTATGCCGCCGTGAGAGCGAATAATCTCGTCATAATCCCTGCACGCCTTCTCTTTGTCCGGTTCCATGCCGTCCGGTACAAAAGTATTCTTCTTATCAATATTGATCGAATCAAACAGATGTTTATTCATAAAATAACGGTAGCTCTGGTCATTTTCCGGCGAAAGCCCCCTGTATTCGTCCAGATTGATGCTGTGCACCTGAGAGAAATCCAGGTCTCCCTTTTCATACCACCGGATCAACTGCTCATAAGTGCCGATAGGCGTGGAGCCTGTAGCCAGTCCCAACACACAGTCCGGCTTCATGATAACCTGCGCCGATATAATATTTGCCGCAACCCTGCTCACATGGTAATAATCTGCCGCACAATATACTCTCATACAATACCCTCCTCATACTTGTCTTCCTGTTTTCATCATATCGGATTTCCCCTGCATTGTCCATTCCCGCTTATACACAAAAAAAGAAGCCTTATCCCTAAGGCTTCTCCCTATGCAGGAAAAGAGACTTGAACTCTCATGGTATTGCTACCACACGGACCTGAACCGTGCGCGTCTGCCAATTCCGCCATTCCTGCGAACAAATGCTATTTTATCGTTTTTTATATACTATGTCAAGTCTTTATATTAAAATTGTATTTAAAATTGCAACCTTTTTTCTTTCCGGGTGGTCTAATCAGTATAAAACCAAACCGGTAACATGCGTGCCAGCAACGAAAAACCACCGCGGAATATGACGAAAGGAAAAGACACCGATGAAGAAAGACACCATCAGTCTTGTCAAAAAAGCCATCAAAGGCAATATGGACGCCTACGGCGAGCTGATTGCCGAATATCAGGTCTACTTATATAAGACCGCCTTTTTATATGTAAAGAACGAAGCCGACTCTCTGGACGCCGTGCAGGAGTGTGTGACAAGGGGCCTGCTCGGCATTGAAAAGCTAAAAGAGCCGCAATACTTTAAAACCTGGATTACAAGGATTCTAATTAACTGCATCAGGCAGGATAAGAAAAAGGCACAAACCATTTCCCTGGATGAATATGTCGAAACAGGGGTTGAAAATTATCTGATCGAGGAGAAGGTTGATCTGTACGACGCCATCGACTCCCTGAATGACCAGTATAAAACCGTTGTCATACTCTTCTATTTTCAGGAGTTAAAAATCAGGGAAATCTCACAGATTTTGGACATTCCCGAGGGAAGCGTCAAGGCAAGCCTGTACCGTGCAAAAAAGCAGCTTCGCAAATGGCTGACGGACGGTATCAATGTAAAGGAGGAAAAGCGCTATGCAAAATGATAGATTCGATGCAATCCCGATTCCGAAAGAACTGGATCAGGCTGTAAAAATCGGTATCTGGAACGGAATGAGAGAAAAGAGACGGCTTCACCGCAAAAAAGCGGCTCTGCGCTACGGCGCTTCGGCGGCCGCTCTCCTGGCCGCCCTCTGCGCAGGGATGCTCCTGGTATCCGAACCCTCCTTTGCCGCCAAATTGCCTTTCATCGGACGGATCTTTTCCATGGTACAGGAAAAGGTCAGCTATAAAGGCGATTTCAGCGAAGGCTCTAAAGTTTATGTGGAAGACACACCCTCCGCAGGCGAAAATATGACACAGTTGCCAAACCAAACTGCCGGTAATTCATCCGACAAGGCTGCGGCAAATCCTCTCGTGCAGACCTCCAACGGAATAACCGTCACCGTCTCCGAGGCCAACTGCTCTGCGCAGGCACTGTATCTGGCGCTCTGCATTGAAAATGAGGAAGGCTTTCCCGCAGATTTCATAAAGACAAAAAACACGGACGGCTATATCTTGGATTATGATATCTTGTATCTGACCACAGATACTTACTACGACGTGCCGGGACTTACCAGAGAAGATCGCCCGTCCGGATCCGGCTACCCTACCCCTTATTATATAGAAGGTGAATTTGTGGACAGCCGCACCTTTACTGGTATCATACGTGTCCCTCTGGACGAGGATCTGGCAAGCAGCGGCCACGCCATAAACTCCTCCACGGCCCAGACCGATGCCGAACTGATCTGGGAAGATCAGGTATCACAGCTTCCGGAACATTTCACCTATTATCTTGAAATTTCGGATATCTATGCCGACCTGCTGCAATATGAAGAAGAGTCTCTCACAGACCCTGACGGCAACGAAGTGACGATAAAGGATCCGATTCAAAAACACTATAACGGCATATGGAACTTTGCCATCGATATCACCATGAACAAAGAGGGTACACAGCTCATTCAGGTCAATAAAGCCAACGCAGACGGTATCGGTATCGCATCCGTAGAAAAAACCGACTTTGAAATCAAAGCGGAACTTCTGCTTCCGGAAGGCGCTTCCATATCCGACTATGCCGTAGTGATCTGCGATGCAGACGGCAAACGTCTGGAGAGTCAGGGCGATAATGCCGAAGTTTACTCCACTTATGGCCGGAACACAGATACCGTGTATATATATGTATGCGATTATCTCAAATATATGGATGAGTTGAAAGGTGATGATAAGAAAATCGCCGAGGGAGCCTTATTCGGAACGGAAGTACATTTTTAATCCTTATCCTTTTTGTGCGGGGAGCGGCCGTAAAATCTGCCGCTCTTCGCTGTGAAAAGATTCCCGAATATTTTTGTCAAAAGCCCTTGACTTTTTTCCTGTCAGACAGTATTATATTAGATGCGTTGTAAACGTATGCGGAAGTGCTGGAATTGGCAGACAGGCTAGACTAAGGATCTAGTGTTGGAAACGACGTGAGGGTTCAAGTCCCTTCTTCCGCAGTTTTCTTAGAAGGCTGAAAACGTTGATATATCAAGGTTTTTGGCTCTTTTTATTTTTGTGAATGGAATGATGTTTTGCCATCAAGCCCCTTCTTCCGCAATAAAAGCCTGCCACATCCGTGACAGGCTTTTTCAAGTCTCAGTCGTAAAGCGACGCTCCGTACTTCACTTTTCTGAAAATTTTATATCCCAGTGTGCCCAAAAAAGACACAAGAAGATATATCGTCGACAGTCCACCTGCGGCGCCGCCGACAATAATCAATAATAAAACCCCGATATTCATATCTATGTAATCTCCTTTTTCACATGTTAAAACTTTATCTACTATTTTTTACATGAAAAAGGAATCAGGATTTTTGCCCATCCTGTTGATGCATATAGTTCGTGATCACAATGCCGCAGAGGCAGTGCGGAATATTTTCCCGTCCCTGAAAATACCGAAAGGCAGCCTGCGTATCAGTCCGCAGCCCGTCGGGAATAAGATGAATCGCTATATGCCTGACAGACCGGGGCACAGGCCTTATACTGCGGCTTCTGGCGGCTGACACAGTCTCCTGTGTGCCAAAATCCCGCACCGCCAAATATTCCTCCGCCGGAAAATGCTTTGTGACGGGAGAAATGGACGCCGTCTTATAGTTTACATAACATTCGTCTTCATCGCAGACAATCTCCCCCATCCCGGATGCACAAGCCGCGCAGGGAAACACACACCAGAGAAGCAAAACCAGTATATAAAATAGACATAACGCTTTCCTGTGTTTTTTCGGAAACATGATTGCCTCCTTCTACTACAATATATTTATGGTT
>DESQ01000017.1 GCA_002361355.1 Lachnospiraceae bacterium UBA3310
ACAACTTTATTATAGCAGGTCACTTCATACCATTATCCCCCATTTCGACGTACCCGTTGTACCAATTTTAAGCAACAAAACAGCCGTTTAGGAAACGGACGGCATTTAACGCCGCCCGCCCCGCCACTTCTATTTCTTCTTTCTGGAATAGATCACTGCTGCCGCGATCAGTGCCGCCATCCCCAGCACGACCGCCGAAAGAACACCGTCAATAAAGCCGTGTATGTACATTTTAGTCACCTCCCTCATATATGGCCGAGATCAGACTCTCCTCCGGAATTTTCAGCACATTGCAGTAAACCCGAAGCTCCCTGAGCGTGATCTTTTCCGGGTCCCGAACATGGCTGAAATAGGTTGACCTCTCAATCCCCGCTTTCTTTGTAAGAACATCTATTCCTACACCCTCCTCAATCCGGCTTGCCCTGATCTTTCTAGTAAAGTTCTCGTTTTTATATGTCCACTTTCCCAGCGTCACTTTTGCCATCTTCTACGCCTCCTATCTTCCCGCCGTACCCGCGAAAAAAATAATCAAATAAACTGCAATAAATCCCAGAACCTCTGCAATTATCCCAGCCGCAAAGTAGCATAGGAATTTCAGACGATCAAAAGACATTCGTTCTTTTGCCGGTCTATTCCTTAAAACTATTTCGTTAATTCCTTCATTCATGCTTTCGCTCTCCCTTCCTTTTCCTCAAGATAATCCCGTAGCGAAATATAAAGCCTGTAAAGAAACCATTCATCATCAGAGCCGCACTTCCACAGAAGTTTAAAAAGTGTTTTTCTCCAAGTCATACCTCGCCGCCTTTCTCTTTGGATAGTTCCAAAAGTGTATTTGCCATTGTGTAAACCTTTTTAAGCATTTCCTCATCAAGCTGTTGCATTATATCTATGGTTCTTTCGATATACATCTCTTTCATTCTGCACCCTCCTTGTAAATATAAAGATATTCTGCTAGCTTGTATAAGCGGCGGATTGAATTTTCAGATAGTTTATCTAACAATTTTATTAAAAAATCCTTATATTCCATTATGCCGCACCGCCTTTCTTCTCAATGTGAAGTTTTAACAGTGTCCTTATCTGATTAAGGAATCTTTCATCATCAATCTCGTTTACCGCCTCAATTATTTTCAGTTTATAATCATCAATACTCATACCGCTGCGCCTCCTTCCTTCTTCATCTCTGTCACCGCTGCCCGGTAGCCCTTGGCGTACCCATAATCAAAAAGTGTACAGAGCGTCCTAAATGGGTCCACTGCCATAGCCTTTTTACACGCATCCAACTCATTTGTATACAACTGATCTTCCTCTTTTACCTTGGTTGTCTTGAGAAAATCCTCGACATACCGCTTTATCTTGTCCATAAAACTCCTTTCTTTGACAGAGAGCCGCAGGAATGTTATAATTCCTACATACCCTCACTTTGCTTGGTTGACGGGTTACCTGCCCCTATCAGAGTTACCGCTCTGGTAAGGGCCTTTATTTTGTTTCAAACACCTCCCTTATAAACTTACTATTTTCCCGATCTGTCTCCATAGCGCGGATAGACACTTCGGGGATATGTAACGGCAAACACATAAAATTGATTCTATCCTTGATCCGATCATCAACCTTTAACTGTTCAAGCGGATAGTTACTGGTGAAAATAGTAATTAGCTTATTGGCGTATCTGTAGTTGATTAACTGATAGAGCGTAGTGTTCACCCACTCCTTGCTGACCTCGACACCGATATCATCCAGAATCAAGACCGTGGCTCTCATGATGCCGTCCTTTTCTTCCTTATCCGCAGCACTGCTATATCCCTTTTTTGTCAGATCAAGATACTCAAGCACGCTTGTAAACTTCACATTTACGTCATACCGCGCCATCACTTCATTTGCCAAACAATACGACAGATAAGTTTTGCCGGTTCCTTTCGTACTCGAATGGAGATATAGACCTTTCCCCGCCCGACGAAACTTCTGGAAATTTAGGACAAAAGCATTCGCCATCTTACGACCATTCTCTGAATCTGGATCATCTCCGTATAGAGCCCATTCAAAATCCTGCGCTCTCTTATCCAGGCTCTCAAACGGAATCATAGACCGCGCACTTCTGAACTTCCCGTTTTGTGCTTTGGGATCATCTGAAAAGACCGCTTCTCCGTACTCTTGGATATCGTACTCATCCAAAAGGTAAGTCATCTCGTCGATCGAAATTGTCTCCTGCTTCATCAAGCGCCCGCGAAATTCGTTTCCACCCCTCGTCCGTATTGTACGCATTGTTTCCAACTGCCTCACTCACCTCCTTCTGTCCTTTGCTTCCACCGCTGTCTTGCGTCCGTGCCAGCCAGTTATTGACAAAGCGCTCGATCCCACGCCGGGTTTTTCTTTTGGTCGGATTGCTGTCCAACCACGCGATCATGCGCCGGAGCTCCTGCTCGATGTCAACTGCCGGATAAGTTTCTCTCCAAAGGGCAATCTTGTCCATTGGCACGTTGTAAAGCGACTTGTCCACCAGCGGGAGCAATATGCCGCTGGGGGTCGGAGCGGAGTTTTCCGACTCCGAGCAAGTAATACTGCTTGCAGTATTACTAATTTCTTGTTCCTTTGTTCCCTTGTTTCTTTGTTTGATTGTTGGGAACAGAACGGGAATAGGCTGGGGACTGCTCGGGAACTGTTCGGGAGCATCTTGGTATAAAGCATAATTAACAACCGTAAATACGGTATATCTGTTAGTGCTTCGTTTGGTAATTTCTTTAGTGTTAATCAAGTGCGAAATTGCCGTCCTTACCTCATCATTTGTCAACCCCGTTTCTTCCGACAGCTTCGCGATTGACGACACAAAGGAACCACGCGGAACTGTTATATCCCTAAATTTTCCCTCTTTCCAATTTGCCTTTAACAGCATATGTACGAATAAAACTTTGGTATTGATATCCAAATACCACGACCAGCACAAGAAATCCCTGAATAGACATATAAATCCTGCATCTTTATTCTTCACAACTTTTTAACTCACCTCCTCTACTATTCTTCCTCATTAATACCATATTTCCTCATTTCTTTTGAGCGCCATCTTCTCCACTTTTCCTCGCTCTGGCCGGTCATGCTATGATAAAGTTCAAAATCACTCAATGCTTTGATAAAGCTGCAACACTTCCCGTTTCTTTCCATAAACACGGGTATTTGAATTTCTTTTGCCACTATCTTTCTCACTCCTTTCCTTTTGTGGTACAATCTCCTTATCAGACGCAAAGGAGAAAATAATGAGTTACATAACCTTAACAATCTCTATAATTGGTCTTTTACTTTCATCCGCTCAATGGATATATACTTTGTATTGCAAGCGCACCAACTACAAAATATCCATTGAAAAGTTTGAATGGTATGATAAGGGGGCTTTTAACAGATGCGTACTGTCTCTCACAATTCAAAACCTATCAAATTCCCCTCTCATAATTACGAGAATAACTATAAAAGACACACAGTGTTATCTATCTCATCAATATGTAGGGGAACGTTACTTTCCGACATTTCCAGAAAGTGATATTCCTCGCACAGAGCGCGTTTTGTCTGCCGATTTTCCCATAAATATTGTGGCCAATTCCGGCATAATGTGTAAGATTGTCTTTGATTTCCATGACAAAACATTTGTATGCGGTAAAATGATAGATCTAAAAGTTCAAACCACCAACAAAGCTAAAATTTACACCTTGTATTGCCCAGATAAAAGCAATGACCTCAAACTCTGACGCTAATGATGTTTGCTATAAATAAAAAGTACAATATTCATAACTATTGTTAAGAGTGATAAAACAAACGATATCACCGTTATACCCGTAATTTTCACCCCTTCCTACTCTGAAAGAATCTCTTAATCTTCAATGATTTCAGTCACGTCTACGCCGAGAGCTTTGGCTACTCGGCCAATAGTCCCCGGTCTTACATTGCGACCAGAAATTACATTATTAAGCGTTGGTCGTGGCATATCAGACGTTCTCTGCAAATCTTCTGTATTCATACATGCCATAGCCATTGCAATTTCTAACTTCTTCCTGTTTGCTTTCAAATTCTCACCTTCTTTCTCTAAAGAGCATTTGACAGATGTATACATATATGATAAGATGTATTTACATCTATTTCAAAATTATGCTACCATATAAAGATGTACAAGTCAAGAGAAAGATGTGAAACCATCTATTGTTTTTGCCTCTAATATGATATAGTACATATTGGAGGTATAATAATGGATGATGAGAGAAACGCAATCGGAAAAAATATCCGCACTTTGAGAAAGGAAAAAGGTCTTACTCAAAAAGCATTAAGTAAAAAAACCGGAATAGCTGAAATTACAATTCGACAGTATGAGGCCGGAAAATATTTACCCAAATATGATAATATGCTCAAATTAGCAATCGCTCTCAATGTATCTACTCGTGAAATACTAAGCTATGATAATATGATTGGTGATATAGACCAGACTGGTGATATTGTTTATGAAAGGGCAGATATACTTGAATATAACAGAATAATAAGCAAACAAAAATCAGGAGATGGCTTTACGCCATATGATATACGCTTTATTAGTGATTTTATAAAGGATAATCCTCTTATTAGAGAATGGTTTGTTGTAAATGGTTTAAAATCACGGGAAGAAAATTTGCATCATATACAAGATTCTTATGAACATTTAAATGATGAGGGACGAAAAGAAGCTGCCAAACGTATTGAAGAATTAACTGAAATCGAGCGCTATACTAAACGGGACGAATGGTTTAAAGGCAAACCGGCAAAGGAAGAAATTGATAGTGCATTAAAAACATACCTAAATGATGATAAACCCACCACCCCGCCCCAGGAATAACCGACGTCTGATGGGAAATAACTGCTCTATCCGCCCCGTACAGGCATTTTATACACTTATTAATAGAATTACCATAAATAGCAATTTCACCCGTATATGAACGGCTGGGAGTGTCACAGGGCAATATCCGCACCATGACAATATAATATGCTTACCCGGGGAGCTGGGGGACGTGCTCTCGCCCGATTCGAGTACCTTTCGGAAGGGGTGATTATTATAAGTACATATGAGGAATTAAGTCTAATCGTGAGCATTGCCTTACTGATTGTAACGATTCTGAATTTGAAAAGTAAGAAATAGCCGTCCTGATCTCTGGCCAGAGTAGACGGCTATTTCTTAGCTAAATCTTTTCGCCGGGTCGGGTGAAGTGCACTCACCTTCCGGCTCCTTTGTTAAGCATATTATATGCCATACATCCAGATTTTTCAACCATAATTTGAAAATGCGCCCCACCCCAGGAATAACCGCCGGTACAATAAACCATTTACAAGAAAGGCTGCAAAATGGCAAATATATTTGATATTTCTGATTTTGACAAAGGGAAAAATTGCATAGTTCTTGGAAAGCTAAGTCCAGATAAGGTTGCCTTTTTAATCGAAAAAGCCCCTCACTTGTCCGGAATACTTAATTCCGATACAGATATTCTTTTTTGGAAGGACAGGATCAAGCATACCGAATTACATAAAGATGATTTTATTTCAGATAATGAATTTAATCATTGCTTGGAACAAATACCCTCTATCATTGAAAAACCAGATTACCTCAGTATTCATCCTAAAGATAATAGCATCTCATTTATAAAGAATTTTTCCGGTCATGTTTCAGTAGCCATAAGAATTTCTGCATCTGGAGCATTATCTTACCGAACTATGTATCCAATAACAGATGCGCAGCTGACTAATTATATTGATAAAGGCCGGGCATGGGAATGGAATGAAAAAAAGCCTTGACTTGGCTAAAGAATATTGTATAATTAAGTTACCAAATGAGTAAGCTATACTGAATGAAATCTGAGGACGGAACAGGCGGCCGTCACGCCCTATGGGTCTTAAAAGAGATGTGGGATTGCCACCCCACCTATTTCATTCAGCTTTATGGGCAGGTAACTTCGGTTATCTGCCTTTTTTCATTTCTTTAAGGAGGATACCATGGCTACAGCAAAGAAACTCCCATCCGGCTCATGGCGCTGCCAAGTCTACGATTACACGGACGAAAACGGAAAGCGCCACTATAAGTCCTTTACCTCCACCGATCAGAGCGCAAAAGGAAAACGTGAGGCGGAAAGATTGGCTGCAGACTATGCCGCGGACAAAGAACAAAAGAAACATGGTTCAGATGCAAGCCTGTTCTCTGACCGCATGGAGAGTTATATCGTCTCTAAGGAGCCCGTGCTCTCTCCTGCCACGACCAGGGGCTACCGTAATATCCAGAAAATACTCCTTCGCGATTATCCTGCATTCTGCCGCAAGGAAATCCACGATATCTCTCAGGATGATGTACAGAAAGTGATAAATGACCTGAGCCGCTCAAAATCTCCGAAAACCGTACACAATTACCATGGTCTCATATCGTCCGTAATCGGCTCTGATTTAGTCCTTAAGACCTCTATGCCACAAAAGGTACGTCCAGAGCTTTATATCCCCTCTGACGACGAAATAAAGGCGTTGGTGGATGCCGTGAGAGATACGGAACTTGAAATTCCTGTGCTCCTCGGCGCTTTCTGTATGATGCGTCGCGGTGAAATATGCGCTCTTACTCTGAGTGATATACAGGGAGATGTGATACACGTCCACCACTCCCTTGTCCTTGGAACAGACAAAGAATGGCACCTAAAGGCACCTAAGACCGGCAGCTCCGACAGGTACATCAGCGCTCCTTCGTTTGTTACCGATAGGATTCGTGAGATAAGGCATATTACTACCCTCAATCCCCACTCTATTACCATCATGTTTCAAAGAGTGCTCACACGGGCAAATATAGAACATTTCCGTTTCCATGACCTCCGGCACTATTCCGCTTCCATCCGTCACGCTCTTGGTATCCCGGATGCTTACATCATGCAAGAAGGCGGCTGGAAAACTGACGCTGTGCTGAAATCGGTATACCGGCACGCCATGAGTGACAGGCAGAAAGAAATGGCTGATCGTGCGAACGCACATTTCTCCAAACTATGCAACACAAAATGCAACACGCAAAAATAAAACACCGCATTTCTGCGATGTTTTTAAGTAGCGAGAGGGGGATTTGAACCCTCGACACTACGGGTATGAACCGTATGCTCTAGCCAACTGAGCTATCTCGCCATAAATTATGAGGAAGCCGTTCCCGACTCCTTAAAATGGGGCCTATAGGGCTCGAACCTATGACCCTCTGCTTGTAAGGCAGATGCTCTCCCAGCTGAGCTAAGACCCCGTTTATTAGCGGGCTGTTCACACAACCCGCTCTGCTAGTATACAATTTATTGTCACTGCTTGTCAAGTACTTTTTTACATTCTCTCCGGCGCCGAAAAACCCAGCAGGTCAATACATGTCTCCAACACATCCCTGGTCAATAAGAGCAGCGCAATCCATCCTGCTTTTTTGTCCGCATCCTCCTCTGTGAGAATCTTCGTCTCATGATAAAAATGGTTGAACGCATTGGCCAGATCATAGATATAGGCACAGATCCTGTGGGGCGCGATCTCCTCGCAGGCTGTCTCCATCATGGCATTGAACTTAGTCAGTTCCAGCATCAGGCCCTTCTCGGCATCATTTGCAGCCTCGGAGATGACTGTTTCAGTCAATTTTCCTCCCTGTTCCTCATATTTGCCAAGAATTGACTTGATTCGTACAATCGTGTAAAGAATATAGGGGCCGGTATCTCCCTCGAAAGAAGTGAACCTGTCCATGTCAAAAATATAGTCCTTGGAAGCCTGGTTGGAGAGATCTCCATACTTGATCGCCGCCAGTCCGACGATCTTCGCCGTCTCCTGTGCCTGCGCTGTATCCACCTCGTATCCCTTTGTCTCCGCATTCTCCTGAATCTTGCGGATCATCTCCTCGTCGATCTCGCGGATCAGATTCTCCAGACGCATCACGCCGCCTTCCCTTGTCTTGAACGGTTTGCCGTCCTTCCCGTTCATGGTGCCGAAACCGATATGCACAAGCTCCGTTTCATCATTGACCAGTTTGGTTTTTCTCGCGCAGCGGAAAACCTGCTCAAAATACAAATCCTGTCTCTTATCGGTCAGATAAATCATCTCGTCCGGATGATAGTTTTCCATACGATCCATAATGGTCGCCAGATCCGTCGTGTTGTAGAGGGATGCCCCGTCAGATTTTAAAATCATGCAGGGCGGCACTTCCTTCGTGTCCGTCTCCTCCTTCACATCCACCACCAGTGCGCCGTCACTCTCATAGGCATAGCCGCCTTTTTTCATCATTTCCACCATACCGGGAATAATATCATGCACGTCGGATTCCCCCTTCCAGAGGTCAAACTCCACGTTCAGGTTTTTATAATTCTTCTTTAAATCCGTCACCGACACGGCAATGATGTGATCCCACAGCGCCCGATACCCGCGCACACCGCTCTGCAGCTTGTAGGTCGCCTCCATGGCATCGGCTTTGTACGCCTCATCCTCCTTGGACTTAGCGCTGGCGGTTGGATAAATTTCCTCCAGTTCCGATATGGTAAAGGGCGCTTCGGCCGGATACTCCCCCTCGTAGGAATCGTCAAAATAGATCAGATCAGGCTGCCTCTTTTGCAGTTCCGTAATGATGAGTCCCATCTGCAGACCCCAGTCGCCCAGATGAATGTCCCCGATCACCTCATGCCCCGCATAGCGGCAGATTCTCTTAATGCTCTCACCGATGATCGCCGAGCGCAGATGTCCCACATGGAGCGGTTTCGCCACATTTGGGCCACCGTAATCAATAATGATTTTCTTTGACTTCTCCGGTTTCGCCAGTCCGAACTTCTCACTTTCACACATCCCCCGCAGATAATCCCTGACGAATGACTCTCTTACTTTCATATTCAAAAAGCCCGGCGCCACAGCCGACACTTCTGCCAAAACACTGCTCCCCGTCAGCTTCTGTGCCACGTCCTGCGCAATCATAAGCGGGGCTTTGTGATATTTCTTCGCCCCCGCCATCGCGCCGTTACACTGGTATTCGCACAGATCCGGGCGGTTGGAGAGGGTCACCCTGCCAAGTTCCGCGTCATACCCTGCCTCCTCGAAAGCCTTCTTCATTTCCTCTGAAATCAAATCCAATATTTTCTGCATTCTTATTTCCATGCCTTTCCGTGTTTTACTTCTTCTTCATCGCACAATCAGGGCCATTTCCCATTTCTTTCCAGTATATCCATTTCCGCTTTCAAAAGCAATACGCATATCGCGTCGCTCACTGTCTGCGCGAGTACACACACCCGCAGTAATTCTGCCGGTACAGGTCGTACTCCTTCGACAGCTCGATCGAGCGCTTGTAGCCGTCCCGCTTCTTAAAATCCGAGGGAAGCCATGCCACCCCCTGCTCCCGTGCCAGCTTCTCACCAATCTCATTTAACTTCGCGGCATTTTTCAACGGGCTGATGGAAAGGGTCGTTGTGAAATAATCATAATTTCCTGCACGCGCCCGCTTCGCCGTCTCCGAAAGCCTGAGCGCATAGCAGGCAAAGCACCGCTCGCCGCCCTCAGGGCAGTCCTCCAGTCCCTTAGCGATCTCAAAAAAGCGGTTCGGCTCGTAATCACCCTCAACAATCCCGATGGGATACCCCGGCTTCTCCTGCCCCGCCGCCATTTCATTGTAAGCCGCAATCAGCCGCTTCTGCTCTGCCACCCGCTTACAGTACTCCTCATCCGCGGTAATATTGGGATTATAATAAAAGACGGTGATTTTAAAATAGTTGCGCAGATATTCCAGCACATAGCTGCTGCATGGCGCACAGCAACTATGAAGAAAAAGCGTCGGCGCGCTTTGTTTCTCCGCACCGATGCTCTCTATGATTTTATCCAGTTCTTTCTGATAATTTCTGATTACGCTCATACGTCATACCTACACGGAGAATGCCTGTATTTCGGGCATTCTCCCGGGTGAAACTTAGAAGTTCTCCGCGAAACAGCTCTTGCTGTGAGTGGCTAGAACTTCTTTTCACCCTGTCCCCCGCCTGGCAATCCCCGCAATATCCACAAGCCCAAGTTCTCCCTGCGACGCCGCGTTCTCCAGACTGGTCACAAGGGCTGTGGCGGTATCCATCGCCGTGATACAGTTGACGCCTGTCTCGATGGAGGTTCTGCGGATCAAAAAGCCGTCCCTGCTCTTATCCCGCCCCTGGGTCGGTGTGTCGATCACCAGGTCAATCTTGTGTCCCAGAATCAAGTCCATGACCGTAGGCGATTCCTGATGAATCTTATTGACCTTTCTCGCCTTGACGCCCGCCTCATTTAACGCCGCAGCGGTGCTTCTGGTCGCATAGATAATATAGCCCAGCTTCTCAAAGCGGCGCGCCACCTCAATCGCCTCACCCTTATCCGCATCCTTCACGGTGATAATCATCTGCTTGTGCCTGGGCAGATTGACGCCCGCGCCCAGAAATGCCTTGTAGAGCGCCTCGTTGAAGGTCTTTGCGATGCCCAGGCACTCACCCGTGGACTTCATCTCCGGCCCCAGGCTGATCTCTGCGCCGCGAATCTTCTCAAAGGAGAACACCGGCATTTTAACGGCAAAATAATCCGCCGCCGGCTGTAAACCGGGCTCGTAGCCCAGATCCCGTATCTTCTTTCCGATAATCACCTCCGTGGCAAGATCCACGATGGGAATCCCCGTCACCTTGCTGATATAGGGAACGGTACGGGAGGAACGGGGATTGACCTCGATCACATACACCTCGTCTCCCATGGCAATAAACTGAATGTTGATCAGACCGATCACATGGAGCGCTTTTGCAAGCCGTCTCGAGTACTCCGCAATGATCTCTTTCACCTTCTCGCTGACCGTAGGCGCAGGATAGACGGAAATGCTGTCGCCGGAATGCACGCCCGTCCGCTCGATGTGCTCCATGATGCCCGGAATCAGGATATCCGTGCCGTCGCAAACCGCATCCACCTCCAGCTCCTTGCCCTGCAAATATTTATCCACCAGAATCGGATGATCCTGCTCGTAGCGGTTGATCACCGCCATAAATTCCTCTATCTCTGTATCGGAAATCGCGATCTGCATGCCCTGGCCGCCCAGCACATAGGAAGGCCGCACCAACACAGGGTAGCCAAGCCTGTTCGCTACCTCCTTCGCCTCCTCGGCGGTGTAGACCGTGCCGCCTGCTGCCCTCGGAATCTGCGTCTCCTCCAGGATTTTATCGAAAAGCTCGCGGTCTTCCGCGGCGTCCACATCCTCCGCCTTCGTGCCAAGAATCGGCACGCCCATCTTCATCAGGCTCTCCGTCAGCTTGATGGCGGTCTGTCCGCCGAACTGTACCACCGCGCCGTCAGGCTTTTCCACATTGACAATATTTTCCACATCCTCCGGTGTCAGGGGCTCAAAGTAAAGCTTATCCGCAATGTCAAAGTCCGTGCTCACCGTCTCCGGATTGTTGTTGATGATAATAGTCTCGTATCCCTCTCTGGCAAAGGCCCAGGTGGCATGCACGGAACAGTAATCGAACTCGATGCCCTGCCCGATGCGGATGGGGCCGGAACCGAGCACCAGCACCTTCTTCTTCGGGTGCGTCTCCACCACCTCCGTCTCTGAGCCGAACACGGAATAATAGTAGGGCGTGCTTGCCTCGAACTCCGCCGCGCAGGTATCCACCATCTTAAATGCCGCCACAATGCCGTTTTCATAGCGCATCTGCCTGATTTCTTCTTCCATCTTACCCGTAAGCCTTGCGATTACATTGTCAGGGAACTCCATCCGCTTCGCCTCTTTTAAGAGTTCCACTGTAAGCGGCCCTTTTTCCAGTGCCGCCTCCATCTCCGTCAAAATTGCAATCTTATCAATAAACCAGCGATCCACCATGGTGATCTCGTGAATGGTGTCGTAGTCCACGCCCTTGCGGATCGCCTCCGCGATGATATAAATTCTCTGGTCGTCCACAATCCGCATGCGCTCCAACAGTTCCTCCGCGGAAAGCGCCGAGAAATCATAGCTGCGCAGGCAGTCCACATGCTGTTCCAGCGAGCGGATCGCTTTCATCAGCGCGCCTTCAAAATTGTTGGCAATACTCATAACCTCGCCCGTCGCCTTCATCTGGGTGGTGAGCGTGCGCTTCGCCGTAATAAACTTATCGAAGGGGAGTCTGGGTATCTTCACCACACAGTAATCCAGTGTGGGCTCGAAGCTGGCGTAGGTCTTTCCTGTAATCGCATTCTTAATCTCGTCCAGGGTGTAGCCCAGCGCAATCTTCGCCGCCACCTTGGCGATCGGATAGCCCGTGGCCTTACTTGCCAGCGCGGAGGAACGGCTCACACGGGGGTTTACCTCGATCACGCAGTACTCGAAACTTTCGGGATGGAGCGCAAACTGCACGTTACAGCCGCCCGTAATCTCCAGCTCGTTGATGATATTGAGGGCGGAGCTGCGTAACATCTGGTACTCCTTATCCCCCAGCGTCTGGGAGGGCGCAACCACAATGCTGTCACCTGTATGCACACCCACCGGGTCGATGTTTTCCATGTTGCAGACGGTGATACAGTTGCCCGCACTGTCCCGCATCACTTCGTACTCGATCTCTTTCCATCCCGCGATGCAGCGCTCCACCAGCACCTGCCCCACGCGGGAAAGGCGAAGGCCGTTTGCCAGAATCTCTTCCAATTCCGCCTGATTGTGGGCGATGCCGCCGCCGGAACCGCCCAGTGTGTAAGCGGGGCGAAGCACCACCGGATAGCCGATTTCTCTGGCAAAGGCGACGCCGTCCTCAATGTTTTCCACCACAAGGGACGGCGCGCATGGCTCCCCGATTTTCTCCATAGTCTCCTTAAACTCCAGACGATCCTCCGCCTTGCGGATAGTCTTCGCCGTGGTGCCAAGAAGCGTCACGCCATGGGCTGACAGAAATCCCGACTCGTCCAGCTCCATTCCCAGATTCAGACCCGCCTGCCCGCCCATGTTGGGAAGCAGGGAATCCGGTTTTTCTTTCAGGATAATCTGTTCCAGCACTTTCGCCGTCAGGGGCTCGATATACACTTTATCTGCAATGTCGCCGTCCGTCATGATGGTGGCAGGGTTGGAGTTTACCAGAATCACCTCCATGCCCTCCTCTTTGAGCGAGCGGCACGCCTGCGTTCCCGCATAGTCAAACTCCGCCGCCTGTCCGATCACAATCGGGCCGGAACCGATCACTAATACTCTCTTTACATTCGGATTTTTAGGCATCTTACATCCTCCGTTATCTGTTAAATGACCTTATGCTCGCATCATCTCTATAAACCTGTCGAACAGGAATCCGGAATCCTGCGGCCCGGGACATGCCTCGGGGTGGAACTGCACCGTAAAAATGTTCTTCCCCGTGTAGGAAAGTCCCTCGTTGGTACCATCGTTGACATTGATGAAAGCCGGCGTCGCCACCTTCTCATCCAGCTTGTCCATGTCCACTACATAACCGTGATTCTGGGACGAAATGTAAACCCTGCCCGTGGCCAGATCCTTTACCGGATGATTGCCGCCGCGGTGGCCATATTTCATCTTAAAGGTGTCAGCGCCCGTCGCCAGCGCCATGAGCTGGTGACCCAGGCAGATCGCAAAAATCGGCGTGTCGGACTCATATAATTTACGGATTTCTTCTATCATAGCCGTGCATTCCTTCGGGTCTCCCGGCCCGTTACTGAGCATAATGCCGTCGGGTTTATCCCCGAGAATCTCCGCCGCCGCAGTCTTTGCCGGATAAACCGTCACCTCGCAGCCCCGCGCCGCAAGGGATTTTGCGATGTTCCTCTTCATCCCCAGATCAAGGAGCGCCACCCGCAATCCCGCTCCACTCTCAGAGAGCGCGCCCGTCGCCGCAACCGTATATTTTCTGACGCAGCTTACCCGCTCCACAACCTTGCCTGTCGTATATGCTTTTAATCGGGGAATAATTTGTTCCAGATCATAGTTTTCATCGGTCGTGATCATACCGTTCATAGTACCTTTTTCACGAAGGATTCTGGTGAGGGCTCTGGTGTCGATCCCGGCGATACCCGGCACACCATGTTCCTCTAAGAATTGTTGAATGGAAATGTTACATCTGAAATTACTGGGAATCCGCGATAGCTCCCGCACGATAAAACCGTCCGGCCACGGCCTTTTCGATTCCATGTCCTCCAGACATATCCCGTAATTGCCAATCAGCGGATAGGTCATACACACTGCCTGTCCCGCATAGGACGGATCCGTCAGCACTTCCAGATAACCCGCCATCGAGGTATTAAAAACAATCTCGCTGACAATCTCCTTCTGCGCCCCTATGTGACTGCCCTCAAACACCGTGCCATCTTCCAAAATTAAGAATGATTTCATGCTTCCCATTTCTCCCGTAATATTTACGCCACAATATAATGTAGGCGGGGTCTTCTGACCACCGCCTATTGTATCATATGAGGGATACCGCTTCAAGTGCATCCTTCATTTTTCTCACATACGCGCCCACATGTTCCGGCGCCTCCTTCCCGTACTGCCCGATCAGCTTCACAATCGCCGAGCCCACGATCGCGCCGTCGGAAATCTCCGCCATCTTCTTCGCCTGTTCGGGTGTGGAAATACCGAATCCGATCGCACAGGGAATATCCGTGTTTTGCCTGACCACTTCCACAATCGACTTTAAATCCGTCTTAATCTCGCTTCTCGTTCCCGTCACACCGAGACTTGACACAATATAAAGAAACCCTTCCGCCTCCTTCGCAATCATGGCAATGCGGTTCTCGGAGGTCGGCGCGATCAGGGAAATCAGATCTATGCCGTATTTGTGAGCGACCGGTAAAAACTCCTCCTTCTCCTCATAGGGCAGGTCTGGCAGGATGACGCCGTCCATCCCGATCTCCTTACATGCCCCGAAAAACCGCTCCGCCCCGTAGGAGAACACCACATTGGCGTAAGTCATAAACACCATCGGCACGCCCACGTCTTTTCTGAGTTCTCTTACCATGTCAAATATCTTATCAGTTGTGACTCCTCCGGTCAATGCCCGCAGATTGGCTCCCTGAATGACCGGGCCCTCCGCCGTCGGGTCGGAAAAGGGAATCCCCAGTTCAATCAGATCCGCCCCGTTTTCCACCGCCGCACGCACGCATGCGGCAGTGGTGGAAAGATCCGGGTCTCCACAGGTAACAAAGGCAATAAAGGCCTTCCCGTTTTCAAAAGCTCCTCCTATTTTACTCATGAATATCCTCCCCTCTGTATCGCGCAATGGCGGCGCAGTCCTTATCTCCCCTGCCGGAAATGGTGATTACGATGATCTGATCCTTCCCCATAGCTGGCGCAATCTTTTCGGCGTATGCCACCGCATGAGCCGACTCAATGGCAGGAATGATGCCCTCTGTCCTGGACAGATACTCAAACGCTTCCACAGCCTCATCGTCAGTGACAGGCACATACTCCGCCCTCCCGATATCGTGAAGGTGGGCGTGCTCCGGCCCGATTCCCGGATAGTCAAGCCCTGCGGAAATGGAGTAAACCGGTGCAATCTGCCCGTATTCATCCTGACAGAAATAGGACTTCATACCATGGAAAATCCCCAATTTACCCGTATTGACAGTAGCCGCCGTCTCGAAGGTGTCAATCCCCCTGCCGGCCGCCTCGCAGCCGATCAGCCGCACATCCTTATCCTCTATAAAATGATAAAAAGTACCGATGGCATTGGAGCCGCCGCCCACACAGGCGATCACCGCATCGGGTAGTTTCCCCTCCTTCTCCAGAATCTGCTCCTTGATCTCCTTTGAAATAACTGCCTGAAAATCTCTGACGATGGTGGGGAAGGGATGGGGACCCATCACCGAGCCGAGACAATAGTGGGTATCCGCAATGCGGGAAGTCCACTCTCTCATGGCCTCGGACACCGCATCCTTCAAGGTAGCCGTCCCGGACTTCACGGGAATGACCTCCGCTCCCAGAAGCCGCATACGGTATACATTGAGCGCCTGACGGATCGTATCTTCCTCCCCCATGAACACCACACACTCCATGCCAAGAAGCGCCGCCGCCGTTGCCGTGGCAACGCCGTGCTGGCCCGCGCCTGTCTCCGCAATCAGACGGGTCTTTCCCATCTTTTTTGCCAGAAGCGCCTGCCCCAGCACGTTGTTAATCTTATGGGCACCCGTGTGGTTTAAATCCTCTCTTTTCAGATAAATCTTCGCGCCGCCCAGATCCTCCGTCATCTTCTTTGCAAAATAAAGCCTCGAAGGTCTGCCCGCATAATCGTTCAACAGAGCCGTAAGCTCTTCGTTGAATGCCGGATCGTCCTTGAAATGGTTGTAGGCCTCCTCCAGTTCAATCACCGCGTTCATCAATGTTTCAGGGATATATTGTCCCCCGTGAATACCGAAACGCCCGTTTTGATTTGTCATAATTTCCACCTTTCCTACTGTATTTACACTTTCACACGTCGCACCGTTTCCACAAACCGACGCATTTTCTCCGAATCCTTCTTCCCGTCCGTCTCAATGCCGGAACTGACATCCACCGCGTAAGGCTTCCATCTCTCCACCGCCTCCGCAACCGTCGAAGCATCCAGCCCTCCCGCCAGAAAGTAGGGCCGGTTCATCTTTGCAAGCAGTTTCCAGTCAAAAACCGTTCCCGTGCCGCCGCTCCCGGAGTCCAGAAGCACAAAGTCCGCCGTGCTCTCCTGTGCCCTCCGGATATCCGCCTCACTGTCAATGCCAAAGGCTTTGATAATCGGTTTATCCGTACACGCCCGCAGCCGTCCGATATAGGCCTCGTCCTCCCCGCCGTGAAGCTGTGCCAGGTCGATTGTGCCCGCTTTAAACAAAGCTGCGATCTGTTCGATCTTTTCATTCACAAACACGCCCACCGCCCGGATTTCCGGAGAGAGCGCCTTTTTCAGCGCGGCAGCCTGTTCCGGCGGCACATAACGTCTGCTCTTTTGGGCAAAAACGAAACCGATGTATGCCGGCCGAAGCTCGTTTACGGTTTCTATGTCACAGAGCCGTGAAAGACCGCATAGTTTGATTTTTGTCATAGCTTCCCTCTGATTCTGTGTTGCAGGTTCACATTATGTAAACCTTTTTACCTGTTGTACCCGTGTCACGCTCCCCGCAGCTTAGACAGCATCTCTCTTTTGTCGGAGGCCCGCATCAGCGCCTCCCCCACTAGCACCGCGTCCGCGCCAATCTGCACAAGCCGCTCCACATCCCCCGGCCCGCCCACACCGCTCTCGGAGACAAACAGCACGCCTTCCGGAATCATACTTCTGAGCCGGCGGCTGTTCTCCGTATCCACTGTAAAATCTTTCAGGTTGCGGTTATTCACGCCGATCACGCGGGCTCCCGCAGACAGCGCCTTCTCTACCTCCGCCTCGTCGTGCGCCTCCACCAGTGCGGACAGCCCCAGTGTCTCACAGACCGCCATGTACTCCTTCATCTGCGCCCCGCTTAAGATCGCACAGATCAGAAGCACCGCCGATGCGCCAAGCGCCTTCGCCTCATAAATCATATATTCATCCACGGTAAAGTCCTTGCGCAGACAGGGGATCTGAACCGCCTCCGCAATCTCTTTCAGATAAGCGTCGCTCCCCAGAAACCATTTCGGCTCTGTCAGCACCGAGATACAGTCCGCACCCGCCACCTCGTACTCCCTGGCGATCTGTAAATAGGGAAAGTCCGGCGCAATCAGTCCCTTGGAAGGAGAAGCCTTTTTGCACTCGCAGATAAAAGAGATGCCCGGCTTTCGCAGCGCCCGTTCAAAGGGAAAATCTCCCTTTGGCATGGATAACGCCCGCTCTTTCATTTCCGATAAGGAGACCTTCCGTTTTGCCTGCTCTGTCCGGTATCTGGCATACTCCGCCAGTTGGTCTAAAATGTTCATGTGTCACCTCCGCACCCAAACGGTATCCTGCGATAACTTTTTCATCTACTCCTCTGTGTCAGGCCGGTTGCTGACCTCGATGAACCGGTCAAGCGTCTCGTTCGCCTTCCCGGAATCGATCACCTTGGCCGCCAGCTTCACACCCGCTTCCAGGCTCTCCGCCTTTCCTGCGATGTAGAGGCCTGCCCCCGCATTTAACAGCACCGCGTTTCTCTTGTGCCCCTTTTCTCCCTGCAGAATCGCCCTTGTGATCTTCGCGTTTTCCTCCGGCGTTCCGCCCTCCAGATCCGCTTTGGTACAGCGGGCAAATCCAAACTGCTCCGGCGTGATGGTGTAGGATTTAAACCAGCCGTCTTTAAATTCACAGATCGTCGTTGGCGCGCTCATGGAAATTTCATCCAGCTTATCCTGCCCGTACACCACCATACCGCGCTCCACGCCGAGACTGATCAGCACCTGTGCAAGGGGCTCCACCAGATAAGCGTCATACACGCCAAGGAGCTGCATCTTGGGGCTGCCCGGATTGGTCAGCGGGCCGAGAATATTAAACACCGTGCGGAATCCCAGCTCCTTGCGGATCGCTCCCACATATTTCATGGACGAATGGTATTTCTGTGCGAAAAAGAAGCACATGCCCACCTCTGAGAGCAGCTCCTTACAGCGCGCCGGGCTCTGTTGGATGTTTACGCCAAGGGCTTCCAGGCAATCCGCCGTCCCACACTTGGAAGAAGCCGCGCGGTTTCCGTGCTTCGCCACCTTCATGCCGCCCGCCGCGCACACCAGCGCAGAAGTGGTGGAAATGTTAAAGCTCTGCGCGTTATCGCCGCCAGTTCCCACAATTTCAAAGATATCCATGCCCGTCTCTACCTTAGTGGCGTGATCCCGCATGGCTGCCGCGCATCCGGCGATCTCGGCAGTGGTCTCCGCCTTGGCGCTCTTTGTGGAGAGTGCCGCAAGGAAAGCGGCATTCTGAGTAGGCGTCGTCTCCCCGCCCATAATTTCGTTCATCACTGTGTAGGCCTCATCGTAGGTTAAGTCTTCCTTGTTTACAATTTTTACAATCGCTTCTTTAATCATGATTTTTCCTTCCTTTCTCTCTATTGTCTGATAAAATTGGCAAGCATCTGTTTCCCATCCGGCGTCATGATGGACTCGGGATGAAACTGCACCCCATAGATGGGATAGTCCCGGTGCTGTACCGCCATCACTTCCCCGTCCGCAGTTTCCGCCACAATCCGCAGGCAGTCCGGAATCGTCTCTTTGTCCGCTGCCAGCGAGTGATAGCGCGCCACCTTTGCCCTGTCGGGACACCCCTGAAATAAAGGACAGGACTTGTCAAACGTCACTTCCGACTGTTTGCCGTGCATCAGCTCCTTCGCGTAAGTCACCACAGCCCCGTAGGCCGCACAGATAGCCTGATGGCCGAGGCAGACGCCCAGGGTTGGGATCTCTTTTCCCAGCGTCTTCGCTGCCTCTATGATCACGCCCGCGTTTTCCGGCCTTCCCGGCCCCGGCGAAAGGATCATGCGGTCAGGTTTCAATGCCCTGATCTCCTCCACGCTCATCTCATCGTTTCTGATCACCCGGATGTCCGGTGCAATCTCACCCACCATCTGGTAAAGGTTATAAGAAAAGCTGTCATAGTTGTCTATCAGCAAAATCATTCTTCCATCTCCTCACACATCTCCAACGCCCTGATAACCGCCTTCGCCTTGTTGATGCACTCCTGAAATTCTTTAGACGGTTCGGAGTCCGCCACAATACCGGCCCCGCTCCTGACAAATACCCGTCCGTTTTTCCGGTAAGCAATGCGGATGGCGATACAGGTATCCATATTTCCCGTAAAATCAATATAGCCGATGGCGCCGCCGTAAATGCCCCGCTTGTTGTTTTCCAGTTCCCCGATCAACTGGCATGCCCTGATCTTCGGCGCGCCCGACAGCGTTCCCGCCGGCAGAACCGCCTCGATGGCATGAAGCGCGTCAAACTCCTCCCTGATCTCGCCCCGCACCGTGGAACCGATGTGCATCACATGGGAATAGCGCTCAATGGAATGAAACTTCTCCACTTTCACCGTACCGAACTTGCTGATTTTTCCCAGATCGTTGCGTCCCAGATCCACCAGCATATTATGCTCCGCAAGCTCCTTCTCATCTGCCAGAAGTTCCGCCTCCAGCCGTTTGTCTTCCTCCTCCGTCGCTCCACGCGGCCTCGTCCCCGCTAACGGAAAGGTATGAAGGACACCGTTCTCCAACTTCACAAGCGTCTCGGGAGAAGCCCCCGCCACCTCCACATCCGTACCGGAAAAATAAAACATATAGGGCGACGGGTTCATGGTTCTGAGCACCCGGTACGTGTTTAACAGGCTTCCCTCAAAGGGCGCTTCCAGCCTGTTGGAAAGAACGATCTGGAAAATATCGCCCTCTATGATATGGCGCTTCGCCTCCTCCACGATCCTGCAGTAAGCCTCCTCGTCAAACAAAGGCATCACCTCTCCCAGAAGCCGCCCTGCCGGCTCTTTTTTCTTCTCCCCGGCACGAAGCAGGTCTGCAAGCTTTCTCAGCTCTCTTACCGCCTTGTTATAACCGGTCTCCACATCCTCCAGGGTCATATTTACAATCAGAATAATCTTCTGGCGGAAATTGTCAAAAGCGATCACCTTGTCAAAGAGCATCAGATCCACATCCTTAAATGCCTCCGTGTCCTGCACGCCCACCCGGATCGAGGGCTCGCTGTATCCCAGATAATCATAGGAGAAATATCCCACCAGTCCGCCTGTAAAAGAGGGCAGATAAGCAAACCGCGGGCTCTTGTACTCCGCCAGAATCTGCCGCAGATAAGCAGACGGATCATCCGTATGAAATGTGAGGCCGCCAGCCTTCATCTCCCCGTCCAGACAGGTGATCTCCATCTTGGGATCAAAGCCCAGAAACGTGTAACGCCCCCACTTTTCCCGCTCCGCCACCGACTCCAGCAGATAGCAGTGGGTAGACACGTTTTTCAGTATTTTCAGCGCCTCGATGGGGGTACAGATGTCGGAGAGCATTTCACAGCTAACCGGAAGTACCCTGTAAGCCCCGCCTGCGGCAATCTCCTTTACTTCCTCCAAAGATGGTAAAAATTGCATTTGATGCTCCTTTCATTTTCTGACTCTGCGCATATAAGCAGACTCAAGATGCTTCGCATCTTTCGTTCGCGTTGCTCGTCATAAGCCGTCATCGACAGTCTTGCATGCAAGCATGCATCCTGTCTTTGTCGTCTTCTGACTCTGCTTATACACGCAAAAACGCCCCTGACAGACTCTTATAAATCTGTCAAGGACGAATTTTAATCAATCCGCGATGCCACCTTGCTTCACGGCATGTACCGTGCCCTTACAGGATACCAGCATATCCCCGGCCACTGACGCGTGCCTCACGTTGCAGAATACTCCGCGCTCCCGTGCGTTTGACTGCACCCTCAGCGATCCATTTGATGACTTGTTTCTTACCTGATTCTCAGCAGCGCAGGCTCTCTGTAAAGGCATCATCACCGTTATCTCCGCTTCAACGGTTTACCTCATTAAATTTTTTATAGAATACCACCTGAAAAATACGGTGTCAAGAGGTCTTGCAATATTTTATTTAAAATACGCAACCCCGCTCTCAAAAATCTTCATATCCTGCTCGCCGTAGATATTGACCGCCACGGCGTCGCCCCGTCTCTCGGAATGCGCCATCTTACCGAGACAGCGCCCGTCCGGGGAGGTGATACCCTCGATGGACGCATAGGAACCGTTGATGTTCCACTCTTCGTCCATGGAAACATTGCCGTCGGCATCCGCGTACTGGGTCGCCACCTGCCCGTTTGCAAAGAGCTTGTCTATCCACTCCTTCGGCGCGACGAACCGTCCCTCTCCGTGGGAAGCTGGGTTTACATAAGTCTGCCCAAGTTCCACACCTGCAAGCCACGGCGACTTGTCGGAAACCACCTTGAGATATGCCATCTTGGAGATATGACGGTTTACCGTGTTGAAAGTCAGGGTCGGAGAATCCTCCTCCTGCCCCCGGATCTCCCCGTAGGGCACAAGCCCAAGCTTGATCAACGCCTGAAATCCGTTACAGATTCCCAGCGCAAGGCCGTCCCGCTCATTGATAAGCTTCATCACAGCCTCTTTTATTTTCTCATTCTGAAATGCCGTGGCAAAGAACTTGGCGGAGCCGTCCGGCTCGTCGCCTGCGGAGAAGCCGCCCGGGAACATGATGATCTGGGCCTGCCCGATGGCTTTCTCAAAGACCTCCACGCTCTCCCTGATATCCGCCGCATTCTGATTCTTAAACACCTTCACAACCGCATTTGCGCCGGCGTTTACAAACGCCTTCGCGCTGTCATACTCACAGTTCGTGCCTGGGAACACCGGGATAAATACGGTGGGCTTCGCCACTTTATTTTTACATACATACACCTTGTCCGCGTGGTATACATCGGAAGCCACCGGGCTCTTATCCTTTCCGGCCGTATAGGGGAACACCTTGTCCAGTTTGGATTCCCACGCCTGCAGCGCGTCCTTCTGTTCCAGTTTCATAGAACCGTAGCTGAACACGCCGTCCGCAGTCACCGTGCCAATCTCCTCATAGTCCATTCCAAGCGTCTTTAAACGATGCACTTCTTTTGCCGGCATCTCCGCCACAATATCACCGATGCCGTTATCGAAGAGCGCTTCCGCTTTATAGGAAGAATCCACCGCAACGCCGAGGCCGTTGCCAAATGCCATCTTGCTTACCGCCGCAGCCACACCCTTCGCATCCAGCGCATAGGCCGCCACAATCTTTCTCTTCCTGAACTTCACAGGCATCCCATTTATGGTATCTGTGTCAGTATACTCTGACATCAATGTCATAATTTGATCATAGAGTGTCATAACCTGCTCGTAAACCGGCAGATCATATTCATCCCGCGCAATGCGGAAACGCACCAGCCTGTCGCCCGGATATTTCAGCTCAGGCGTCACAATATTGCTGCTCTTACTGATATCCACCGCAAAGGATACCAGTGTGGGCGGCACATCAATATCGTTGAAAGTACCGGACATGGAATCCTTGCCGCCTATGGAGGGCAGTCCGTATTTCATCTGCGCATCGTATGCGCCCAGAAGCGCCGAGAAAGGCTGGCTCCAACGGGAGGGGTTCTCGCTCATGCGCCTGAAATACTCCTGGAAGGTAAAACGGATCGTCCTGTAGTCTCCGCCGTTTGCCACAATCTTTGCCACAGACTCTGTCACCGCATAGACCGCACCGTGGTAAGGGCTCCAGCTTGACAGATAAGGATCAAAGCCATAACTCATCATGGTTACGGTGTCCGTCTTTCCCTCCAAAGTGGGAAGTTTCGCCACCATAGCCTGCGTCTCCGTCAACTGGTACTTGCCGCCATATGGCATATATACGCTGCCCGCACCGATGGAAGCGTCAAACATCTCCACCAGTCCCTTCTGGGAGCAGACGTTCAAATCCTGCAACAGCGCAAGCCATGCCTCCCTCACATCTCCACGGGCAAGCGCCTCCGCCACCGCAGGGGTCGCCGTCTTCCTAAAGTAATCTTCTTTCTCATCAGGAATCTCCACGTGAACGTCAGTCTCCTGATGCGCGCCGTTGGTGTCGAGGAACGCACGGGACAGATCCACAATTTTTTGCCCGCGCCATTTGAGCACCAGTCTGGGCTCCTTCGTGACCACCGCCACGGGAACTGCCTCCAGATTCTCCTCCGCGGCATAGCCCAGGAAGGTGTCTGCATCCTTCGGGGACACCACCACAGCCATACGCTCCTGCGACTCGGAGATGGCAAGCTCCGTGCCGTCCAGACCCGCATATTTCTTTGGCACTTTATCCAGATCCACCACCAGGCCGTCCGCCAGTTCGCCGATGGCAACCGACACGCCGCCCGCGCCAAAATCGTTACACTTCTTAATCAGACGGCTCACTTCCTCGCGTCTGAACAATCTCTGAATTTTTCTCTCTGTGGGCGCGTTACCCTTCTGTACCTCCGCGCCGCAGGTGTCAATGGACTTCTCCGTGTGCACCTTGGAAGAACCCGTTGCACCGCCGCAGCCATCGCGTCCGGTTCTGCCGCCCAGCAGAATAATGATATCATCGGGATCAGAATTTTCCCTGATCACATTCTTTCTCGGAGCTGCGCCCATGACCGCACCGATTTCCATGCGCTTCGCCACATAGTCAGGATGATAAATTTCTTTGACCAGTCCGGTCGCCAATCCGATCTGGTTACCGTAGGAGGAATAGCCGTCCGCCGCGCCGCGCACCAGCTTTTTTTGAGGCAGCTTTCCCTTTAAGGTATCCGCCACCGGCACGGTGGGATCCGCCGCGCCGGTCACCCGCATCGCCTGGTAGACATAGCCTCTGCCGGAAAGAGGATCGCGGATCGCGCCGCCAAGACAGGTCGCCGCGCCGCCGAAAGGCTCGATCTCCGTGGGGTGGTTGTGGGTCTCGTTCTTAAAGAAGACCAGCCACTCCTCCGTCACAGGCCCTTCCCCGTAATCCATTTCCACCGGCACTACCACGGAGCAGGCATTGATCTCATCGGACTCCTCCATATCGTCGAGCTTTCCGTCCTTCTTTAACTTCCGCATCGCCATCAGCGCCAGATCCATCAGACAGACAAACTTATCCTGCCTGCCATGAAAAATCTCTTCCCGCACCGCAAGATAATCCCTGTAGGTTTTCTCAATCGGCTCTCTGTAACGTCCCTCCCCGAAGCTCACGTTCTTAAGCTCCGTAGAGAAAGTGGTGTGGCGGCAGTGATCCGACCAGTAGGTATCGAGCACCCGTATCTCTGTCATCGTGGGATCCCTGTGCTCCTCACCGCTGTAATAATTCTGGATATGCAAAAAATCCTTAAACGTCATCGCAAGGCCAAGGGAGTCATAGAGCGCTTTCAGATCCTTCTCCGGCATGGTAGAAAAGCCCTCAAAAACTTTCACATCCGCAGGCTCCTCATAAGCAAGAGCCAGCGTATCCGGCTTCACCATTCCGGTTTCTCTGGAATCCACCGGATTGATGCAGTACGCCTTGATCCGCGTAAGTTCCTCGTCCGTAACGTTTCCATTGACCATATAGGTCACTGCCGTTCTGATAGTGGGCTCCTCGTCCTCCTTTAAAAACTGTACACACTGTACGGCAGAGTCCGCCCTCTGATCAAACTGCCCCGGCAGAAATTCCACCGAAAACACCCGCCCGTTCTCCGGAATCTCTATCTTTTCCCGATATAAAAGATCCACCGGAGGTTCCGAAAATACCGTACGGCAGGCCCGCTCAAAAACCTCATCCGAAATATTTTCCACATCGTAACGGATGAAGACACGCACCCGTTCCACGCTGGTTATTCCCAGAAAGTTCTCGATCTCCTCTTTCAACTCCCTTGCCTTAACGGCAAAGGGCTCCTTCTTCTCCACATAAATCCTTCTGACGTTTCCCATACACCCTCCATCTGCTCCACACAGACTCGAAAGCCCGTGCTTATACGAGCCTTATATTTCAGTAATCAGTCCCTGCATAATATAGAGAAGCTGCTCGTCCACCATCTTCTCCGTAATGCCGAAAGTCTGTGCATTGATCTTTAGTCCCTCCAGCACATACATAATGTTAGCCGCCGCTCCTTTGGGATCCTCACAGTAAAATTCACCACTGGCAATTCCCGCCTCGATCAGCTTCTCGATCACTCTGACACCCGCGTCAAACTGTCGCCGCAGCATATTGTTTTTATCAGTCGATTTATGGGCAAAAAAGTACTCATAGACTGCTACGGTCAAATTATCCTTATTCTGCAGCAGTTCCTTTTTCTGCTCTTTCAGGAAAAGGGTCAAAATATCTGCCGCCGTATCGCCCTGCTCTATCCTCTCCGAAAAAACATCGTCCGTCTCCTCCGCCTCCATCTGCAGCACCTCCATCAAAATCTGATCCGTGCTGTCAAAATACAGGTACAGGCCGCCTCTGCTGATTTCACAGGCCTCCACAATGTCCTTCATGGTCACGCTCTTATAGCCCTTCTCAACAAATACCTTCCTTGCCGTATCCAGTATGTACTTCTTTTTTTGTGCTGATTTTTCTCCCATCGTCTCTCTGTCTCCCTAAAAAAATGTATCCTTCGCCGCAGCTTTTTGCGCGTCCTTCTTCTCTTTTTCTTCCTCTGTAACGCTGACCACTCTGGTCTGTACCGGATGATCCCAAAAATCCAGATTTTCTTTCATTTTAGAAATGACAGCCAGAAAGACCCCGTTCTCCACTGCCTCCGACCATCTTTTACCCTTGGTCATACCCTCCGTCACATAGCGGGACAGAATCGCCTTGAGCACATCCATCCCCTTAATATCCGCCCGCTTAACAGCCCGAAGCTCATCCTCCAGAATACGGATTCTGCATCGGGAATAGACATATCTGTAATTCCGATCCATAAGCTTCGTCTTCTGCGCCTCCTTGACAAAGGCCAGCAGTGTACTGTCATATACGGGAAAAGAGATGGAATGCTCCTGAATCCCCGATCCCGAATAGCTCTGCTGTACGCTTGCTCCCTTCTTGCTCTCCAACCAGGGAAGATAGCGCGCAAGCCTCTCCACATCCGCCCTGTATTCATTTACCACCTGCTGTCTGTAGGCGATCTCCTCATTTTCTGTCTGTATTTTTTCCATACCGTTTCATCACTCGCTTCCGTTTTCAGATTACTCTCTACACCATTTCAATCGAAGATTTTTACTCCCTTTCCATCCGAGGCCGCAAAGCGGATCTCGCGGAGTTAAAATCGAAGATTTTTACTTCCCGTCCCGACAAGGCTGTCATTTTTAATTTTAGCACAAATTTTCAAAAAGTACAGTGCAAATTGACTTTTTACACAAAAAGGCATAAGATATAGGCAGGGTTTTTGTAATAATTTTTATAGGGGGTATTTTTCATGGCAATAAAGGAATTTCCGGCAGGCACACAGTTGATTCAGAGCGAACAGAATCTGAACGCCCTGCACGTCATCGCAAAAGGAAGCGTCTGCGCCACCTTTCCAGGGGGCTCTTTCTATTTAAAAAAAGGCGATGTGATCGGCATCTGTGAGATCTTTTTCGGATCTCATTTCTTTACTTATACGACGGAGGAGACATGCGGAATCGCCTCCTATCCATGTACAGCCGCGCAATTGCCCCAGCTTATGCAAAAAAGCGTGGATCTGTCCAACATGTTCGTCTCTTCCCTGTTCCGGCAGCTTCATGAAATATATGACCAGTACGAATTGATGAGCTTTGATTGTGAAAACATATACCATTTCCTGATGGATCGCTATGAGGAATATAAATCCTTCTGTGTCAGGCACGGGGTTACTCCCAAAACGCTTCCCGCTATGGAGGATCTGGCACCGCTTACACTGGAGGAGGATCTGGAAAGCTGGCTGGACGGTTATTATACACATTTGACCAATTTGGTCACTGAAAAATCCGCCAAGTTCCATACCCCTGAATTTCTTGCGGGAGTGGTCATGAAAACGGATCAGGACATTCACCGCATCCTTTCCATATGTCGTGTGTTTTATGATTACAAGGCGGACATCGCCAGTCTGTTGATGAACGAGAGCCGCCTTGACTTCTTTGACCTTTACACCAGTCTGTTATATAGAATAGGCGCGCATGATGAAAATTCCACTACGTTGAGCGCGGCAATTTCCACCATGCTGATTCAGCTTGAGGGTCTGCCTTCCATTGACCGGGAGATGTATCAGGCAAGAGTGGCTGAGTACCGGAAAAGACTGGAAACCCTCGGGGACGGCGCCGGCGAGGATACCGCTACGGTGGACGATGTGCCCGATGTGGCAAACTCCATGAATACCATTCTCACTTACGCTGAATTAAGCAGCGAGGCTGCGGCCGCCTTCCAGGAAGCCGTGAAAAAATTTGCCAAGATGGCAGACAAGAACGCTTCCGACGACGCTGCCAGAAGACTGCGTCAGACGATTACCAAACAGTTCTATGACATTTATGAGAAAGCTTTCGCGAAGAGCATGAAGGATCCTTCCTCTGTTCCCAAAGTCGTGAAAATGTTCTTTAACTTCGGCTACATGGATGAAAATCTGGCCGGTCTGGAAAATGCCGCCTATCTGTATCAGATTGTAGACAAACTTCCTACCGACCCGAAGCGTAAAGTTTATACTGTCTACGAATGGTTCACAGCTATCTATCAGGGGAAAAAATCACCGAGCCGCAACGAGTTTGACTCCGACTTCCCTACCTATTTGCGCGAGCAAAAAATGGCGGGCAATATCACTGCGGCGGACGAAGCGCGGATGGTGAATGATCCGATGGAGCAGGTGCTCTTTGAAATACGCAACATGTTCCCCTCTGTCAACAAGGTTTCCTTCGGCCGCGTCCTGAGCTTCTGTCCGATTTTTTCGGAGCACAATGTCTTAAAAGACCTGGACGCTTCTCTGGTATCCGCCGACAAGGTAGAAGCTTCCTTCAAGGCAATCCGGGATATTGATTTCAGCGCCTATTACCGCGATGTCACCTACACAAATCCCGATATCGGTATCGGAAAAGAATCCGTCGGCGTGGAAGTTCTGCCCGATATTATTCTGATGCCAAACGTTGGTACCCGCGGTATCGCATGGCAGGAAATCGAGGGGCGCAAACGTACCACACCGGCGCGCATGATGGTATCTATTTTCCAGATGGAAGACCTGACGAACATTCTGGTACGGCTGACCGGCGACTTCCGCTGGGAAATGTGCAAACGTGTACAGGGCGCGCGCTGGAACGATATTTCAGAAGCTTCTCTCACCAGCGAGTACTTCGACTACATCCAGTTCTACCGTAAGAACCATGAATTATCTGCCGACGCTAAAGATAAAATTAAACTCAGTATGAAAAAAGCGAAAAATAGTTATAAAGAAATGTTCATTCGCGACTATGAGTCATGGATTCTTTACGAAGGTACCGGTTCGCCCAGACTGAATAAAGTAGCACGCAATATCATTTTCACTTACTGCCCTTTCTCCAAAGAAATTCGGCAGAAACTGTTGGCAAACCCGCTCTACAAGGAGACTATGTCCCGTTACGATATTAAGCAGTCACAGAAACTTCATCACTTTGACAACGTGTTCCAAAAGCTCAAAAACGCTGGAATAGCGATTCCGGAAGAGTTACAGAAACAGTATGAATATTTGAACATGTAAACTTTTTCGCTAATATAGTGTTATTCTTTTGTAATATAATTATAGACCCTTTAGTGGAAATGCGTTATATTAAATACAGACTTGATCACGGAAGTCAAGTCGGCAATAGCAATTCCGAAGAATTCCCCTTTTACACAGGCAAAAACCCCGAAGGCATCGCCTCCGGGGTTTTTGCTATGCACAGGGACGCATATGGCAATTTGCCTTCGGCATGCGTCCCGCGCGGCGGGCAGGAAAGCTTTTTCCTGCCCGATTGCTATCTTTTCACTCATCTGTCCGTGCTCGCAGGTTTCACCAGGAACAGACTGATCAGCAGTGCGATGATGTAGAGTACAATTGTAAAGTACAACACATTCTGATATCCCACAGGGTTAATCGAATTGCCGTGGCCGTCGTCAAAGAAACTGCCCGTATTGCTCACGATCAAAGTCGCGATCTGGTTTCCGGTAAGACCCGCAAACGCCCATGCGGAGAGGGTGATACCGTGAATCGCGCTGATGCTTCCCATACCGTAATGATCGGAAAGCAGGGTGGGCACATTGGAGAAACCGCCGCCGTATCCGGCATTTACCATAAACAACAATGCCAATACCAGAACCACAAGGAAGATATTTCCCTCACCGCTCTCAATACCTCTGGTGAGAATCACTCCGCCGGTAAACACAATCGAGAGAATAAAGATCAATTTGTAGATGGTATTTCTGTCCTTCAAATGATCCGCCCATGCGGAGAAGCCCAAACGGCCGCCCGCGTTGAAGATCGCGGTTACTGTGGAAATCACACCCACCACACCGGCAAGACCGATACATTTCACAATCATCTTTTCCTGTGAGATCAATGCCAGGCCGCAGGTGATGTTGATGTAGAACATCAGCCAGATTCCGATATAATTGCTGATCGGCCGGGTTTTGATGGTAGCCATGATGCCCTGTCCCTTTTCCTTCTTCTGGGGCTCATGCCAGCCCTCGGGCTTCGCCAAAAGGAGATGTCCCACGAACATCATAACGAAGTAAACCACTGCGAGGATATAAAACATCTTGTAGATACCGCCCTCTCCAAGATTGGTAAGAAGCGCCTGCATAATAGGGCTCGCAATCGCCTTTGCACCGCCGAAGCCCGCCACGGCGAGTCCGGTAGCCAGACCCTTCTTATCCTCAAACCAGAGCATCAGGGTCTTTACTGGAGACAGATAACCCGTTCCAAGGCCGATACCCATAATAAAACCGTAGCATACATAGATACCCACAAGAGATAAAACGCTGCCCGGATGGCTGCCTCCGTAATAAATGAAGAAGCCTGTACCCGCCATACCAAGGGCAAAGGTAATCGAAGCGATCAGCGACGACTTGTGAATATCCTTCTCCACCACATTCCCTAAAAAGGCTGCCGACATTCCCAAAAAGAAAATCGCGAAGCTGAACGCCCACTCTGTAGCTGCCTTGGAAAATCCTATGTAGTCAGCGATCTCCTGACTGAAAATAGACCAGCAGTACACCGTACCAATACTGAAGTGCAGGAGCAGCGCCGGGATCGCGGCACGCACCCATTTGTTTTGACAGTTTTTCATACTAAATACCCGTTATCCTTTCGTAAAATTAGAGTAAAAAGCCGTTAAAGCAATTCTATTTTCTATTTTAACCTGAACGCCGCGGAATTTCAAGCCGTCACTTATTTTCCGTCCGATCCGGTTTGTTCGCCCGCTCTATTTTTCTCCCGGTATATAGTCGCAGATCACTTCCAGCGCGGGAAGTGATTGGCCGTCATAGTCAAACAGCGCCTGATTTGCCCATTCATTGCCGCCCGGCCCCTTTTCTTCAATATATTGCAACGCCGCCTCATTTGCCCAGCCCGATCCCGGCACAGGAATCCAGGCAGGCTCCCAGTAAAAGAAGCCTCTGCATTTTCCTTCCGGCACCTGCTCCATCACAGAAAACAGCGCCTTCATGAAATCCGCCTGTCCCTCCTCAGACATGGGAAATTGTAATTTTTCCACCAGTTCCGGCTTTGTGGCATAGCCCTTGCGCTCGTTCTCCGCCAGTTCCTCGTAAATGCCGTAATCCTTCATGGTAAAGCCCATAGAAACTTCCGCGATCACCAGCTCCTTGCCATAGCGCACCGCCAGATCGTTCATGTTGTTTCGCAGCTCTTCCAGTGTACCGTGCCAGAACGGATAATAGGAAAGCCCTATGATCTGGAAATCCTCACCCCGCTCCATGTAGTGGTCAAACCAGTCCCGGTACATCGGCGCGTTACCGCCATTGTCCAGATGAATCATAACCGGCATCTCTTTATCCAGAGAGCGTACCGCCCGGATGCCCGCGCTGACAAACTTTGCCAGATTGTCATAATTGCCGCACTCAAGAAGCTTTCCCTGCGGCCACAGCATCCCGTTTGTCAGTTCGTTTCCCACCTGAATCAGATCGGGAAAGGCGCCCGCCTGCCTCATGGCAAGCAGGGTGTCCCGCGTATAAGTATAGACCGCATCAGTCAATTGTTCTGCATCCATCCCCCGCCACGCTTTGGGTACGCGCTGTTTTCCCGGATCCGCCCAGAAATCGCTGTAATGCATACAGAGCAGCACGTCCATTCCGTGCGCCTTTGCGCGCTTTGCAAGCTCTATGGTCGTTGGCAGATCGTTCGTTCCCGCGCCGTAAGGCGTGCCATCCTGCGCGTAAGGGTCGTTCCACAGCCGCAGGCGCACCGCGTTCGCACCGTAGCTTTTCAGGATTTCAAACACATCCTTCTCCTCACCGTGGTCGTAAAATTTCCCGCCCAGGCTCTCCACCTCTTTGATCGTGGATATGTCCATGCCCTTGTAAAATTTCATATTTTGCCTTCCTTTTCTCTGCCTGCCGAATTGACAGGACGGAAGATGGAATTCTCAAGGAGCCCCTTGAAAAGCGTCAGCACTTAGCGAGGTCTTTTCGAGCTTAGTGTCTGCTACGTTTTTCACGGAGCGAAAGCGGGGCGACGCAGAATTCCATCTTTCGTCCGTCTCTTCATCATCAATCAAAGTCAAACTTCGTGAACCGCTTCATCGCGTCCTTATAACGGAAACGCACCAACTCGTTTTTCTCCAGCACATCCTCCTCCGTCCCCACATACTGACAGCGGATGCAGTGATACTCCTTCTTATCTTTATCATAAAACATATCAATGTCTAAGTCTCTCATGAAACAGGAGGGACACCTGTAATTTAATTTGCCTTTGCCAGATTGAGCCATGTCGCAAATACCTCCTTATCTTTTAACTTGGTCGTGTAGCCTAATGTGAACATCGGGGAGAACGCGTAGCCTTCCCTGATATAACCCACCGCGTCCTTCTTTTCACAGCTTAAGGATACCCGCGTCTCAATTTCGGGAACCACAGCCACAGCTTCTGTTGCGCCCGCCATCTGCGCCTCACGGCACTTGTAGGCATAATCAATCTTCTCGGTCTTAGCTCCGTCGGTGACGGCCAGCTTCACATTGGTCATATCCTCGGAGTACTCCGTCGTACCATAGCAGGCCACCATATACTCGTTGATCTCCACCTCGGCGGAAGGATCGCTCATCGAAAGAACTGTCCTCTCGATCTTAATCCGGGAGCTTCCCTCCTCAAAGTACATCTTCGTCTGCAATTTCACGGTCAGGTCATAGAACACAATGTCCACCGGGTCAAGGGTCAGGATTCTGGTATTGCCCTCCTGTGAGAAATGCGCCTTCGTCCGGCACAGGCACAGATCCACTTCCTCGCCGTTATGGACAAGCTTGGCGCTTCTGACCGTGCCTTCACCCGCATAGTGGGTAAAGTATCCTGCCCGGTACTTCTCCTGAATCAGGAAAGGATAGGAAGCGTCCGTCACGTGCTTCGTACCGATACCCACCGGCCACTCCAGTTTCGCCGCATAAGGCCGCAGATCCACGATCGCACCGCCCTGATCCATGTTTGCGCAGACTCTCATGTAAGGATCACAGTACCAGAAAAGCTGCTTGTCAGAGCCATATAAAATATCTCTCCACAGCGCACATTCCGGCTCCGTCAGCCTTCTGTTCTCCCGATAAAAGTCCGCGAACTGTGCCATGGTCATGTCATCCAGTTTTCCTTCCTTTTTAAGCTTCCCATAATATGCCATACCGTCCTCGTAGGATTTGAGAAGCAGCTCATAGGGCGCCTCCCAGCGTCCCATCTTATTCATCCAGCCGGGGCCTACGAACATCATATTATAAGCATAACCGTTGTTGTATTTCGCCAACGCCCTGAACTGATCTATCAAATTATAAAGATACGGATATTCCCATGTCTTTGAGTCATAGCACATACTCCGCAGGACATTCTGCGGATGCGTCCCGAAATTCGAGCCGTTGCCGTCATAGCAGGCAATCAGATCGCGGGATAAATGGGGAATCGCCACGATGCCGGAATCCTCCGCCTCATTCGCCGCCGGCGCATGGGTGTTCTGCTTACTGGGAATCCAGGGCGCCCAGGGGCCGCCGTCCATAAAAGTATACCAGGAGTTATTACAGGTGTGATAAGCCTTCGGCCCTTCCTCCCAGCAGGTCGCCACGGCACATTTCACCATCGGATATTTCTCTTTGATATAATTGATCAGATCGGCATCCATATAATAGGAGCCCGTGGACTCCGGATAGAAGCCGAACCTGTCATGAAATTTGCCAAATACATCGTCCACAATAGACTTCTTGTCCTCCATGGAGAACATCCAGATACAGAAGTCCTTGGTCTTATATTTCTCGCGAAATTCCTCGCAGGGAAGACCCAACAGAGAGAGCGCGATCTCATCGCCGTACTTCTCATGGTCTTCCTTTGCAAGCGCTACCGCTTCATCATTGAATAAAGATGCATATGTCATCTGAATCGTGGTCTTAAGACCGTTTTTGTGCGCAATCGCCTGCTGTGTCCTGAAGATATCAAGGGATTCCGTCAGAAGCTCCTTCCTTCCGATATCTTCTTCTTTCCCGTGTCCGGTTACCTTCTCCGCATACTCAGGTACCATCTCCGGACGATGGATGATGTTGACAATAAACTTATCCATTCTGCCCTGCCCTCCGTTTTTTCATAGATTACTGTTTCGCTGCTGCTTTTTCCATTTGGTTGTTTTCACTTTGCGCAATCGGTTGTTCATGCTCAGATCATATCAAAATGCACAGAAAATGTCAATCTGTTTTTCTAAAGATCAGAAAAAGAATTTGTAAAAAAAGCAAAAAAAGAAAGCCGCCGCCATGGTTTTTTCCATGTACGGCTGCCTTCCCGTTTTTCGTCATTCCGAATCTTTATTTTATTTTAGTGATGCCCGTGATGTCCATGATGACCGCCGTGACTCTCCTGGTGACTGTCATGGCTCTCCTCCTGATGACTGTCATGGTTCTCCTCCTGGTGACTGTCATGGCTTTCCTCCTGATGGCTGTCATGATTCTCCTGATGGCTGCCGCTCTGGTCTGCCGTACTTATCGCACAGGAATTGTCACAATAGCCGCCTGTATGTCCGGCTCCACAGTAAGTCTGCTCGCCATGCACATGCCGGCCTGTCTGGTTACATCCCTCTACACTGCAAACGCCCACAACGCCGCAGGAGCCGTCGCAATAACCACAGGCATGATCGTAACCGCAGTAGGTCTGGTTGTCATGCATATGGTATCCTGTCTCCGTGCAGCCTTCCACCGTACATACGCCCACTGCACCGCAGGAGCCGTCGCAATAACCGCACTCATGACCATACCCACAATAAGTCTTCGCGTCATGCGTATGCAGCCCGGTATTTACACAGTCAGGAAACGTACAAAGTTCACATACCTGATCAGCCGGAACTGTTGCCTGTGCATGATGCCCATGAGCGGATACAGGCATCACCATCATTCCTGCCGCCAGCAGACCCAGAGAACCATATGCAAATACTTTTTTCATCCACATTGTTCGCCCACCTCCATGAAATGTTATCTCTTTATCTGATTGTTACTTCCTATTCTATAAGCCGGTAAAGGTAATGTCAAGGGAACATCAGGAAATGCTCAAAGCCTCTCCCTTTCCCTGAATTGCTCCACAGATTCCGCCTCGGCTGCTGACAAAAGCCAGATTTTGAGAATTTCTTCCCTTTTCTCCGCTTTTATTTTCTCAACAAGACTCTCTGGTATTGCTTCCTTCCCACCTTTATTTTCTAACAAATGCAAAATAGCTTCCGCTTTTCCTTCCGCTTTTCCTTCCGCTTTTCCCCGCTCCAGACCGATCGCAATACCTTCATCCCTGACATACGCATCCTCAGCCCAGCGGTCACGTTTCGCTTTCCAATAATCATCATAAATCCATCTCAATGTCCTGATAAGTCCCATTTCTCTTACCACTTCTACCGCTTCCCTCATGCCCTCGTTCTTTATGATAAGCATATCCAACTCCTCCTGACTCTTTGCATTAAATAGCCTGATCCAGTCGTCCACCGCGTCTCCCGTCAATGTCTTGCCAAGCTCTACGATATGTATCTCCCACAGATTCGTCAGCTCCTTCCCCGCTTCATCCCGCAAACGATAAATATGATGATATTCCGTATCATTTGGAAACAGCTTGAAATCCAACAAGCTGATACTGATACAACGGCGCAATTTTCCGTAATTTTCGCCAATCATCAGATCGTCTGTATATATCCTTGCCAGATAATACAAGTCCCGCCTGACCCAATGCTTCTGCATATGCACCTGCATTTCAATATCAATCTTATTATCGTCATTTAACACCAATGCAATGTCCAATACTCCCTGTTTCTGCCGCCTAAGCCTCCTCCTCAAAAAAGGATTCACAAGCCGCACCGTCTTGATCCTATCAATGGGCATACCCAGTGTATCACTCAAAAACTGTTTCCTGACTTTTTCATGGGCAAAGAGCTCTTTCACCACAAAATCTGCTTTCAATGAAAACATCTCCACATTTCCTCCTGTTCCGCAGGAGAACATGTCATGGATATACAGCCTCTCCCTTCCTAAAAAGTTTTACAACGTCGCTTCAGCAGCCATTGCATCGTCAAGAAAGGTCTTCCGCTTCTTCCGAAATCTCCTGCTTTTAAATTATCATTATTTTGAATAAAAAGCATAGATTTCAAGAAGTTTAGAATGTTTGATATGACACATTGTTATGAACTGGAAATTGTTATGCTTTTGACCATTATAGAATAAGTATGACATCTTGTCAAGTACGTGTGAAGATGATTCCGCACTTAATCCGCCCCGGCGCATCTGACCGTAACCCGGCTCGCCCCGCCGTAAGTACAGGTAAACAGCGTCAGCCCGTATTCCGCATCCGTCATTTCCTCCACTGCCTCCGGCGCAAGCACATCCACGGCTTCCACCTGGTATCGCCACACCGTTCCCTCCATATCCGTAAAGTACACCTCGTCCCCCTTCTCCAGCTTTGACAGCCCGCCAAAATGCCGGGGGTAATTGTGGGCGGCGATCACCAGATTATTTTCCGCAGCAGAGCCATAGTACCTGCAGGGCGCAATCTTTAACCGGGGATAGCTCCACTGCGCCATCACCGGCAGTTCCAGTTCCAGCGCCGGTATACGCACAGTATTCCCTGTCCTCACTCACACATTTATCCCGATATTCTTCCCACAGCAGTTTCATAGTAACTCCGGTTTTCTTGAGTTCTGAATGTACGTATGCATAATCGACAGGCACATAGTTTGTTGTTCGCTTGAATTTCTTAGGATATAAGATATCGTACAACCCGTCATCTGTCATATCCTGAATGTCATCCCAAGTCATGCCTTGCTGTCTGCAAAGTTCCTTAATTTCAGAGACTGTGTTTCTTGAGCATCCAAGTATTGCCGCCACCTCCCTTTCGCTTAGATTTTTGTTTAGAAGCTCCATCACGCTTCTGGGTTTCGTCTTTTTGTACATAATAAAAGACCTCCTATAGATTTATTAAAAGCACTAGGCTTTCTATCAAAATCTATAGGAGATCCTATATAAAATCAAATAGCAAAGACCACTAGATGTTGTGGTGGCTCTCAAGCATTAGAATACCAAAATCAAATGGCTCTCAAGCGATAAAACGGTGGCTTCGAAGCGTTAGAATATTCATTCCGGCATTTTCTCTTTCCCATTATAGAATACCACACACTGAGGCGTCGGCAAACTGATCCGTCCCGTTCAGAGCATTGTACAACTGTAGGAGCGTCTCCCTCTTTTGCCAACATCTTGTTACGTTTTCCGAATTATCGGTATTTTGTTAATATTTTTTCTACCATTTGCGTGTCAAATTCACCGCTTCCTTTCGTCGACTCCCGCATACACACCTCGTACCCAAGAAGCGTTCGCCGCTCTGTCTCCTCCCCGTCAAGCATCCGCAAAAGCAGCTCGCAGGCTTTCCGTCCAAGCTCCTCTACATCGAAACGGATGGACGTGACTGACGGGATCCGGTTCGCCAGTATGGAACTGTCGTAAAAAGACGCCACCTGTATCTGCTCCGGCACGGTAATCCGCCTCTGCTGTAACGCGTTTAACACGCAGCCGCACAAAAAATCATCCATACAAACAATACATTCGACCCGATTGGCCAGCACTTCTTCCACAATCCTGTCGATCTCGCGGCTGTCTCCCACATTTAAAAAAATCTGCCGTTCTCCGTCCCAGTCCGTTCTCTCTTCAAAAGCGTCCACAAACCCCTGCAGGCGTTTTTTTGTGACAATATAACTTTCATTGCCGCCGATCAGCGCCATTTTTCTGATTTTTCGGTCTAACAATATATTTGTCAGTTCCTGACAGGCGTTTTTGTGGTCGTTATCAATCTGTACCGCCTGTGCGTCTTCTGTACTGCCGATTGCTACAAAGGGAACGCCGTTTTCCTCCAAATATCTCATGGGCGCATCATCGGTCAGCGTTCTTGTGAGAATCACTCCGTCCACCTTGCGGTTCGTCACCGCCCGCTCAAGCTGCGTGATATGATCCGGCATAACCATGGAAATCAGCACATCGTACCCTGCCTCGGAGGCCGCGCGGCTGATGCCCAGCATACATTTCTGGAAAAAGGGGAGCTCCTCAATGTTATAATCTCCCGGCAGCACCATTCCCAAATTAAAAGTTTTATTCTGAGCAAGACCCTTTGCGATCACATTGGGGCTGTAGTGATGCGCTTCAATATATGCCTGCACCCGTTTTCTGGTCTGCTCCCCGATTCTGCCCTTACCCGAAATGGCTCTGGAAACGGTGGTCTTGGACACACCGAGCTCCTGCGCGATATCTGCAATTGTGAGATTTCTGTCCTCCATGGCCTGCTCCTTCCCGTCCTCTATGTCGATTGGCTCCGCTTTCCGCACGCAAGACCTCCTTTTCATACGTCTGTCTCCCGCCATTGCGCAAACGGTTGTTCTACTATAGAGTAACAAAATTTGGGCAACTTCGCAACCCGGTTTTAGTCATGAAAAATCTCACATTATAATCAACGCTTTCCCTATACCCGATAACCACTCAGTTCATGGTTCATAACCGAAATCGCGGAAAAAGTTTCCGTGGCAGCGGACTCTATACTCTTCATTTCCTCGTCTATAGCGGCAAGCAGTTCGGAGAGATGAACGGTCTCCGCGCTGCTCTCTTCTGACGCCGCGCCCACAGATTCCATGGCGTTTCGAATTTCTTCCAACACGCCGGCATACTCTTCCATATTTTTAAGAAGCTGTTCCATGGATGCCCTGATTCCGTCAGATTTTTCCGTAAAGCCCTGGGATATTTCCGCAAATTTCTGATAGTCCGCCGAAATTTCATCCTGGAGGAAATGCAGCATCTGGTCTGCCAGCGCATCCAGTCCCTGAATGGCTTCCACCACTTCTTTACTCATGGTTTGGATTTCATTGGCAGCATCGTTAGTGTTTCCCGCCAATGTGCCAATCTCTCCCGCTACTACCGCAAATCCTTTTCCAGCCTCCCCGGCTCTCGCCGCTTCTATGGACGCATTCAATGCCAGCAGATTCGTCTGCCCTGATATTCCAAGAATCGTCTCCGAAAGCTCCTTGATTCTAAGAACCGCCTCCGCCTTTTTCTTCTCCTCCTGCAGGGAGTGGGACATCTGCTCCACATTTTTTCCGATTCCGGCAAAGGATGCCTGCGCCGTACCATGCAGCTTTGCCGAGGCTTCGTTGATCTCATGCAGACTGATCGTATTATCCGCGGCAATCTCCACAATATTCTGTATATCTTTGTATACGACATCCACCTGTTCGCCCACCGTTCCCACAGACGCCGCAATCTGTTCGGAAGCTGCCGCCATGGAATGTATGGTATCATTTATGCCGCTGACCTGTGCCGCTGAATCCGTCACATGGGTATTGATATTTCCCATTTTCGTCTCGATACTGCCTGTGCCGCCCTTAATTTGCCTGACCGTATTTCCTGTCTTTTCCAAAAGTTTATTCAGGCTGTTTCCGATCACTTCAAGCTCGTCTCCCGACGTGATTTGAAGCACCTTCGTGAGATCCCCGTCGTCTGACGCCACCTCGAGGATCTTATCGTTTACTTTGATAAAATTGCGCCGCATTCTGAACGCAACAAGCAAAGCAGCCGCGCCCGCAAAGAGGATCGCCACACCCACCGCCAACAAAATATTGCGGATCAGGCTGTTTAAAGATGTCTGTATGGAGGAAGCCTCGTAATCCACCGCTACGATCCCCAGCACCTTCCCGTCCTGCTTAATCGGCGCATACCCGCTGTAGAAAGTGCCCCATTCATCGGTGAAGGGGTCTGCCGTCACGGATGAACTTCCCTGCATCGCCTGAAACATAGCTTCCTGCGCTTCATAATTCTCCGCATATTCCCCCGGATCCTCCGGATCCGTATCCACCACAAACTGAAACATGTCCGCATTCTTGGGCATGAGCGTATAAACATAGGTAACAGAATTACCAACCAGAAAGAAACTCAGGCTGTCCTTAACCGTCAACAGTGCCGCCTCATCACCCTCCATTGCCTTTGCAAAAATATCTCCGTCCACATTTTCCGCGGCAATCACGGCAATTTCCATAACATCATCCTTGCATTTCTTTTGCAGGAAATTACTCATATTGACATAGGCAATGCTTCCCACAATCACCGCAACAATCACGGCCGATCCTAAAATAAACAAAAAAAGCTGCGCTGCAATGCTGAGTTTCTTTGTTTTCATACTTTTCGTATCCTCCTCTGGCGTATCTGCTCTTTTATATTTTATAAAAAAATTTGTCGCAGGGGACAAGCAAGGTATATATCGTAATTTTTAGGATATATTTTGCACTTTAGTTTACATAACGTACCGTTTGAAGAATCCGCTCCACGGCGGCCTCGGCGTTTGCCGGTAAATCCCCGGAGTTTTGTTCTCCTGACCCGGACACCGTCTCTTCTGCGCCTGTATCAAAAACATGCAGGGCGTATCTCGCTAACATCCCCGAAACCCGGCTTCTCTCTATGGAATCCTCCGTGCCAAGGACAATCACCACCAAATCATGCTCCATAACGCCATCGTCCACAGCCAGGGAGGTCACCAGACATGCCCCGGCCCGGTTAGTCGTTCCGGTTTTCAACCCCGTAGCCTCGGGTAAATTGTGCAAAAGCGGGTTCGTGTTTCGCACTTCAAAGTCAAGGGACTCTAACGTGGCTTCCTTCATGGAAGTAATGTCTGTGATCTGGGGATAAACTTTCAAAAGATAGGACGCCAGCCGGTACATATCCCCCGCGCTCATGCTGTTCTGCCGTTTTGCCGGAATCACATCCTCCGTGTAGACGGGCAGGCCATTGCAGTTGAAAAAAGTCGTCTGGGAAAGACCCAGCTCCTGCGCCTTCTGATTCATCCTTTGGACAAAGGCCTCCTCCGAGCCGGCAATAGATTCAGCCAGACACAATGCGCACTCGTTGCTGGAGGGCAAAAGCGCACCCACCAAAAGTTCCTGCACGGTGATCTGTTCCCCTGCTTTCAGGGGAACCACCCCGTCGTCCGAAGCAGCCAGCGCTTCCACCGCTTCTGAGATTGTGACCGGTTCGTCAAGGGCAAGCTGTCCTGCCGAAATGGCATCCATAGCCAAAAGACAGGTCATGAGTTTGGATGTGCTGGCAATCGGGTAAGGCATATCGGCCTGATACTCATAATAGATTTCTCCGGTAGTGGCATCTCCCACCAATACGCTGTTGACTCCAGAAAAATACCCGGCTTCCTCCAGGGCCGCAGGGGAAATGCCAAAGGGCTCCTGCGTGTGAATCTCTACAAAATCCGCGGCGGGAACAGCAATTTCCACATCCAGAATCATAGCCAGATCCGCCGCCATCATAAAGCAATCGTAATCGCCGGAGGGTAACTGCATGATCAATGTATAGTAAAATGCCGTTTCTTCATTTATCTTTAGTTCATTCCGCCGCAGGGAAATATCAGGATTTTCACTGTCCTCCCACGGCGTATTTTCCACTCCCACAGGTATGTATCCGCTTCCCGGATTCAGGGAGACCTCATTTTTTGTAATTTCCAGTGAAAACGATTTCTCTGTGCCGTTAAGAAGCATGGCCATGTCCCGCAGGGAGAGATAGGTGTTGTCCTCATAACCATAATCCAACGTTTTGACTGTGCCTGTGCCGCCGGTATCCGTCTGCACCTGACAGGCACCCGGAATTTCAAAGTTGGCGGCCGCCCTGATGGGCAGAAAAGAACACAGCAGGACAACAGACAATATAACGATGCCTGTTTTTTTTAAGATGATTTTCATGGCATCTCCCTCCCCGCTTCGTCCGTAAACTGCTGCAGGGTGTATACCACAGGATAATCCTCCGCAGAAAAACCGGCGGGAACGGAACCGATCTCTTCGGACAAAACTAATGTGGAATCCTTTCGGATATAAGATTCTACCCTCGTAGTAACAGCCCCGTCACCGTCAAACTGTCTGGTCAAAATTCCCTCCGCCGCTTCATAGGTACCACTGCCGTCGTACACAATCTGTAACGCTTCCAGGGGCGGTAACAGTTCCGCGCCATAAGACAGCAAATACTCTTCCGTGGAAATCCCGAAAGTTTCGGCTACAAGCGCCTCCAGCGCTTCCCCGTCCATGCTTCCCGTGTAGCCTGCCATGTGCAGTCTCTCTGCCAGGAGCTCCTGAAACGTCGCAGCAAACGCCCCATATGCCGCCTGCTTACAGGCATCATAGCTTTCCGGCGACACGCTGCACCGGAACGTTCCCTCCGAGCGGGCCGTCTGCTCAAAAGTCAGATTGACCCGTATAGTCAAGTCCTGCATACAAGCCTCCAGATCCTCCAAAGAGACGGACACACCCTCTATGTCACGCAGCCAGTTATAGGCTGCCACGGCCGCGTGTTCCGTCATGTCAAGATCAGCAGTCCACGCCCCTGTAAGCGCTTCGTCTTCTGATGCGAAGAAGTGCAAATATGACAAAAGCGCGGTCGAAATGGCTAAAGTTAGAAATACCAGGGTAAATACTGCGGTTTTTATGGTTTTTTTCATTAAAATGTCCCCTGCCCACAAGAAACTGAGCGCTTTAAGTAATGATACCGCTCAACGTAAAGAGTTTTCGGTACTCCAAGGTCTTTATGTTGGGTACTACTTCCGGAAAATCTATTTCACAGTGCGGTTCTGCTGACAAAATTCCTTTTTTTAAATCATTCTCCAAGTTTCGTTCTTCTCTTCTCAATGCCTCCCATTTTTTCTTTTCCTGTTCAGACATCTTGGGTTGTTTATGTCTCTTTTCCTGTGAATTGCCAATTTTTTCATCCAGAGATAAAGCGGCGGCCATCGCCAAAAAATAACTTTCGTTCTCGTACAGACGATACAACTCCAGGAACGTCAGCGCAATCGAATATAAATTGATATGCGCATTTTTAATATCAATCATCTTTCGTTCCACCTCATCTGACAGAGCAATCGCAGACAGGCAAACGCTTGCCGCCTTGTTCCCTACATTGGCCTCCGTTAACGCCCATTCGCAGAAGAAAGACCGGTTTTCCACCACATAGCGGACTTCCCGAAATAACTGTACCGCCAGTTCCGGCTGTTCCACCTTTCGGTACAGCTTTGATAAATGAACAACAATAAATTCATCATACTCGTCTATTTTCAAAATCTCTCTGTCAAGCCGAACCGCAAGCGTGTTGTTCCAGTTCATAAAATGCTCTGATATGTACCGCCAGTTTTTGAGACGCTCCACATATTCTCCTTTTTTGTGCGCCTCTATCGCCGCCTGTGTCATCTCAATAAAAATTTCATCAAAGTCATAATGGAACTCTTCATCCAGTATCTTCCTTGCCGCCTTTGCAATAGAACCGTGACGGGTATAAATCATATCCCCGCTCACGGCACTGGCAGCTTCATCCCCTAACGGCCCAAGAATATTTCTCTTAACGTCCTTTTCTTTGCAGTGATAAAGCTGCGCCATAACAGGTTTTGACAAAAAGAACAGTCTTTCCGAATGCATCGCCACAATATAAGCAAAAGCATTCAATAGCGTCTCATGATAGAGTTTTATTTTTTCAAGACGCCTGAGCAATTCCCGCACATGGTCATGAAGCTCGTCTCCATATCTGGTTGCCAGCATCGCTCCCAGCAAGGCGCCCTCGTCCGGCTCATTCACCTCCTCATTTTGCGAGGACTGCAGCAGACGTTTTTGCGCCTCTGCGGGGCTCAGCCCTTTCAGCTTCCCAAGGCCTTCATCTCCCAGCTCTTTCCATGCATCGATAAACTTTTTCGCATCTTCTTCACTGATTCCCTTCAAACGCGGTCTGCTAAAATTTGCCATGCTGCGCCAATCCAGTTTATCCGCCTCGCTGTTAATCCAGTCCGTATCTCTGGCGCACAATAGAAAATGCACGTGTTGAAATTTTCTTCTCTTTAGTTTTTTCAGCAGTCCAAACATCTGCTGCGCAACGGCAAAACAATTATCCACTCCGATAATCCAGCTTCCCTCTTTGGTGATATTCAAAAGCTGTTCTTCATAGAGCTGCATATCCTTCTCAGGGTTTCTCAAAACCAATGCCTGCCAGCCGTTTTCCCTGCACAATTCCCGAACCGTCTGCAGCAGGATCGTCGTCTTTCCTTCTCCTCCCGCCGCGGACAGCAAAACACATTTGTTCTCTGCTTTCTCATCACATTTTATAAACTCCCTCTGTAACTCGAACACAATATTTCTGGGTGGTATATAAGAAGAAAAAATATCGTTATAAGCCGGTTCCTTCCCGTCAAAATATTTCAGGATATCTATTTTTTCCGGTTCTGTCAAGCCTTTAATGAAATCTTCATTGATCAATTGCCAGTTAGGCGGCGCCTGCACTATTACTTCTTCCTTTTCTTTTTTCTTTTGTCTTCCCCCTATAAGCGAAACTTCGCTGGGAAATACCCAGACATCCGTGCCCTCTTCCCTGTAGTTCTCCGGGAGATTGTCGGAAGCATCCAGCACAAATCTGTCATTGCTTGGCGACCAGCGTCTTGGCATAATGCTGACTGTCTTTTCGGCAAGATCCAGGCTGCCCCAATACAAAGAATTATAATACACATCATCTTCTCTTGCCTGGAAGGCCGCACCGCACTGAATGGATAAAAACCCGGAATCGTTAGCTATCGTATATCCTCCGCTGTTTTTATGCATATGTCCGTGAAGATAGATTGCCTTATGCTCTGCCAGCACTGAGGAAATCTGTCTTTCCTGTCCCTCCCTCAGCCAGCTCAACGGATGGTGCCCCAGAATCAGTTTATAATCGCATCCTTCCAGCTTTTCCAGCGCTTCCTGTACGATCCATTTCCCAAAGGAAAGTTTCTCCTTGTCTTTATCAGAATTTGACAGCCACGCCGTATTGATTCCGGCAACGCCGACTTTATAGGTTTCTTTTTCCCATATGTGATAAAAACACGCTTCCTTTTCAAAAAGATTTCCTACGGGAAAACAAAAATCGTCATCTATTGCAAAACTCTCACGGAATCCGGAAAAACGCCCAAATATTTCCTGTCTCTTTTCCAATCCGGCTTCATCCGTATCGAAAAAAGCCGGCCTTTTCTGAGGCACTTCATATAGGGAAAAAGCCGCAACCTGGCACTTATCCCTGTCTATATCATGGTTCCCGGGAACAATATATACTTTCGGCAGCGTATCATAAATATCGATAACAGGCAGCAGAAATTCGTTTACAAAGACCGTATATTCTTCTTTCTTCCCCTTATCCGCTATATCCCCAGTTATAAAAATCATATCCGGCAAAAAGCCTTTTTCTTTCTGCTCCCTCATATGACGATGAATGCTTTTAAACAATTTGTTCTGTGCGTAACCATCTTTTCCAGTGTGAAAATCCGACAAATGCAGCCATTTTAATTCTCCCATAGTTTTCTTCCCCTTTTGTGGTCTTTTTTTCGTTTTTTCATCCGTTCTTATCAGTAAATTTTATATCCTTAATGAAAAGCGTAGCATGCCGCACCTGTTTTTTCAAGAATATTTGGTCGCTTGGCATAAGAACTTTACGCTTCATAATCACACATCATCGAAAACATCCCCGTATTTTACTGTATATCCCCTTGCATTTGCATCCAAACGACTGTTTCACAACCCGGAAGATTCCCCACATGCCTGATTCCACATCCCAGGCAAAACTGCCTGAGCGGTAAAGGTAATCTCCGGGACATCCCGCGCCATCCTTAAGCTCAATATCGAACTTATTGCCAATGCTGATTCCTCCCTGAATCGGGATGATTCTGGAAAAAGGATCCCGCTGCTGCTCCCTCCATAAATGGTCATGGATCGCAAGGGACGTATTTCTCGGTTTATCCGCAGGCATCATGGCCCGAAAGACCACCCGATCCCCGCTGTCTTCTGCCGCGGTCTGGATCAGATTCCCTTTTACGTCAAGCAGGCGGATTCCGTTTTGGATAAACAGAACATATTCCCTGAAATTTTCTACTCCCGGCGCCGTTATCACTGCCTGTTCTGCAAAGCTGTCTTTTTTTCTGGTGAAATTGCGATACCATTCCGCTCCCGGCGGTTCCACAATCACCGCCCCGAACAAGCCATGGTAACGATGATTTCGCATATCTCCAAAGGACTGTATGATGCAGGCCCCGTACTCCCTATCTGCATGCCACAGATACCGCTTACTCTCGCCCACACCCACCGTCTGCTCCCTTTCATTATACCCTATATTGATGCCGGAATCGCAGGCCGGATCATACTGCAAAAACTGCGGGTTCAGGGATACTCTCATAGACGGTGTGTACTCCTTATCCAAAGGAACTATCGGATAAGAAAAGTAAGGAACGGGCTGCTCCGGGTTCCACGCATTATGCAGCGTAACCTCTATCCAGTCCCCTGCATTTGCCCTAAGGATCAACGGCTTAGGCATATATTTTCCCGACAGCACATACTCCACATCCTCCTTAGGTACAAACAGCAGGCCATCCGGATCATGGTCTCCATACCGATTGTAGATCAATTTTTTCTGTATTGCCACGACCTCATAACGCCTGACCACATCATCTTTTGACGGGCAGGGAGGAAGAGGCTGTATCATACCTTTCCCCTGACATAATGGCTGCAAGTGCCTCCGATACCGTCTATGCACACGCAGGATTCCCCACAGCCCAAGCCAGGCATCGTCGATTCCCCCAAAGTAATAGAGATAGTCTCCTGCGCCATACTTCGTCGTCACATTCAGGTTAAAGGCTTCCGATACGCCCAGCGTCTGGGACGCGACAAGCGGCGACCTTGCATCTGCCAACTCTTTTCTCCATGACATGCCCGTAATATTAAAGGAATGCTGCTCCTCATGCGCGCCGTCAATCAGGCGGAACATCAATTCATCACCCGGATAGGTTTCAAAAACCGGCGTTGCCGGGTCACCGTGTACAAAGGAACTGAAAAGATAGGCCGGGTCTTCTCTTTTGCGAAGACGCTCCCGCATCGGCTCCGCCCTGTAATTAATTCCCATGACGCCCGGATCGTCGTGCGAGCCGGGAACTTCGGGCGGATTGAGGGGATTGCCCTTTCTGTCAAAAAGGAACGTAAAATCATGGACAAACAGCGCGAACTCCCTGAAAGAAGTACCGTCTTTTCTGCGGATGACCGCCCGCGTTCCAAAACGCAGTTCTTTCCCATTCTGCGGATTGTGAAACGTGGCGCCTGCCTCCTCAATGATCAGTGCGCCGAACAGGCCATGCTGCTGGTGGACATTGGCGAACAGATGGTCATGGAAGAATACCGTCCGCAGCTCCTCGTTTGCAAAAAAGCGTTCCACTAACGTCTCATACTTTCTCGCGCCGGCAATGTTATTCCAGCCGTTGGCAGACCCGTCTGAGACAATGGTATCAAATTTTACCAGATGCAGATGATGGCCTACAATATCCGTCCTGGTTCTTTGCTGGAACGGGCTTTCTTCGATAAATTCCGGCAGAAGGTTTGTGGTGCGAAGCTCAATACAATCCCCCGCATTCGCGCGGATGACTAACGGTTCTACTTTAATTTCCTGTCTCTCCACTTTACGGATATAGCATTCCAGCCCTCCATGACGCTCCAACTCTTCCTTGAGGACAAAAAACCGTCCCTGTGGGTCATGCCAGCCATAGCGGTTGTATGTAAGTCTCGCCTGTACCATGGCTATCTCAAACACTCTTATTTTTTTATCCGTACAGCACGGACAGGTATCCGTGTACAACGCACCAGGTTCTGCATTTTCTACAAAATTCGCCCTCTCAAGCAAAGTCGCTTTATTGGTCACCTCCCCATTCGGTTTCCGTACGCCAAATGCCGTACGCCAAATGGCGGCTGCAACGGGCTTTCGCCAAACCTGCCCTCGATAAAATTCGGATATCCCGGATGGCATTTATCTTTCTTTGGTGGACACTCCCTGTCTTTTAACGGCATAAGAGCCGCAATGGGCGTCCCATCAGGCAATTTCCCTGTTCCGTCCTGAAGCCGGTCATAAATCCTCCATAAAGTCCACATGCCTTCCATAAAATGAGGATAAAGATGACAATGGAATATCACATCTCCGATCACATGGTTCAGGCTTCCTGCACCATATAAAATATCCAGTGTATAACATTCCTGCGGGCTGATGGTGATGGAATCCAGAATCGTTGAAGCAGGATTATCCGCTTCCAGCCTCCACTGATGGTTGTGAAGGTGAAACACATGGGTCTCCTTCACGCCTCCATGAAGCAGCCTGATTTTTACCGGATCACCCACATACGCGAAAAGAATCGGCGGCGCCGGATCGCCGTATACCCAGGAACTCATGGAAACATCCTCCCCAGAGTCGGCGGGATCATGTGAATGCGGCATCCGGTTGCGCATGGGTTCGGAACGGTAGCTGATTGCCGTTGTTGACGCCGGAAGGCCGGTGTGCGGGTCGATTGGCTGTTCACCATCTTTATTCAGGATTTCCAGCTCATCATGGAAAAAGACGCTGTACTCCCTGAATGCCGGCTTTCCGGGCTGATAAATATCTGCCATTAGCCCGCTTTGTAGTTTTTCCCCCGTTTCCGGGTCGAACCACTTTGCCTCCGGTGCCTCCACAATAACAGCCCCAAACAGGCCGTGGATATTGGTTGCATCCTCGGTGCTTCTTGGATCCGCCATATCATGGAACAGATAGACGCCTTCTTTGTCGGCATACCAGGTATACCAGATTTCCCCGCTTGTGGTGCTGTCTCCATTGTATCCTACACTGGCTCCGTCTGAGGTATTGACATCATAGGATAATCCCTGCACATGGATCGACAGCCTTCTGTTCAGGGAATTGCGGAACCGGACTTTTACCGTATCCCCAAGATTGACCCGGATTATCAGTGGCTGTACTTCCTTATATGGCTGTGGTATCTCCATCTCAAATCTCTCAAGGGCTTCCCTCTGAATCCTTTCCGCGTCCTCCTCCAGCACATAAAGCAGGCCGTTTGGATCATAATCTCCATATTTGTTATATACGATAGGGATCTGTATTGCCTCAATATGGAAAGTCCTGACATTTTCCCTTTTTGGATATTTACACAGTTCCATACGAATCCCTGCCTTTCCGGGCACATTCCAGAATGCGCAGATAATGGTTCGCTTCGCGGAGTACATGATCCGCCAAAAGCGGAAGGATAACAGAACGGATCTCACAGCCCGTAATTCCCTCTGTACCTGCTGTCTTAAACTGCTGATATTGCCTTGTCGTCTGTAACGTTTTTGCAGTCAGGGCATTCATCGCCTTACAGTCCTGCCGTCTTGCCTCTTCCAAAAGGCGGCAGTAATCTTTGGCAAATCCATCGGCCGTTTCCATCAGTTCGCATTCCGTCGGGTCTAACAGCCCCCTGATAAACTGGGCATGTTCCATCATAATCTGATTCCAGAATAATTCGAGATTTCTTAAATCCGGTGCGGCGATCTTTCCTCTCTGCTCAAGCTCCAAAATCATCTCACGGTACAATTTCGCTTCCCGCAGAATATGCTCGATCAGCAGTGGATAGTTTGTTGTATAAAGCCTGCACCTTGTCACCTCTCTCAGAATCTCTTCCTTGAAGGAAATCAATCCATTCAGGCTTCTTAACATCTGCTGGTTCAGCCTTCTTACCTGCAAAACAGTCTCCCTGTTTATCGTACCGCAGTTTCCGGCGCGGAGTCGTTCTTCCGCCTCCGTAATCTTCCCATCAATCGGAATCCCCGTCAGATTTTCCGTCTGGCACTCCGCTTTTTTCGTAAATTCCGTTACCACCTCCCCGGAACATAATACCGACTCACTTACAATACCGTCCGCGAGTTTTATGGTTCTTCTGAGTCCTTCTTCAAATTCTTCCCGAAACTGATCTGCACGTCGTATAAACGCTGTTTCTTTCGCAGGGAATCCGGCGAGCAGGAACAAGGAATGTTCCTTCATGATTCTCCCGAAAAAAAGATGTGTTTCTAATGATAAAATTACATATTCTTTCATTTTTTGGCATACCTTTATCGTTTAGGTTCCTTTATAATACTGTATGCAAAAAATGTCGAAAAGAGACAAAAAGCCTCCCCAGTTCTACCCCGGCAGGCTATTCTCGACACACAGCGCTCCATACCCCGCGTATGTCAAGTTAATGTCACAAACTTTTTTCACTTTTTTTGAAGCAAAATCCCCGGAATCCGCATAACCTCGTGGGGCGTGTGGTTCGCTAATGCTAAGTTAGGGCAAAATTGACGGTGAATTAGTGTCAAGTTGTTTTAGTTATAAAGTGGTCGAATTCGACTGCTTTACAATCAAGCCTTTATTTGAATAAAAATTATTCATATAAAATAACACCATCTGCCTACAAACTTTTCTACCATTATGCAATACCATATTTTCTAAAAATACTATTTAAATCCTCTCTGCTGATTTTTCCTGCCAGATAATATGCCTTAACACTGGCTTCTATCGCTTCAAAAGCAGTATCAAACATAAACCAATCACCTGCATTATAATATTCCTGTAGCTCTGTAAAATCACGTTGCAGTCCATCCGGCAAATTATCTCTTAAAATTATTTGTTCATCTACATACATTATTTATACCTCTCCCCTTACGATTTCCCATAATCTAATGTACACAATCACTTTTTATACATTCTAACAATACTTTTTCATACCTGTATTCAATAATTGATATAAAGAATCTCTTCTGTATTTCTGACAATATTGGTATCTCTTTTATCATTGTTTGTATTTTATCCATATTATTACCTATCTGAGGTGTCAATCTATAAACAGCCTCCAAACATTCCGGACATTCCCTACTTTCAATTATATGATATGGATTTATCCGTTTCCCATGTAGTTCAAATATACACCTACGTGCTTTATATGCCTCTGCTTCCATTCTATCAGCATCATTCATTACGATTCGCATCTTTTCATCATCCCATTTGCTATTTAAACAATTACCATTATCATAAACAGGCGCAATATCCTTCGAACCATCTTTTCTTAAAATAATTCCCCAGTTGCTGTTATTACGATCTGTATTACCAATCAATGCATCCATTATAAACATATTCCAAAAATGCTCTTTTACTCCCGGAACATCTTGCAAAAATGGATGTTCCTGTATCGTCATCATAATTTCATACAGGTCTACCCCAACACCATTTGTCTCATTCCCATTAGAATCTAAAAAATGGGGCTCAAAAGTGACTTTAATTTTGTCAAATTCATAAAGTTTGTCTCCATCTTCTAAAAAATCCTCACAAGCTACCACGATTTTGTTACTTCTGACTCCCAAAATTGTATTGTGAACAGGCAAGCCAACCATCTTATATATCTTTGAGCCAATATATTCACAAACAGGACTATTTGAATAACTCAAATTAATATTTTTCATCTGTTGTTCTTTTAAATTCCCCGGAAATTTCAAAAGATAATCTTTCCCATTATAAGTAATTCCCATTTTTCGACCGGCGGTTCCACCATACATTCTTTGATTTTGCTGAAAATCATTAAAATTAATTATTTCCATAATATCACCCCATCTCACTTTTTTCTGCGTCTTTATAGTTTTCTTTTGAAGTTTTTCATTAACCTAAATTATTCGCGACGAAACCGTGAAAGCGACTGAAAGCCATGTAGTTAATATATTACAAAATATGTTTTTTCGTTGGTCCACAAAAAGGGGCTGTCTTATTCCAAACCAAGCCACACCTTCGTCGCCCTGGCTTTCACTTCTGCATCCGCGCTGCACATCATCTTTTTTAAATATCCTCGCTTTTCCTTTATCGGAAGCCACTCCAGACCATTCATTTTCTCCAGAAATACGATCTGCAGCTCCCGGCTCTCTTTCTCCGCCACGTCTACAATCTGCTTCTGGTATCCGCCAATCACATTTTCCGGCATGGTAAGCAGCCATCCAAACAGATACTTCGGGCACTTATCCTCCTTTATTTGTTCCAGTATTTCTCCTATGCCTTGCGGATTCTCCTCCCAAAAGCTTTTAATGCCTTCGTATGCCACTCCGCTGATATCCGATGAGCGATGTCCGCCATATCGAATCAATTCCTGATAATCCAGGCGCCGGTTATTGATCAACAGTTCCATAAATGCTCGATAAGGCAGATTGCCTCCCACATGGCATTCAGGACAAAAGCCACTTTCATCCAGATATGCTCCGGCATCACAGTTGGTGCATTTTACTTTTCGCTGCAGCCATGTTTCAAACTGTTCTTTGCAGAAGGATAACAATTCTTCCTTCGCTTCCCCATCCAGATATCCCTGCTGTAGTCCCCATTTTATACAGATACAGGCATTTTGCACCAGCACAATGTTGTCATTCGAGACTCCCCACAGCATCGCTTCCATCCAGTCCTTTATGCGAAATTCGCCATATAATTGTGGAAAAATACGGTACAACCCGGCGCATACATCCAACCTCCCATGAAGCAGCCTATTCAAAATGATTTCTGCGGATTTATCTTTCCAGATATATTGTGCTATCATTCCGATGCGCTCTATGACATCTTCGTTCTCTGCATACAGCATCCTGAGCAATGCCTGTTTCGTTTCCTCTTTCCCATCTTGCTGCACCAGCATATTCATGCAGGGCAACGCGACGATTTCCGAATATGCCGCAATCCCCTTTAAAAGAGTTTCTTCATCGATTCCCTCTGCCGCTTTTGACCAGTCACTGCTCACAATGATGTCTCTGATATACTGATATAAGCGAAACTTCTGATTTTCCTGACGCTTCCGTTGCAAATAGGACAACTCATTTTTGATCTGCCCGGCATCTACTCCCACGGCAACGCCGACTGCTCCTATGACATTCTTACAGTAAGGCTGTTTCAAATCCATACCAAACGCATACAGCTCCGGAATTGTGGTCTGCATATATTGTAATCCCTGCGCCAGTTTGGAGCACTCCAGACATTCTTCCGACTTTGCATCTTCCTGTTTTATGGGCATGTCCATGCCATGCATAGAACAGTGATTTCCATAATAGTATTTTACTGTTTCAATCACTTCACAGTCCTTTGGATTACGCTGCAGGTATTTGGCCGTCTCTTCCATATTTTGATAGGAGCGCTGTTCAAATGCATGCTCCGCCCGCCCTTTATAATCCAGAAAATGCTGTCTTAATATACTCTGATCCATTTTCTCCCGCGGCATGCAAAGGTATACGCCATAAGCCGCATCCGCGATCCGCCGTTTTGAGCTTTTCATAAGCTCAAGCAGATACTCTGTATCCCACGCGTATCAACGCACGCATTCCCTGTATGGCAGACACCGCTCGTTTCACAAGCTCCTCATTATCTGATACGCCAAATCGTAAAAGGCTTTTGTAGATATTCTGTACCTCTGCCCCCGTCTGCCGATCTGCAAGCCCCTCTGCCGCCAGAAAAACTTCTCCTGTCGGCAGTTCCGCCGCTTCCTCGTGTTTACCTAAAGACGCCGCCAGAAATCCGCTGCCATCACAGGCCACAGCCATACGGATCGTCTCATGCCACTTTGCACTCCCGGCGCGCGCCAGTACCCATTTTTGTGCCTCGCCAGGCTCCATTTCACTGATATACTTTCCGGTCAGATATTCTCCGATATTTAAGTGAAGGAAGCGGTACTGTATCCCGCTCTCCAGATAATTCTTCTCCAAAATCCCTCTTTCATCCCAGAATTCCAGGATATATTCTGCATTCTGCCGCGCCGCCAGTTTTGAACACTTCAACTCCCGCTGTAACCATGGCGTTACTGCGGAAAGAATCTTCTCTTTTTCCCATGCTCCCTCATGAACGCGATCCATGGCATTCGTCATGTAATATGCCACGGCTTCTATGCCGCACATAAGTTCCGCCTCGCTTATTTTCATTTCATTCTGCCGGCTGGAACCCTGCAGCCATTCCTGCATCACGCGGCTATACAATTCTATCCGGCTGTTTCCAAAGTCAATTCGCTTGATGGAGAGCTGTAGCAAAAATCCCAGCAACAATGGGCTTTTGCTGACCAGTTCCACAATGTTCCGGTCTTTTGTGTGCTTCTCAAACCAGTCTGCGCACTGTCTGGCATCCTCCGGCACAAGTTTTTCCAGCAGTTGCCCGACATAGTTTTTGCACTCCTCAAAATCCATAGGTAAAATTGCCATATGTCTAAAATCAGACAGCGCCGCTGCATCATACCCCAGCGGTCTGCTGGTGACTACCACCCTGACCCAGGGATGAGCCGCTGCCCAGCTTGCAATGTCTGCACCGATTTTTCTTCGTATGCTGCCACATTCATCAAGACCATCCAGAAACAGATACCGCAGCCTGTACTCAAACTCCGCCTTGCTCACCTCAAATGACAAAGACGCCGTCATCGTCTCCCGCATTGCCTGATCAAAGGTCTTCCCCTGTCCAAGCAGTCCCGCTACATCCATCAGCGACAGCCATATTAATTTTTGCTCTCGATGAACAGCTGTCTGAACCAGTTTTTTTAACAGGGTACTTTTCCCTGCCCCCGGTCCTGCCAGAATTACCATATTTTCTGCGAAGGTCCAAATAGATTCAATATCAAACTTCCGTTCTGTCCGCCGTATTTCTTCTTTATAGGGCATGCGCCCCGTTCCTTTTTCCTTCAGTTCCTGCAGTGCTTCCTCATCCATAAGCCTCAGCTGTATCCATGCCATTTCAATTGGAAGCTTCTTCGCCATACCTATAATGGAAATGCTGTCTGTGCAGGACGACAAATGTTTGCTGTAGGCTTCTTCCTTTTCAGCATTCCCGACCCCAAAAGTCCCTCCTTGAGATATCTCTCCTGCCAAAAATTCCGCAGCCTGTTTCAGATCCTCTAATTCCAGTGTCTGACATTTTTCTATGATATCCCCAAAATCCAGAATGTCCTTCTCCGCATCAAAATCCAAGAGAGTCTGTCCGTTCTGTGTCACAGTATACTTTTTCTGCTTCCTGCCCAAAACAAAAAATATTAAATGCGGAAACTCTTCATAAACCTTTTTCCCGATCATAGTCTGAATCGTATCATTAAGCTTGGTGCTTCCCTTTTCGGCTGTCACCTGTACCCCGATTCCACGCCCTCTGTCTCCCAAATCGATTCCCGGAAAATTCTTTTTCTCTTCATTCAGGTTTGCCAGATGAAATCCGTAGCACCGATTGAGCAGCCCCTTTGCGATTTCCTCCCAGTAATGGACGTCATCATAAATTCCCAGCCTGCACTGATATTCAATTTCGGTCTGTGCAATTACCAATTCCCGGATAATATGATCTATGTACGCTTTTCTGACGGTCATAAGATATCCCCATTCATCCTTTACACTTCTTTATCATCCTGAGTTCTTTAAAGCTCATTTAATCCACCCTTAAAAGTCCGTCCCTGTGAAGAATAGTATAACACATAATTTTACATTTGACGTTTTCAAATTAGCAACCCCCAGTTTGTCGTTTTCTTCCTGTTCACAAATGTAATTTTGAATTGTCTCTAACCTCCGACCCTGAATCTCCGGCAGGCTGTTCGGCGCTTTCCACAGACGGCAGAAACTTCCATATATTGTCCCGCCGCAAAATAAAGTACCTGTCTACCGCAGCTTTACCAAAGATTAGATTCGCAAAGTGAAAATAACAGTTACTCAAGTGCGCCGTTTCTTACTGCACGCTTTTTTCGTTATAGAATACAGGCCGCAAAAAGGGCAGCTGTGGGTGCAGCCTTGTTACCTTTTCTGATTGAAAACCGGGAGTGGTTCCTACTCCATAAGAAGCAGTGGCTCGGCCCCCTGCATAACATGGAACTTTGTACGCCTGATTTCGTAAAGGAATTACAGACAGAGTCTTATTCCCAATTTCAGGATGCCTTCTTACGCCTGACTACATACAGCTTCCTCCATAATTCCTTTTTCCGATAGTATATCGCATGTTCTACTTTTCAGAAAAGTTTGTTACGTAGTGGAGCTGCGGGGAATGTATCTTAAGAAATTCAATTTCCTTGGCCATTTCAATTTCTTTCACAAATTCCATTTTCGATCCACATATTTTATGGAAATTAAAATTAAGTTTGTTGTATCATATTTCGTTCAAAAACGTCACTAATTTTATAATTATTTACTAACTCCAAATTCTCCAAGATTTCATTTCTCGAATTAATGATAAGCTCATTAATTAGAAACAGAATCCATTTCTAACAAATAAGCACTTTATTCGACACCATACATCACAAAATAAAGTGCTTATTCTCCCATAAACTTTCTCAGTTCTACCCCGGCAGGCTATTCTCGACACACAGCGCTCCATACCCCACCTTCGAATCCGGATACTCCGCCACACCCCGGATCGGCTGCGCCCCCTTCCTTAAGTACGCTTTTACCTTCTCCCCGTACAGATAGGGATCGTTCCCCATCACGATTCCCCACTGCATCAGCAGGGCAGCCGCCCCCGTCACGAAAGGTGCGGCAAAGGAAGTCCCGGTGACGGGCGAATAACCGCCGTCTCTGTCCGGCGCAATGACGCCCACACCAGGCGCAACCAGATCCGGTTTCACGTAGGTGTCCGAAGTACGGCTGCCCACCTGCTCCTGATAAAGATAACCCCTGCCCGAAAAATCCGCATAAGCCTCATACACCGGATCATATGCCCCCACGGTAATTACATTGCCGGCAGTGGAGGGAATCGTGAGCGTCACATCCGGCGTCGTTCTGACAAAGCGGGTGTTAGCGCTGCGCACGGAGGAAGAGGGAAGATAAAAGGTATAATTTCCAGTAGTGATCCGCAGGGGCCTGAGCAGAAAAGTCCATACGCCCTGATTCAGGTACAAACCTCCTGCTGCTGGCAGGAAATCGAAGTAGATCTCCTGAGATGTCATATAAGGCGCCGGTTCACCATTGTAAAGCAGAATATGTGTCTGTTGCAGACGATAAACCTGTTTACCCGGTCGGTCAGTATCCACCTGAAAAGTTTCCCCGGAAGGCGACACCAATGTCACCAGAAAACGGTCTGTATATTCCTTCCACAACTGCACATTTAATCCTCTTTCATAGGCTCCTACCGTCATTTCCACCCGAATATCCCCATCTGCGACATCTACGTCAGTTTGATTGACCAAATTGGTTAATCTATAGTTCCCGCCTCTCTCCAAACGTGCACTGCCTCCCACATGCCCGCCCGAAGCTCCCTCGTTTCCACTGCCCACACAAATAACGCTTCTGCCGATCTCAGAGACATTATTGATAAAGCGCTCCAACAGAGATGTCCCGTTATGTGCGCCGTAAGTATTTCCGAAACTTAGATTTATGGCCACAGGCATTCCCAGCTCCAATGACTTGTTAACCACATAAGTCAATGCGCGCATCAGCTCGGTGGTTCTGGGAAAGGCATTCTCTCTTGGCGTTCCGAGCCGCACAACGATAAGACTGCTCTCTCTGGCAGTGCCTGCATAAGCCGTTCCCCGGTCACCGCCATTCCCCGCGGCGATTCCGGCTACCGCCGTCCCGTGCCCGCTGGTGTCAATACTAGGCACAAGCTGCTGCGCCGATACCCTGTTTCCCGTCGCAAGCGCATCATTGATCTGCTCTGCATTAAATTCCCTGTCCAGTACCTGATCCCACAGATACAGGATTCTGGTCGTGCCGTCTGCATTGCGAAAATCCCGGTTGTAGTAACTGATACCGGAATCTATAACCGCCACAAGCACGCCTCTGCCTGTCAACTCCTGAAAAATCTGACTGCCCGGCGCATAACAGGACGCCGTATTGCCGGACAAATCAGAGAAAAAAAGTCTCTTGGGTTTCTCCACATACTCGATCTCCTCCACTCTGGCAAGCAGTTCCATCTTAGACTCCGGCACTGTCAAAATCGCGTATCCCGCGATCATCTCTTCCACCACAATACCCTGGCTTGTCAGTTGCTGCAAAGAATTATGATATTTGACGATCACCTCCCATGTTCTCTCCTGCTCGTCATAGCCCACATTCAGCTCCAAAGAACGCTCCCTCTCCTCCTCCGGCGTCTGCAGCGCCAGATTCAGCAAGTTCTCATTTTTCTGTGAATCCATCTTTTCCCTGTTCTTTCCGCGCTATTACCTGCTAAAATAGTTTTATTATTATATTATTATTTCCGTAAAAATTTGACCGTTTTACTTCCTTGTGCTAATATATTTTTAACTTTCCGACATTTCACAAATTGTCCAAAATGAGATCCGGCCTGAAACATCTCTTTATTTCCCCATCAGGCACCGGCCACACAAAAGAGGAGCACCCATGAGTACCACACAAACCAATATATCTGCAACAACGATACCCGCAGAAACCCTATCTACGAAAACGATATCTACAGAAATTTCCGACGATCCCACTCTGGAAACCTATGAGAATCTTTATTCTAAAAAGGGATACGGAACGTTGGACTATCCGGTCAACGCCCGTTGTCTGGATCTTCGCAAATCTTATATGAACTGGATCCGCTGGCATTGGCATGAAGAGATGGAAATTCTGATTGTCGATCAGGGCATGGCGGAAGTTTCCACAGACGACACCTCCTATCTCATCAAACCGGGACAGGGCCTTATCATTAACCAGAATGTCATGCATTGTATCCATGCCCATAACCAGAAAAGCTGTACCTTTCATTCTCTTATCTTTCACCCGGATTTTATTTTTGGCCATAAAAGTAATTATCTGCAGACGGAGTATCTGCTGCCGATGCAGGATTATCACCTTTTCAAAGCCTTTTTTCTGGACGAGAGCGCGCCCTGGCATGAACGTATGCTGCAAACCTTAAAAGATGTAATAGACATAAATCTGGCTCAAAATTTCGGGTATGAAATTGCCACCAAGGGATATTTGTGCCATTTCTGGGTGGAACTTCTTCGCCAGCTTCCCCACATGGACACCCCCGCAGTTTCCCGTATATCGCCGGACGAACAGCGTGTCAAGGAGGCAATGCTGTTCATCCGGACACACTATGCAGAGCCGTTGACGCTGCAGGACATCGCCGACAGTATCCATGTCAGCAAAAGCGAATGCTGCCGCTGTTTCTCGAGAACCCTGCAGATGAGTCCTTTTGAATATTTAATGAAATATCGAATCTATGAATCCACAAAAAAACTGATGAATTCCGGCCAGGACTTCGGTTCTATCGCTGAACTTGCCAGTTCTGTGGGCTTCAATAATACCAGCTACTTTAACAAGCTCTTTAAAAAATTTCTGGGCTGCACGCCCACCTATTACAGGTCGCATAAGGTTCTCCATCTGGAGTCAGAACAGGGGCAATTTTCCTATTTCCTGTAACCCCTGCGTATTTCGTATAATGATCCGTATATCCCCGAAACAGCCGTGCACTTCTGACGGCTGTTTTCTATGCGCCCACCTGCAAACTTTATTGTATATATGTAATATATATTTTTCTTATGTAAAATATACTTGACATCCATTTCAGGGCGTGCTATTTTATTATCTAAAGACAAACACAAGGCGCTGTCTGCGAAAAACTGTAGAAAGGAGACTGGCGGATTTTATGAAAAATCTGAAAGTAAAACTGGCCCGCATGGAAAAGGATATGTCCCAGACCGAGCTGGCCAGACGGATTGGCGTCACCAGACAGACCATCGGCATGGTGGAATCCGGAGATTACAACCCGACTTTAAATCTGTGTATTCAGATCTGTAAAGAACTTGGCAAAACATTAAATGATTTATTCTGGGAGGATAACGACAATGAAATGGTTTAACAGGAAAAGCAATTTAGATGAAATGCAGGAATTGAAACTTTTAAAAATAGAAAGCAGGGGCTTCTGGATCGGTTTTTTCGGCCTGTTTGTGGCTATCGCAGCACAGACATTTTTTTACGGAGCAGAAAATGTGCAACATACCCTGGCCGGTGAATTTATCGTACTTATGCTTATGGGCATTTATCTGATGGGCGGCTGCCTTCGCAACGGCATCTGGGACAGGCATCTTCCGGCAACTCCGGTAGTGAATATCGGCTTAAGCCTGCTTGCCGCAGCGATCGCGTCCCTATTCAACGCCGTTTGCTCCTACCGCGATTACCAAAGTGCATCCGGCGCATTTGCAGTCTTTATCGTATATTTCTTCATGCTCGGCACCGTGCTTTCCGTCACGCTCTGTATCTGTTCGGCTCTTTATCATCGGAAAAAGAGACGACTTGAAGAAGAGAACACGGACGAAGAAAACTGATGCGGTAAGGGAAACCTGTCAAAAAAAAGTTGACACGGCCTCCGTGATATAGGAAAATCGTATCAAGTCATCTTATCAGGGAGGAAAATAGAAATGCGTTTTATAAAAGACAACGGAAAGGGGATTGTTCTTTGCCTGTGTATCGCAGTCCCCTCCTGGTTTCTCGGCAAACAGTTCCCGATCATCGGCGGTGCGGTCATTGCCATCCTTGCGGGCATGATCATTACCATCTTTATCAAAAACAAAAATCCTTTTGAAACAGGCATAAAATTTACATCCAAGAAAATTCTGCAATGGGCTGTGATTCTGCTCGGCTTTGGGTTAAATCTGAACGTCATCCTGGAGACGGGAAAGCAATCCCTTCCCATCATCGTAAGCACCATTACCGTATCTTTGGTCATCGCCTTCGTGTTGCACAAGGCGATGCATATACCGGGTAAAATCTCCACGCTGATCGGCGTCGGCTCCTCCATCTGCGGTGGTTCTGCGATTGCCGCCACCGCTCCGGTGATTGACGCGGACGACGAGGAAGTGGCACAGGCCATCTCCGTTATCTTCTTTTTCAACGTACTGGCCGCCCTTCTCTTTCCCACTTTCGGTAAGGTGATCGGCTTTTCCACCGTGAGCGGGGAGGCCTTCGGCATTTTCGCCGGAACGGCTGTCAACGACACCAGCTCGGTAACCGCAGCGGCTTCCACCTGGGATAACATGTGGGGCTTAGGCTCCGCGACGCTGGATACCGCCGTCACCGTGAAACTTACCCGCACGCTGGCAATCATCCCGATCACGCTGGTACTTGCCTTTCTCCGGACACGCCGCGAAAAAGCGGAGGGCGCAGAGGGGAAAAAGGTCAGCCTGAAACAGATTTTCCCCATGTTTATCCTGTATTTCATCGCCGCCTCAGTCATTACCACGGCTGCCGTTTCCTTCGGTGTAGACTCCGGCATTTTCTCGCCGGTGAAAGAACTGAGCAAGTTCTTTATTGTTCTCGCCATGGCCGCCATCGGACTGAACACGGATATTATTAAACTGATTAAGACCGGTGGAAAACCGATCGTCATGGGATTTTGCTGCTGGGCCGGCATCACTGCCGTAAGTCTTATCATGCAGCATTGGATGGGATTATGGTAAATTCACAGATCAGCCGCAGGATGCTGCCGGTATGATTATTTTTTCCCGCCGGACGGCAAAGAAACAAACGCCGCTGTAGGCACCCGCCTCATAGAGCTTCCCGAGTATCTCCCGCATCCGCTGATCCAGTCTGTGATACAGCGCTGGTTTTTCCCAGCGGATGCCCGCCAGATATTCCCGTTGTCGGTTATTGAGCAAAGAAAGCGGCTGCCCCTCTTTTTGACCAGATAAGTCACTGTGAAAAAGTGCATACTCACAGGACACATAGCTGTATGCCGTCCCGTTTTCTTCACACTTTCTATATAACATTTCTGTCAGTTTTCCGTCGCGTCTGGGATCGTAAACAGATTCTCTCCATGGAAAATCTTTTAATTTTGCTCCTTTTTCCCGTTGCGACAGCTCTGTCAAACCCGTCATATCTGTCGCTTTATCTTGACTGTTATGGTCAATAGCGACTTTTCTCAACGTCCGTCTTCCATAGGCATCCTGCTCCTGCACGAACTGCGTCTGCTCTTCAAACAGCGCATCCGAGGGCTCCTCCCGCAAAAGCACCCGGTTCTGATACAGATGCTCCATCATGATCCGCTGCGCCTTTTCTCTGGATGTCGGATAATTTAACCGCGCAACAATCTGATCCAGCGTACAGCCGCTGTTTACAAGATGCCTGATCGCGCCGCCGCATGCCATGTCAGTTGCGAAATTGGATAATGCCGTTTGAAAATATTCGGGCCTGTCCATATGACATATCCTCCCCAAATTTCTATCTGTCAAATTCGCTTTTTACAAATGTCCGCCAGACAGCATTTATCACAATAAGGTTTCGTCCGCGCCGTACAGACCTCCCTGCCATGCAGGACAAAACGGTGGCACAGATCGTTTCCCTCTTCTGGCGGCACAATCTTCCACAGCGCCATCTCCACCTTCTTCGGCTCCCTGATGTCATCCACCAGGCCAATGCGGTTGCACAGGCGGATACAATGCGTATCTGTGACGATTGCCGGCTTGCCGAACACATCCCCCATAATCAGGTTTGCACTCTTCCTGCCCACGCCGGGAAGTTTCAGCAGTAAGTCAAAATTGTCCGGCACCTGCCCGCCGTAAACTTCTTTTAACTGTTTCATACAAGCGCTGATATCTTTGGCCTTGCTCTTTCCCAGTCCACAGGGATGAACGATCGCTTCAATCTCCTCCACTGGCGCCGCCGCCAAAGCGTCCACATCCGGGAACTTCTCATATAGTTTCTCCACTACCACATTGACTCTTGCGTCGGTGCACTGGGCCGCCAGCCGCACGCTGACCAGAAGCTTCCACGCCTCGTTGTAATCCAGCGTACACCCTGCTTCCGGATATTCCTGTTTCAGCCTGTCAATTACGGCAAGCGCCAATTCTTTTTTTCTCATTTGTTTTTCCCCCTCAATAACGTAACAGCGATCAGGCTCACCGCCAGATATCCGATCACAGACACCACCGAGGACTCTATGCCAAATTCCCCTCCGGTGAGCAGGAAGGATCTCGTCTCAAGCACATAACTGCAAACAGCATACTCGTTTGGTTCTGTACCGATAGTCATGCCGCCGCCTATGATAATCATATTCCAGAACGCATGTACAATGGCACTGTTCCAAATGGAGCCTCCCTCAAGCGCAATCAGGGAAAACATAACTCCCACCAGCGTTCCGGCTATCATCACCTGCGCGCAGCTCAATAAACTGAATTTCATACCTATGATATGGAGAGATGCAAAGAGTACGGAGGGCGCGATTATCCCCACCGCTCTGCCCCATTTTCTTATCACCGCATTCATGAGAAGACCCCGAAACAGCATTTCCTCCACCACACCGGCGCCAAGGCCCGCAAGGAAAACTCCTCTGGTCACAAAGGCCGCTTTCGTTCCGACATCTAACGGCTGTATCTCAAAACGCCCCGGCAAAAACAAATAAACCACACTGACTGCCACCGGCAAAATCACCGCCACAACCACCCATTTCCCCCTGATCCGGCATTTAGGTATCCCGTATGCCTCCATATCCTCCTTCAACCATTTGGTACAAAATAGCCATACCATGAGATAGGTTGAGGCGATATAAACCGCTCCTCCCGCGATATGATACAGCCACGCGGGAACGCCAGCCATGACAAGCAACGGCATCAAAAGCCCCTGCGACAGGGTCGACGCCAAAATTAAAAAGACAACGCTCAACGCAACAATCCAAATCATTTTTCCTGTTTTCATCTTCTTTCACCTCCTAACTCTATAACGAAACCCATCCTGTGAAATCTTCGTCCGGCACATTAGAAAAAAGAAACGAACCACGGCAAAGACAAACTCCACATCCTTCGCCGCGATCCGCCTTGAATATCCCTGATCACTCCATCTTCTAAAGATTCAGCTTGGAAAGCAGATCCCCCAGACTGGTGGAAACCGACTCCCCGGAAGTGTACTCCCTGGGAGCACTGTCCTCATCCGCCTCCGCCGTTATCTCCTCCAACGCTTTCATGCTCAGACTTACTTTATTGTCATTGGTATTTAAAATCTTAACCTTAACCTTCTGTCCTTCCTGCAAAACCTCGCCGGGTTTCTTGATTCTTTTCTGGGATATCTGGGAAATATGCACCAGGCCGCTGATGCCGTTTCCAAGATTCACAAACGCGCCGTAGGGCATAAGACTCTCCACCACACCCTCCATCACAGTTCCCGGCGCCATCATGGAGATCCGATGCCTGCGCTCCTCAGCCTCCTGCTCTCTTGCCACTGCTTTCCCGGAGAGAACTACCTTATTTTTCTCCCGATCCACGGTAATCACCTTCACATCAATCTCTTTTCCAACCCAGGATTCCACATCCTCCACATAGTCGGTAGAAAGCTGTGAAGCGGGAATAAAAGCTCTCATGCCTTCCAGATAAGCCACCACGCCGCTCTTCACACTCTCCCTGATGCGAACCTTTACAATGGTCTCTTCATCAAGCATAGCCTGCAGTTTATCCCATGCAAGTACATCGTTGGCTTCCTTTTTGGAAAGTTCGATATTGCCCTCCCCGTCATCCATGCTGATCACCGTCGCCTCGATCTCGTCACCCACGGCAATCTTACCCGCCGAAAGGAAATCCGGATCATTGCTCAGATTCTCCGCCTTGATGATTCCCTGCGCATAATATTTCAGATCAAGGATGACTTCTTCCTCGTTCACGTCGATCACAGTCCCCTTGATAATATCGCCTTCATTGATCTTACGAAAAGAAGCCTCAAGTTCCTTCTCATAATCCTTCATGGTCTCCGCCACGCCGTTTTCCTTCACTTCCACGTCCATCTTCTCCTTTGCCTATTCCATTCTATCTTTTGATTCCTTTTCCAATTTCCCTTTGTCTATCCGACAGAAATCCAACGCCGCGCCCAGGAAACAACAGACACCTCCAAAAATGCCTATTCCATCAAGACATGACACATCAAAATACAGAATCCAGGAAACAAGCCGCTCCGGCATCAGATGGAAAACCGCAGATGAATTGAAACAGCCCTGCTCCCTCATCATTTTTTCCGCAAGATACCACTGATACGCCATTTCCACACCCAGCCACAGCGTCAATACAGCGGCTATGGCCAGACAACCCACCAACACATAGAACACGGTGCGGACAGTCTTGCGGGTTTTCTCCGATTTGCCATCCCAGATACGGATTCCCACAAACTCTCTGGCCGCCTCCACAACCGCCCAGCCAAATAACACACAGGCAAATGGCCGCAGTACATACCGAAGCAAAAACATCGGCTCCAGAAAAAACTGTTTCCATCCGTACTCTTTTGCTGCCGGCGTCAAAAGCACAACCGCCGCCTGCAAGGCCACGGCTATGACCAGCACAAAGATCACTGTCACTCTTTTTGTTCTCGCTCTTTCCATTTTCACCACTATGTCTTTCCCTGACAATAGCCATATTTGCCTGAAAAGCCACGCAAAAAATCTTTGCGGATTACTTCTTAGCTAAAATTCCATCTATAAATTTTTTAATATCCGCCTCCGGCATTGTTTTTAACAGATATCCCCTCGGTTTTAACGACATGACCTTCTTGACGCTCTCCGCATCGCCCCGGCTTGTCAAAAAAACAACTGGTATATCCGCGATCTCCTCATCAGAACGAATCATCTCAAGCGCCTGTCTTCCGTCGCAGACGGGCATCTCGTAATCCAGAAGAATCAAATCCGGCCTGTTCACTGTCAGATTCTTGATCGCCGCTATGCTGGAATTGCTCTCTGACACCTCATAATCTTTTCCCAGTAGATTTATGATATTTTTCCGCATAAAATCGGAGTCGTCCACCACCAGAATTTTCTTTTTCCTGTTCTCTTCCGAAAGGTAACTTTTGATCTGGCTCATAACATTCGTGGAATTTAGAGGAGACGCAATTTTTCCCTTGATAGAATCACTCGTCGTTACGCAAATCGCAAAATACCCGTTTCCCGTATCAAACAACAGACTACAGGAGGGATGCTCCCTCTCAAAAGCACTCACAAGCTGCTCCTGTGTCAACAGAGATTCGTTGTCCAACTCATACTGTCCCAACATGGGAAAACATTCTTTCATTTTTTCAAGCAACTGTCTGGAAACATATCTGATAATATTAATCACCAAATCATCAACTTTCAGATACTGCGTGCTCATCAAATCACTGACAACACGAAGAAGCAGTCTTTCCTCATAACTGAGTATAATTTCCCATCTTTCTTTTTTATTCGCGCTCCGATAGGCGAAACGGCAACAGAACAGTTTGCCGAACTCCTCTCCGCCATACTGCCTGCTGATCGGTTTTGCTTTTAGCTGAAACGTATCTGCAATAAGCTGAACGATCGTCTGTTCCAGAGCATCCATTTCCTTAGACTCAGGCAGATCCGTCCACTTACTGATCTTCTTGCCCGCGATCGCCAGATCTTCCGTCTGAGTATGGGCAACCAGCCAGCCGATACTAACCCCCAGAAAATGCCGAATCGAATCCTCTGAGAATTCCGTCTCCACCAGCTCCGCCTCCAACGCAGGCAGTGTATGAAACTGAAAATCATCATGCAGATGTTTATGTACCTCATAATCACTGTAATCAATGGAACGCATGTAAGCCTCTTCATGCGCAAAATGCTCAATGACATGATTCTTTAAATACTTTACGCCCTCACGGCATGCCCATTCCTCTTTACCCTCCTCTTGACTGATTGCCAGTAATTTATTGATTGTTGAGAAAAGCTGTTTGTGTTCCTTATCAATAAAGTCTACGCCAAGTTCGTATCTCTTGTTCCAAACAATAGTGTTCACGACTCTCCTCCTTCATAAATAGACATACCACCATTGTACACCCATTCGATTAGCAATGCAAACAATCCGTTTTATTCATTTTCGCCCATCTTTAAAAGCTTTGCTGCCTGATCCGATGCTAAGTACAAATACATCTTTATTATATGCTCAGCACATATACCTCTATAAAAAAAGTGTTCAGTACATATACATCAATATACTGCGCAAACTACTGTCTCGGCACATGTGCCTCTTTGCATTCTTCAAACATAATTATTTTCCCATATTCTTTACCGCTTCTTCAAACTCCCGTTCCGTCTCCACAAAATGATATGGCTCATACTCGCCGTACGCAGATGGGCGGCTGATTGTTACAAGCTGTATCGTTTCATAACCAACAGCCTTCATCAGTTTTTCCTTAAAATCTGCCAAATGCTGACCATGCACTGTCTGTAACGCAAGGCATCCCGTATCATTAAACTTTTTCGCAATCAGATAGCACATTTTTCAACACCTCCCTAAATTCATCTTCATTTCTGATTCTGGCATCTTCATATGCCTGTCGCAACAAACTTCCTACATGGTTATCATATTTCCTTTTATATACATACTTATGAAGCCAGTTATTCAGTTGCCTGTCATAAAAAGTATTATACTGAATTTCTATCGGGTAGTGAAAATTGCTCATCTGAAAATACACATGGACTCCCCGATAACCGTCATCTTTTGCCTTACCGCCAGTCATATCCGCTACACGTATCTTATCTAACACAGCTATGTCCATTACTTCCTGATAGCTGTCACAAAGAGTCCGGAATCCCAACATATCATTGAATACCTTTGCTGCCTGATGGTCCGGATAGTATCTGTCATATTTCATCATTGCCGACTGGATACTTTTTATACGGTAATCTATTATCACCCCATGAAGCAATTCACAGGTATCATACCATTTATTTACTGACACTAATTCTTCAAACAATGCTTCCCGGTCAAAATAGTGAAGATTTTTCTTCAGCTTTATTCCCAGTCCTGATTGATAGGATAAGCCTCCCAGTAATTCTAATGACAATCCATCTTTTTTCAAAATATCTTCCAAACAATCACCTCAGACGCATATTACCATTCTTTCATTCAAAAAGAATTATTTGCAGACTTGATTACTGTATCAATCTGGTAAATAAGCCCTTTAAATATTATAGTGCCTAATATGAGATTAGTTTTTAACCAACTTACATACATATTATAACATTTTGCCCAAAACGCCACAATAACAATCTATTCTTCTGTTGACTGTTTACGCTTCACATATCATAACAACCTATTCACATCAAAGAATGGTCGATCTAACATCAATATCTACGGAGCTGCGAAACTGTCTAAGGAGGGGGGTAAAATGGGGCTGCGAAATCATCTAAAAATCTACAAAAGGAAAAAACCGACTCATTTTTACCCCAAATGAGTCGGTTTACGGTCAAAATTATGAAGTTGCCGAAACCCTGCCTAACTTTCTCCCATTTTCAACAGCTTTGCTGCCTGATCCGCTGCGATACACGCGTCTATGATCTCCTGAATATCCCCGTTCATCACTTTATCGAGCTTATAGATCGTCAGATTGATGCGATGGTCGGTGACACGCCCTTGCGGGAAATTGTAGGTTCTGATCTTCTCCGAGCGGTCGCCCGTGCCGATCTGGCTTCTCCTGAGTTCCGCCTCCGCGTCGTGGCGCTGCTGCTGTTCGATGTCATAGAGCTTCGCGCGCAGCAGGGCAAAAGCCTTCGCCTTATTCTGAATCTGGGACTTCTCGGTCTGGCTGTAAACCACAATTCCTGTGGGATAATGGGTCAGGCGCACCGCCGAATCCGTAGTGTTGACGCACTGCCCACCATTGCCGGAGGCCCGCATCACATCGATGCGGATGTCCTTGTCTTCGATCACAATGTCAATATCCTCGTCCACCTCAGGCATCACCGCCACGCTGATTGTGGAAGTGTGTATCCGTCCGCCGGACTCTGTCTCCGGTACGCGCTGTACCCGGTGTACGCCGCTCTCATACTTCAGGACAGAGTAGGCTCCCTGGCCGGTCACCATAAAAGTAACGCTCTTCATGCCGCCGATCCCGATCTCCTCCACTTCCATCGTCTCCACCTTCCAGCGGCGTCCCTCCGCATAGTGCACATACATGCGGTAAATCTCCGCCGCAAAGAGAGCCGCCTCATCGCCGCCGGCTCCTGCACGGATCTCCACGATTACATTCTTGTCATCGTTGGGATCCTTGGGCAGAAGAAGGATTTTTAACTCATGCTCCAGTTCCTCCACACGCTTCTTGGCATCCGCAAGCTCCTCCTTGAGCATTTCCCTCATATCCTCATCGGACTCTCCGTCAAGCATGGCGAGACTGTCCTCAATATCCTGATTACACTTTTTGTATTCCTTATAAGCGTTAACAACCGGAGTCAGATCGCTCTGTTCCTTCATCAGCGACCGAAAACGTTCCTGATTCTCCGCCACCGACGGCTCGCTCAGTTCATTCATGATCTCCTCAAATTTTCTGAGCAGATCCTCCAATTTATCAAACATAGCTACCTCCAATTTCCATACACTACCCGGTCAAGTCCCGCAAAGTCCTTCACCACCTGTATCTCGCGAAACCCCGCCTGCTCCATGATCTCCCGTACACTGTCCGCCTGATCACAGCCGATCTCAAAAAACAGCATACCGCCGCCATTCAGATAAGCCCCGGCGTTCTGCGCTATCCTGCGGTAAAAAGTAAGCCCGTCCGCCCCGCCGTCTAACGCCGTCACCGGTTCATGCTCCCGCACCTCCGGCATAAGATTCAAAATCTCGTCTGTTTCTATATAAGGAGGGTTTGAAACCATGATGTCAAACTTCTCTTCCGGACATGTCCCTTTTCCAGACCCGTCCTTCCCATTGCCCGCAAGCGCCTCAAAGAGATCTCCCTCCAAAAAAACAGCATTCATCTCCGGCCTCTCCCGCCGCAGTCTCTCATAATTTCCCCGCGCCACAGCGAGGGCCTTTTCCGACAAATCCACGCCCACACCCGCACAGTCGTTGGAATAGTGTAGCAGACTTAACAGGATACAGCCGGAACCGGTGCACATATCCAGAATCCGCATGCCGTCATGGAGGCTTTTCATCACTTCCTCCACCAGCACCTCCGTATCCTGTCTGGGAACCAGCACGTCCTTATTGACTAAAAAAGTCAATCCCATAAATTCCTGCTCACCGGTGAGATGCTGCAACGGCACATGTGCCGCCCGCTGCCCGATCAATTTACGGTATCTATCGCATTCTTCTGTCGAAACCTCCCTGTCCCCGTGGGCAAGCAGGGTGTTCCGATCCGTGCCGCAGACAAATTCAAGAAGAAGCCTTGCGTCAAGCGAAGCCTCGTCGACAGCAGCTCTCTCCAATTTCTCTTTGCCCGCCTTATATACGTCTTTATATGTCTGAGCTGCTCGTTCCATTATCCTCCATCCAGCTATCGTCCACCTCATACCCGAAAGTCTCAAACAGATATGCCTTCCAGTCAAAAACAGCCTCCACCGCGGCAATGGCCACCTCCACCATGCTCTCGTCAGGCTCTCTTGTGGTCAGTCTCTGCAGCCACATGCCAGGCGCCGAAATGATCCGCACAAGGATGTTATTGCTCTTTCCCGCAAGTCGTATGATCTCATAGGAAATCCCCGCGATCACCGGAATCAGGGCGATACGGATCAGTACGCGGTACACCGGATTATCCACCCGGATAAAGAAAAACAAAATTACGCTGACAAACATGACAAACAATAGGAAACTGGTACCGCAGCGCCTGTGCTGTTTGGAACAGCGCATAACCTCCTTCACGGTAAGGGGCGCGCCCTTCTCGACACAGTTGATGCACTTATGCTCCGCTCCGTGATACATGTAGACCCGCCTAATGTCCTTCATCAGGGAAATCGCCAGCACATACCCCACGAAAATCAGTATCCGCAGCACGCCCTCCAGAATCGCCATAAAGGAATCACTTCTGATATATTCCTCAAACAGGGAGGTGATAAAATAGGGCAGCACCATAAAAATGCCGATAGCAAGCGCCAGAGAAAAGAGCATCACCAGCCCGTTAAGCACCTTTTCCGCCTTATCCTTGAAAATCTTGTTGAATGCCTTATCCGCGGCAGTTTCCTTCGCCTCCTCGTCCTCGTAGAAAGAAGCCGAAAAATTCAGGGAGCGCATTCCCAGAATCAGGGAGTCAATAAATTGAAAAATGCCTCTGACAAAGGGAATATTCAAAAGTTTACTGCCGTGTATAATGCCGTAATAGTGGTCAACCTCCACCTCGATCTCACCATTCGGCTTTCTCACCGCCACGGCATACTGTTCTTTATTCTTCATCATAATGCCTTCCAGAACCGCCTGGCCGCCGATCCCGGAATACCGCTGTTTCTTTTTCGCCATTTTTTCTTCCTTTTACCCTAATTTAGAAAAGGTTGAGATAGTCTCAACCTTTTTCTTACACTGCATTTATTTGTTTTCCACACCGTATTTCCGATTAAACTTATCAATACGGCCGCGAGCCTGTGCCGTCTTCTGCTGTCCCGTGTAGAACGAATGGCACTTGGAGCAAACCTCCACATGAATTTCAGGCTTGGTGGAACCTGTCACAAATGTGTTGCCACAGTTACATGTCACCGTCGCCTGATAATACTCAGGATGGATTCCTTCTTTCATCGCTATATATACTCCTTTCTCAGCCTGCGAATTTACGCCCGGCGCGTAATTCATAACAGCTTCGCTGTTACGAAATCAATTTTTCCTGAAAGAATACCGTTCTTTCAACTTCTTCTCATTTTAACTCAAAAATCTGTCACAGACCGACAGCTTTTACATTGTAGCATAGGATTTTCGGGTATGCAAGCCTTTTTTCACATTATTTATATGAACTTCATCTTTTTGACCATGTTCACAAATTCCTGATTATTTCTGGTCTTGGCAAACAAATCCACAACCCGTTCCGCCGCCTCTTCCGCCTTCATGCCGTTTAACGCCTTCCGGATGATATTGATCGCTTCCAGCTCGTCGGCATTTAACAGCAGATCTTCTCTTCTGGTGCTGGATTTCGGAATGTCGATGGCGGGGAATACCCTCCTCTCGGAAAGTTTTCTGTCGAGCACCATCTCCATATTGCCAGTACCTTTAAACTCCTCGTAGACCACATCGTCCATCTTACTTCCCGTCTCCACCAGCGCTGTCGCCAGAATCGTCAGGCTGCCGCCTTCACGCATATTGCGGGCCGCGCCGAAAAACCGTTTGGGCATATGTAATGCCGCCGGATCAAGACCGCCGGACAGGGTACGTCCGCTGGGCGGAACCACCAGATTATAAGCTCTGGTCAGACGGGTAATGCTGTCTAAGAGGATCACCACATCCTTCTTGTGCTCCACCAGACGCTTCGCGCGCTCAATCACCATCTCCGACACTCTTTTGTGATGCTCGGGCAGTTCATCGAAGGTGGAATAAATAACTTCCACATTCGGGCCTTCGATGGCCTCCTTGATATCCGTCACTTCCTCTGGGCGCTCGTCAATCAACAGAATAATCAGATGTGCATCCGGCGCCGTTTTGGTAATGGACTTCGCCACCTCCTTAAGCAGGGTCGTCTTACCGGCCTTTGGCGGTGACACAATCATGCCTCTCTGGCCCTTGCCCACGGGACTGATCAGATCCATGATCCGCATAGCCACCGAAGAACCCGGCGCCTCAAGTTTTAACCGCTCATCCGGGAAAATAGGCGTCATATCCTCAAAATTCACCCGGCGCGCCGCCACATCCGGCGCATAGCCATTGATGGACTTCACATATAAAAGCGCGCTGAACTTTTCATTCTGCGTCTTGATTCTCGTATTGCCTTCGAGAATATCTCCTGTTTTCAATCCGAAACGGCGAATCTGGCTGGGAGCCACATAAACGTCGTTCTCGCCGGGCAGATAATTCTCACAGCGGATAAATCCAAAACCGTCGCTCATAACCTCCAGGATACCGCTCGCCGTCATGCCGCTGTCAAGTTCCGTCGGAAACTTTTCATCCTCTCCCGAAGATTCCGTTTTCCTTGCGGGCGCGCCTGCCGGTACCACGGACTTGACAGCCACTTCCTTTCCCGCCGCCTTGTCTTTTTCATCCTCTTTGAGCATTGCCTCCACGATCTGTGCTTTCTTCATGGTTGAAGTGCCCTTAATTCCTCTCGCCTTCGCGATTTCTTTTAAATCCGCAAGCGCCAGCGACTCATACTTTTCTCTCATAAATTCCTCCCCGGTTCTGTATTATCATCATATATCATCAACGTCTGTATTGTTCTTTCGTCAAGGGATTTCGCGCCTGATACGACTCAGAAAATGATTTTTGTCTGCGTGTATATTATACACCATCTTTTTCAAAATAGAAAGTATTTTTTCAGCAACAGGATATTGCAGAGAATTTTCAAATACTATATAATGTGCGCAGCAGAAAAACACGAAAAAAAGCGAGGTACTTCTATGACAACCAATGAAAAAGCGCTTATGTTACATGAAAAATGGCGGGGCAAGCTGGAAACCGTCTCCAAAACTCCCGTTAAAACCCGCGAGGATCTCTCCCTCGCCTACACCCCCGGCGTAGCCGAACCCTGCAAAGTCATTGCGAAGGATAAGGAAGCCGCCTACACCTATACATGGAAATCCAACACCGTTGCCGTGGTATCGGACGGCAGCGCCGTTTTAGGACTCGGCAATATCGGCCCCCATGCCGCTATGCCGGTTATGGAAGGCAAAGCTGTGCTGTTCAAGGAATTTGGCGGCGTCAATGCCGTGCCGATCTGTCTGGACACACAGGACACCGAGGAGATCATCAAGGCAGTAACCTGGCTTGCTCCCGGCTTCGGCGGCATCAATCTGGAGGACATCAGCGCACCCCGCTGTTTCGAGATCGAGGAACGTTTGAAGGCAACTCTGGATATTCCGGTCTTCCACGACGACCAGCACGGCACCGCCATCGTTGTTCTGGCAGGCATCATCAACGGCTTAAAAGTGGTCGGCAAGAAGAAGGAAGACTGTAAAGTGGTCGTAAACGGCGCGGGGAGCGCAGGCGTGGCCATCACCAAACTTCTTTTAACCTACGGCTTTACAAATGTGATCATGTGCGATAAAGTCGGTATCGTCGGCAAAGACACCGAAGGTCTCAACTGGATGCAGCAGAAAATGACCGAGGTGACAAACCCGAACGGAGAGCACGGTACGTTAGCCGACGCCTTAAAGGGTGCGGATATCTTTGTGGGCGTATCTGCTCCCAATATCGTAACACCTGATATGGTATCTTCCATGAACCGGGATTCCATTCTCTTTGCCATGGCCAACCCCGTTCCGGAGATCATGCCGGATGCAGCGAAAGCGGCCGGTGCGCGGGTGGTCGGCACAGGCCGTTCCGATTTCCCGAATCAGGTCAACAACGTGGTGGCTTTCCCCGGTATCTTCAAAGGTGCTCTGGAGGGACGGGCGAGACAAATCACAGAGGAGATGAAACTGGCTGCCGCCCTCGCCATCGCAAACCTTGTCCCCGAAGAACAACTGAGCGAGGATAATATCATGCCGGAAGCCTTTGACCCCAAGGTTGCGGAAGTGGTAGCCGAGGCAGTGAAATCCCATATCCAGGATTAGGCAGCCGCTAAACCGGAATAAATAGCTATCGTTATTTCAAGGAGGCACTATGACACAGGATCCCTTAACACTCTACAAACTGATTACCCTCTACATGCTGGATCGTGTCACCTTCCCGCTCACCAAAGCGCAGATAGGCGATTTTATCTTAGGGCATGATTACACAAACTTTCTGACCCTGCAGCAAGTCATCGCAGAGCTGATCGACGCGGAGCTGATCCGCGCAAAGTCCCTGCGCAACCGAACTTATCTGGAAATTACGGAGGAGGGCAAAAACACCCTCTCCTATTTTGGCAACCGCATAAATGACTCCATCAAAGAGGATATCGCCGCCTTTTTTGCCGACCATGAGATGGACATGCGAAGCGAATCCGCTGTCCGGGCGGACTATTATAAATCTACCTCCGGGGAGTACGAGGCGCATCTTGTCGTAAAAGAAAAGGACGTGACAGTGGTGGATATCACCCTGTCCGTCCCCGATGAAGACACCGCCGCCGCCATCTGTGCCAACTGGCAGGAAAAAAGCCAAAGCGTCTATCAATTTCTGGTTTCTCAATTATTCTGACGCCGCCTATGCTTTGCCATGCACTGCATCAATGCCTTCTTATCACTTCATTCCAGCTTGAAACACCAATCACCCGCAGGGCAAAGTCTGTATATTTCGCCGATTCCGCCGTATCCACATATTTGTAGGCATCGTAAATGGATTTTCTTCCCCCACCCAATGTACAGATCCCAAGCGCCAGCCCCTGTGAAACTTCAGAAGGCGCGTCCGTCTCTCTCGAAAACAGCATACTGTCCACATACTGATTCGCCTCGATCGTCTTATAGGCATACACAAAGGATGCCGCCTGCAGCTCCTGTCCCTGTGAGGACGTGTACCCCATTTCACTTAAAATCAAATGCCGCACCTCGCCGTCCTCTGTCAGCATCTCCGGCTTTTGCAGATAATCAGTCAGAACGTGAAGATTTTTGATCGTGATTACCGGCGTGTTCTCCCCCTCCTGCACATAGGAACCGCCGCTCCATGCCTTTGCGCTGGTCAGGGGATAATTATACGGATGCTGTGCCAGTGCCCAGTCAATATTTCCTTCCGCCTTTAAATTCCTGTTAAACTCATCGAGAATCTCCTTGGAGCCGTAACCGTTATTGGAGTAAAGGCTCCTGCCCCACTGCTGATCCAGCGATATGTATACTCTGGCGCTGCTGTTGATGCTCAAAATCGCATTGTAAAAAACACGGAAAGCTCTGGCATACTCGTCCACATAGCCGGCCGTATCCATATGCTCGATGTAATTCCACTCGCTTCTGGCATTGATCTCGTTGCCGATCACCCAGTTTACCACCTTACCGTGGCCCGTGCCGGAATAGCGGCTTGCCAGGAAAGATGCAACGGCCGCAATACACTCCATGCCATCCTCATCCGCGGCGTTAAACGCATAGTAAGGCGCACGTCCCCCGGAACGCGCTTTGGGATGAATCAGCTCCGGATGCGCGGAATTGTCGTTTAAAATGATCGCCGTGGTGGTGATGCCCCGGTTTGTAAGCGACGTAAATATGTAGTCGTATTCTGCAATAATCTGCCCGTTGAAGGCATAGTTCCTTCCATTATAGGTATAGTAAACCGTCGGGTAATGCTCGCTTGTGGTCTGTCCGAGGATCCTGCTTAAAGGAATATTGTAAGCCGCATGCTTCACACCCAGATCATCCAGCTCTGAACTCTGCAGCTTTTCCGGATCCACCAGCAGTCCCTTTTTGGAGGTCGTATTTCCAAAGGAAAGATTATATCTGGCGATGGCCTCCGGATTCGTGATGTAGTGTGGTCTCGTAATCGCCAGAAAAGCCCCGTTCTTCTTCACCGCCACCACAAACTTGGAAAAAAGCCTTGAGCTTGCCGTATTATAGTTGAGATTGACAGAAAATGTCAGATTAACATCCTTCTGATCCTCTATGATATACTCCCTGCCCGCCAGCTCCGACTGATAAGGCTTCTCCTCAAAGAGATAATAAAAACCGTCGTCACTGATCGCCAGATCTTTCGCCTTCATCGTCACATCTATCTTGCCGGTTTCCGCATTGATCAGGCAGCTCTCAATGGTCGCAAAGTCAGCCGCATTCTCTGCAGTGACCTCCACCTCTTTCGGCCTGTTTTTAATGCCTTCCAGCATATAGCGCGCCGCATCCACAAGCGCCTGCGTGGTATCCTTGCCCGCATTCTGCCTGACACTGTCTTTTCTGTGCTGGGTCTTACTGTACTCGGCAAGCTTCACCGCTTCCGTGTGCACCATGGCTTCCACCGCAGCGCTCTCCACTGCCAGCAGATCAAGATGCTTCTGTACGGTATAGCCTAAGATACCGCCCGCCAGAGCCAGCACCACCATGCCGACACCCACGATCATCCATCTCTTCTTCCAGTTCACAGGGCTCTGCTCCCGAGACTGCCGTTTTTTCCCAGCCTTTTTCTCCTGCGCCTGCCGTGTCTTCTGTTTTGCCTTCTTTGCCCTGGCCTTTTTTTTGTTTTCCGCCGCCTTCATTTTATCAATTGCGCGCTTTTTTTTCTTTTTTGCGGTATCTTTTTCCTGATTTTTCATATCGTCCGTTCTGTCGGTTGTTCCCATCTATGCCCTTTTTCCCTTTTTATTGATTCGTTCGTCTGCTTTTTCTCATTTCGCTCATTGTACTATATTACAGGGCAAAAGTCCAATGCCTTTCCTGATTTTACCACGCCCTAATCAAAGAGAATCTCATCCACCGTCACAAATTCGTAACCCTGTTTCTGCAAAATATCCACAATTTCAAGGGCTGCCGTCACACTGGACTTATATTCGTCATGCATTAAAATGACAGCATTTTCCTCCGCCTTTTTTGTCACTTTCTGCACAATGCCGTTCACGTCGCTGCTGCACCAGTCCATGGGGTCAATCGTCCAGAGCACCGGAATCATCGTAAGTTCTGACTCAAAACTTTTGTCCCAGCTTCCGTAGGGAGGTCTCACATACTGCGGTTCTTCTCCCGTAATCCCCGAAAGCAGCTCATTTGTCTTTATAAGCTCTGACTTGAAGGTTTCACGGTTATTTTTCCCCAACTGCAAATGACTGTAAGTATGGTTCCCTACCAGGTGGCCTTCTGTCTGCATGCGCAGGACAAGCTCCGGATATGCCTCCGCCTGCTTCCCCATCACAAAAAAACTCGCCTTGGCTCCCCTCTCCTTCAACCCGTCCAAAAGCTGTTCCGTATAGTAAGGATGTGGGCCGTCATCAAATGTCAACGCTATTTTCTTCGGATCGTCCACTGCCTCCTCCTTATCAATAACACACATAACGTATTCAGCCGCATCTGTGAGTTCTTCGCGGCGTTCCACCAGAAAAGCGCCGCCCGAAAGAACGATCCCTGCGAGAATCGTAACGGCTGTAATCAGTTTATCCTTCACTCTCATCGTCGGATACCCGCAGTTTGCTTTTTATCATTTATATGCCTAATTTTCTTCCAAATTCATATATTTCAGGTAAAGCTTCCCGAAATTCTCCTTCTTCGCCAGATTGATGCTCTCTACCGTGCAAAGTTCCTTTTTCAATGTCTCCTCTTTTATTCCGCCCACAAACAGATCCCGCCCCAGTTCGTAAGCCCCCGCGAGGGAAGTATTTCCCACTGCACGCACCCTGCCGCGCATGTGGGACGGAAGCAGACCGATGGCAAAGGCCGCCTCCGCGTCCAGATAGTAACCGAAACCGCCCGCCAGATAAATATCGTCTATCTGCGGACATGCCATCTCTTCCCACAAAATCTCCACACCCGCGCGGACGGCCGCCTTTGCCATCTGCAGGGCACGAATGTCTTCCTGTTTAAAGTAACATGCGTTTTCTTTTCCTTTCCCTACAGGCACACCCTCCTCAAAATAAGGTTCCGCCAAAAGGCCTGTCTCATCCAGCAAGCCCCGCCGTAACAGATCCGCCGTAAGCGCAATCCTGTCCGTGCCAATCAAGTCCCCGTTTCCCTCAAAGGCCGGCCCTGCCGCAGTGGCAGTGACAATCATCCGCTGCCCGTCGGTGATGGACATCTCGCCATTTGTCCCCAAGTCAATCAAAAGTGTGGTTCTCCCCCGCCGTAACAGATCCGGCAGCATCCTCAGCGCATAGAGACCCGCCACAATATCTCCCCCCACAAAGGCACTGATGCAGGGAGCGATGTAGACAGGGCAGTCGGAGACAATCGCATCACCCATGCCTGCCAATTCTCCTAAAAGATTTTCCATTCCTTTAAAAAGACCGGAGGCGCTGATCTTCTGCAGCCCCGTTTCCACAGGCACAAAGGGCGCTCTTCCCAAAGATAACACATCATATCCCATAAGCAGATGCTCCATAGTGGTATTGCCCGCAATGCACATGCAGGCAACCCGTGCAGCCGCTTTGGCCCTCTTTCCGCCAGGCAGCGCCCCCCGCACCACTTCGTTCTCCCCGCCCTGTTTTTTGCACAAAAAAGCGGCAAACTGCCGCAATCCCCGCATAAGGGACTCGCAGACCAGTTTTTGTAATTCTTCCCCCCTGCCGCTGCCGGAAGCTTCAATCCTCGCAAGCACATCCGTCCCATAAATTCTCTGTGGATTTCTCTCGCAATAGGTATCCGCCACCTCCCCCGTCTCCATATCCCTAAGCTGCATGGCAATGGTAGTAGTGCCCAGATCCACAGCAATGATATATCGACTGTTTTTTAATTCTTCCATTTGCGAGTTTTCAAAAGAATTTATAACATCCGGTTTTTGATTTTCAGACAGCGTTTTTTCTCGACCGTTTAAGTCAATATTTCCCGACGGAAGATTCATTTCCGTGACAATCGGCGTCTCCCCCTCTTCCCATTCCACAATTCTGATGATGCAGTCCCTCTTCGGTCTCGCCACACACGCAAGACGGTATCCCTGGCGCAGTTCCTCCGGCGTAAGCCGCGCCCGCTCTATTCCCGTGGGAAGCGGCGCTCCCTCCAGGAACTGCACCACACACCTTCCACAGTCTCCCCGCCCGCCGCAAAAACTGCCGCTCATAAGACGGTTCTGTAATAAAACCGGCATAAGTGTCATAGCTGAATCCTGTGTCAGGAAAACAGTGGCTTCGTTTCTGCCGTCTTTTTGGACATTCGGTTTTTCGTCTTCGATAACAATCGCAATTTTAATTTTTTCAGACAAATTGATTTTTCTCCTCATCGTAATGATAATCAATTCCTGCCAGTTTTTCAATAATTTCACTGCGATCCGCATCAAGATCCTCGCAGAGCCGGTCTAAATTTTCATAAAAGTCGCGCAACTTTAAGTTTACATAACTCAACAACATAACTGGATCTTTTGGCATGTCCATCCTCCTTATCTCAATTCCATCTCCACCCGATAGATTTTCCCATCACTGACCACCCGTGCCATACTGCCGCAGATCAGAGGCATCGCCGGTGGCAGATGCCCGATATCCAGATCCATGAGAACAGGCACATGATAGGAATACAACATTTCACAGACCGCCTGATAGTGATCTATGCCAAATTCCTCCACGCCCATCCCCATCCGGGGTCTGCCAATCAGAAAACCTTTGCAGTATTTGAACCAGCCCGCATGCTCCATCTGCCACATAGCCCGGCGCACGCTCATCAGGTTCAGATCGCAGGCCTCCAGAAACCAGATGATCCCGTCCTCCTGATAACGCTGTATAAATTCCGTCACCCTATCGTATTTCGTTCCGAGCAGGTTGATCAGGCAGTCCATGCAGCCACCTATGAGACGGCCTGCGTAAACAATCTCCGTTTCTGTTCCAGCGTTACTGTCTCCGGCCGCGGATGTCTGTGTCCGGCTGGCAGCCCCACACGCCATCGCCGTCTTCCGCAGGCTCTCCACATTCGTCCTGCCGTCCGGCAAAAGATATTTAATAACAGACGCTTCCGTAAGATTGTAAGGCGCCAACGGATTTTCCTCATCTTTCAAAGACTCCCGCTCCCAACTATCATAGCCTTGCATAGTCATCTTTTCCCCTCGCAAAAGCGCCATCGCATCATTCAATGACGGGTGCAATGTTTCCATACCAAAGGCCGCCGCACATGGCCCGTAAACGGAGGCCGTATCACACAGCGTCGTCAAAAGAAAAGTAAAATTCGTATTGTCCGAATACCCCAGATACCATTTTGGCGCAGCCGCCTGAATCCGTTCAAAATCCACATAATCCAGTATCTCGCACATCAATTCACCGCCGCCGCAGGAAATAAGACAGTCGTTATTTTTATCACAATACCCGTCTGTCAATTCCCTTCCGCAGCTTTCAGGCGTACTGCTGATTCCCACGCCATCGTCCGCATAACAGTTTGGCCCAAGCTGCAGCCGATACCCCTGCGCCTGCCATCTTTTCTGCGCATTCAGAAAACCGCTTTTATAAGGCTCTATCGCACACCCAAAAGAGGGCGCCACAAATCCAATCGTCCCCTTATCCCGCAAAAATGCCGGATATCTCATGCTTTTCTCCTCCTGTTTTCTCTTTTTCTTCTACCGTCTAAAACATGCTTCCTTGTTTTTATCCACTCCGCTAAAACTGGATTTAGTTTTTTAGGAAATCAATGGCTTATCCACAAGCGTTACCTTGTTTTGACATTTTTTTCTTTGATTTCTGCTAAATCTTATTTTAATCACAGGTGGTTTGTTCCATTTTTTCCCACTTATTCTACCATACCACATTTGTCCTTATCTTACCAGTAGTACCCCATTCATCCACAGCGCGCTTCCACACAAAAACAGTCCGGCGGTTTTTTGCTTTCCCACGCCGGACTGTTCCATCGTTTATTTTATATTCCTTTCTATCATGCCGTCTTATTTCACATGATCTTTCTATTTAAATTGCACTTGCTATTTTTCTGTCATTCACTTTCTCCGTGCCGTCAGTGCGCCGTCCTCCACCGTAATCATAATGGTATCCTTCGCGCTCACCTGATCCGAGAGAATCAGCTTCGCAGACAACGTTTCCACATATTTCTGAATATACCGCTTTAGCGGCCTTGCCCCGTAGACCGGATCATAGGCGTTCTCCACGATAAACTGTTCCGCCTCCTGTGAGAGCGCAATGCAAAGCTCTCTGTCAGCAAGCCGCCTGTTCAGGTCGTCCACAATCAGCCGGATAATGCCGCCGATGTTGTCCTTGGTGAGCGGCTTAAACAGAATGGTCTCATCCAGCCTGTTCAAGAACTCCGGGCGGAAGTGATTTCGCAGATCGCCCATCACCAGCTTTTCCGCATCCTCCCTGATCGCTCCCTGTTCGTCAATACCGTCCAGCAGATACTCCGCGCCGATATTAGAGGTCATAATCAGGATCGTGTTCTTAAAATCTACCGTCCTGCCCTGCGAATCCGTGATACGGCCGTCATCCAGCACCTGCAGAAGCACATTGAAAACATCCGGATGCGCTTTTTCGATCTCATCAAAGAGCACAACCGAGTAAGGCTTTCTCCGCACTGCTTCCGTCAACTGGCCGCCCTCCTCATAACCCACATATCCGGGAGGCGCCCCGATCAGTCGGGAGACAGAATATTTCTCCATATATTCGCTCATGTCGATACGAACCATGTTCGTCTCATCGTCAAAGAGGGATGCCGCCAGCGCCTTCGCAAGCTCTGTCTTGCCCACACCTGTAGGCCCTAAGAACAGGAAGGAGCCAATCGGTTTGGTGGGATCCTTGATCCCAGCCTTGGAACGGATGATCGCCTCCGTCACTTTTGTCACGCCCTCGTCCTGTCCGATTACCCGTTTATGCAGCTCTTCATCCAGATGCAGCGTCTTATTGCGTTCGCTCTCTGTCAGCTTGGAAACCGGAATCCCTGTCCAGCGGGAGATAATCTTGGCAATCTCTTCATCCGATACGCTCTGGTGCACCAGAGACAACTCTTCTTCGCCAACTTTCTTCTCCTCAATTTCCAACTGCTGTTTCAGGGAAGGCAGTCTGCCGTAGCTTAACTCCGCCGCTTTCTCATAGTCACCATCCCGCTGTGCAATCTGGATCTGGCTGTTGACCTCGTCGATCTCCTCACGGATTTTGGAAAGTTTTTCCACGGAAGCCTTCTCATTCTCCCACTGCGCCATGCGGTTTTTCAACTCTTCCTTCATCTCCGCAAGCTCTTTTTGCAGATTGGAAAGCCGCTCTCTGCTTAAATTGTCGTCCTCTTTCTTAAGCGCCGTCTCCTCAATTTCCAACTGCATCACCTTGCGGCGCAGTTCATCCAGTTCCGTCGGCATGGAATCCAGCTCCGTTTTAATCAGCGCGCACGCCTCGTCCACCAGATCAATCGCCTTGTCCGGCAGGAACCGGTCAGAAATATAGCGGTTGGACAGCACCGCCGCGCTGACCAGCGCATTGTCCATGATTTTTACACCGTGGTAAACTTCGTAACGCTCTTTCAGGCCACGCAGGATTGAGATCGTGTCCTCCACCGTGGGCTCCTCCACCATGACCGGCTGGAAACGCCGCTCCAGCGCCGCGTCTTTCTCAATATACTGCCGATATTCATCCAGCGTCGTGGCGCCGATACAGTGCAGTTCGCCCCTCGCCAGCATGGGCTTTAGCATATTGCCCGCATCCATGGCGCCGTCCGTCTTGCCTGCGCCTACAATGGTATGAAGCTCGTCAATAAAGAGAATGATCTGACCGTCGCTGTTCTTCACATCATCCAACACCGCTTTCAGACGTTCTTCAAACTCGCCCCGGTATTTCGCGCCGGCAACAAGTGCCCCCATGTCCAGCGAAAATATCTTCTTATCTTTCAGGCCTTCCGGCACATCCCCGCGCACGATACGCTGTGCCAACCCTTCCGCGACTGCCGTTTTACCAACGCCCGGCTCGCCGATCAATACCGGATTGTTCTTGGTCTTTCTTGACAAAATCCGGATCACATTTCGGATCTCCGTGTCCCTGCCGATCACAGGATCCAGTTTCTGGTCTCTCGCCTTCTCCACCAGATCCTGTCCGTATTTCTCTAACGTATCATAAGTCGCCTCCGGGTTATCCGAAGTCACACGCTGGTTGCCCCGCACCGTGGAGAGCGCCTGCAAAAACCGTTCCTTCGTGATGCCAAACTCACGGAAAATTTCTTTGATTTCCCTGTTGGGATGCTTTAACATGGCAAGGAAAAGATGTTCCACAGACACATACTCGTCACCCAGCGCCTTGGCTTCGTCCTCTGCGCCGATCAGAACCTTGTTCAGATCCTGTCCGATGTATATCTGTCCGCCCTGCACTTTGGTACGCTTGGAAAGCCCCTGCTCCACACGGTTCACAAAGTATTCCTTCTGTATCTCCATCTTCTCGACCAGCTTTAAAATCAGGCTGTCGTCAATGGTAAGCAAGCTATATAACAGGTGTTCTTCTTCAATCTCCTGATTGCCATACTCATAGGCAAGTTTCTCGCACTGTTCTACCGCCTGTATAGATTTCTGCGTAAATTTCGTTAAATTCATAATAGACACCTCCTCGCAAATACAGATGTATTGCTTTCATCTGTTCTATTCACACTATCACAATACAACGTATTGTTAGCACTGTCAAGAGGTGAGTGCTAAAATTGTTTGAAAATTTTATAAAACTCTTTTTTACGTATTCGTGAAAATAGAAAACAGGAGGCCTCTGCGGCCTCCTGCCCAAACTTTGTACATTTTAAAATCTTTATAACCTTTTCTGCAGTATTTCCCTGTCACTGTCATTCACTCCCAAAAGATTCATCGCCTGCTCTGCTCCCAGCTTCATATTTGTCATAAGATTTCTTATGGATTCCAACAAACTATCCAGTCTTACATCTTCTGCATACTTTTCAACTGCCTCACACATTTTCCCTCGGTCTCCGTTCCACTTCGATCCGCGCTAACGGATGTCCACCGGACATCCAGCGCCCTCCTTCTTCCTTAAAATGCCGCACCCCTTTAGCCAGTTCCGGATAATACATATCCTTCGATTCCTTACAGCCAAAATCGTGCATCAGCCTTCCAACCGTGTTGTCTCCCTTATAGTTTCCATTCACATACACAATATGAGAACCATCATCAAACGCCTCATCAATTTCCTCAAAATGACGGTTGATCGTATAGATCGGTATCCCATGCCCAAAGATATCCGTCTGGGTGATAAAGGCCCTATACGAATCCTGAAGTTCCGAAAACTCCTGCCCCGCTTTCAGCATTCAGGATTCCATCATATCATCACTTCTAAATTTCATACAAATCAATACGCAACGAACTCAGCCGGCGTCATAATCACAGGCTTTTTCAAGCCAGACTCTAAAAAGTCCTTATCACCGGTAAGTAGGATATCCGCCCCAGCTTCTATAGCCGCCCGCAAAATCGGACGGTCTTTCACATCCCGAATTTGTAACTCTGCAACATCTTCATCTGTTGGAATCGGTACTAATTCCATAGTCAGAAGCGCAACCGAAAGAAATCTGTCCAGCGCCGTAAGGCGGTTTGGAAATTTCTTATTAAATATCCGTTTCATTTCATCCACATTCTGCTCACAGATCAACCCATGATTCGGATAAGTCACCGCTTTCACATATGCCTGATAAGGAACACCATTTGCACTAAGAGCCGCCGAAATCAGAACATTCGTATCAATCAAAACTCTCATTCCTCATCCCTAAGTTCCTTTACTAGCGCCATAACGTCATCCTCGGAATGTAAGCCCGCCTGCTCGGCATCTTTTTCCATTTCCTGTTGTAATACCTGCATAGCATACACCGCAGAATTAACGATACGGACGGTATTCTTCTCAACAATAAACGAAACACGGTCACCGCTTGTTATCCCTAAAACCTCCCGAACATCCTTCGGAATGGTAACTTGTCCCTTTGCCATAACCTTGGCATTATCTACAAACACATTTGCATCCATATGTGCGATCCTCCTAAAATATAGTAGGTAGGGATTTCCCTACTTTTATTATACGCAACAGCTCAGAAAAAGTATACCCTAAATCTCTCCTGCCTTTATGATTCTCATCAACTTATCTGTGTCCAGTACACCATTTATTACACCGTTTTTCCACAAAATGACGTTTTTTGATAAACAAGGATAAATGATAGAATATGCCGCAAGCCCTGTAAAACAAGCACTTACGGCACACTATGAAACAAGTCGGAATCCACTCCATACTGTCAAGATGTGAGTGCTAAAATTGTTTGAAAATTTTATAAAACTCTTTTTTACGTATTCGTGAAAATAGAAAACAGGAGGCCTCTGCGGCCTCCTGCCCAAACTTCGTACATTTTAAAATCTTTATAACCTTTTCTGCAATATTTCCCTGTCACTGTCATTCACTTCAAGCAGGTTCATCACCTGCTCTGCTCCCAGCTTCATATTCGCCATAAAATTTCTTGTGGACTCTAACAGGCTACTTAACCTTACAGTTCCTTCAAAAGCATAGCCTTATCCGCGTCTGATACCTTCATAGCCGCCATAGCTTGTTCCGCAGACCACTTCATAGACTCCATCAAATTCTTTATGGACTCCAACAGACTGTTCAGTCTTACAATTTCTGCCTTTTGCTCCGCATAGTCTTTCGCATACTTTTCAACCGCTTCACACATTCTCTCTCGACCTCCTTCTTCCTTAAAATGCCGCACCCCTTTAGCCAGTTCCGGATAATACATATCCTTCGCTTCCTTACAGCCAAAGTCGTGCATCAGCCTTCCAACCGTATCGTCTCCCTTATAGTTTCCATTCACATACACAATATGAGAACCATCATCAAACGCCTCGTCAATTTCCTCAAAATGACGGTTGATCGTATAGATCGGTATCCCATACCCAAAGATATCTGTTTGGGTGATAAACACCATATACGAATCCTGGAGCTCCGAAAACTCCTGCCCGGCTTTCAGCATCCGGGAATCCATCATGCTGCTGTTAAATCGGGCTCTTCGGATATGCGCCCCTTCCGGTTTCTTCTGCACTTCCACATTATAATACTTTCCCGTGCTGTCTTTTGCCAGTATATCCAGACGGATGTCCCGCCCGCCAACTACCGGGCTTTGCAATTCCCGCTGCCCTACAACACTTATAACTTGGATATCGTCCTTTTTTAGGATAATCTTTAACAAAAGCTCTGTCGCCTCTATATTACCATCAAACACCATAGACATCAGATCATCGTCAAATAGACTCATCCCATCGACAATCTGCTCTACGGTTCTGGCATCCTGCCGTATTTCTTCTCCAGCCACCTAATGCCTTTTGACTGTCTTTTCTTTTGCCATCTCATCATTAAGTTACTATTATTATATCCTATCGTGCCAGGACTCACAATCCGATTTTTCCGAAAACATAAGCCAAACATCCATAATTATCAAAGGAAGGAATCATTGCCCGCTGCCGTGAAGTATTCGGTCAAATCCATGGACTGATCATTTGTCAATACGCTGAATTTGGCAATCTCTTTCTTATCCTTAATATCCGCAAGAAGCAGCGCCACATTCTGATTCTCCGCTACCGACGCTTTCATCCTCGGCCCGACTTCCATCCCGTTAACCTGTGCCCGCATGACGGTGCCGTCCGGTTTGAAAATATAGACCTCGTCCCCCTCCCTGACCTTTCCGTGTACTTTGCCTGTAACGACGGTTCCACGGTTATCCAGAAGCTGGAATGTATCGTCCACCACAAACGTAAATCTATTATCTTTTTTCTTAAATCGGTTCAGAAATTTCATCTTTCGTTGTCTCCTTATTTTTTACAAAGCCCTCTCAAATAAGCCTGCAGAAGCTCCTTATCTTTGACCGAAAGAGCTTCATAGGAATTGATCAAATCCTGCTGTTCCGTCGATAAGTTCTTTTCTCGAAGAGGATTCTCCTCAAAATTAAAAAATTCAGAAAGGCTGATCTGAAAGCCGTCACATATTTTTTTAAGAGTCGCTATAGTTGGACATGTTTTTCGATTGATCAGGTTATTCAGGCTGGAATACGGAAGCCCCGAAGTTTTTGCAAGTTTATATAAACTCCAATGATTAAACCTGAGAAAATATTGGATTCTATCCAGTACATCATGCTCTATCAAAATATATTACTCACTTTCGCTATTTTTATCTATTGTACCCATTTTAGGAAGCAACCGACAGATGATCTAGTGAATCATATATTGAAAATATGTCTCATTTGAGTTATAATGATAAAACACCCATAGGATGATGATGAAATGTGCGGAAGGAAGCAAAAGAACATGGACATAAAGAGAAGATGTAACATATGTAATTGTGAATTAACCGGATTATATATGGATACCGAAAAAAAACTCATGTACTATCCATGTGAACGCTGTAAAAGCGTCTTTGTCATAAATCAAAAAAATGCCTCACGCTTTCACGAGAGATTCCCAGCCCCAAATGTCTGTTTCCCGGAAAGAGATACAAAGAGCGTTCTCACCATGTCTCCCATGGTCAAGGCAGGTATCATTCTGGATATTTGTGAAGAAGAGGGTATCTGCGTTAAAAACTGGCTGGAAATAGGGAAACGCCAACAGGATTTTGCCAAAAAACAAGACTTTCAGGTGCTTTCTTTTCCTATAAATACAGATATGGAAAACGAAAAATTTGTTCAGGCAGTCTGTAACGCTGATGTCATTTCCTGTATGGATGTTTTAAATCAGATTGAGAAACCAGGAGAATTTCTCACTAAGATACATAAATACGCAAAACCAAAATCCGTCTTAGCAATTGAAGTTCCGAGATATCCGTCCATGTATTTCCTCTTTATGACGCATGGCGGGCAGTCTGTATCGACACAAAACCAACTGTTTAGCGAACAATCCTTGCCCTATCTTCTGGAAGATAAATTTTGCGTGATTGAGAAATGGGAATACGGAAACGGATATGAGCGACTCATTCAAAATTTTTCACAAAGGAACGACCATAACAAAGAAATTTCCTATCATAAACTTACGCGTTTGAGCAGGCATATCCAGGAACTATTTAACACAGAAGGATTAGCTGACAGAATGTTGATCCTTGCTAAAAAACGTTAAATTCAAAAAAAGAGCAGAATTTTGGGTCTGATACAATCGGAAGGCATATGAGCGGAAACTTTAAAATACTAATTCACATTATTTCTGAATTGAATTATATCATTACGAAAAGCCACAAAAAGAACTTTGTATTGCTTTTTATTGTGATCGTTATAAGCGCCGGGTTTGAACTGCTTGGTGTCTCGGCAATTTTACCGTTTGTGGAAGCTGTCATTTCCCCGGATATGGTCATGAGCAATCCCTATGTGATGAAATGCGCGCTGATATTCGGCGTTGACAACGCGAATCATTTATTGGTTTTGCTAGGTATCGGCCTGATTTTACTGTATATCACGAAAAATGCATTTATGCTTTATGCCAATTATGTCCAAAACGACTTTTCAACGCGTGTCCGGGCGGAGTTATCAATTAAGCTGCTGCGCTCCTATATGAGCAGGCCATATACCTTTTTTCTGGATATCAGCACGTCGGAAATCTTAAGAGGCTGCTTTAACGATATCACCAGCGTCTATTGTATCATTGAGAATATATGCTTTATTTTATCTCAATTATTAACTATTTTACTGATTGGAATTTTCCTGATCTGTATGGATCCGATCATTACATTCAGCATATTTGCCTTTATGATGCTCCTCTTTTGGGGAATGATATATTTTTTTAAACCGGCAGTCAAGAAAGCCGGTCTTGACAGCATGCAATTAGACACAGAAAGAAACAAGATCCTCGTACAAATTGCCGGCGGAATTAAAGAACTTTTTGTCATGCAGAGAAAAGATTTTTTGTTGAAAGAATATGCGCAAACAAACGATCGTTATCGGAAAGCACAACGAACTTATACGGTACTCAGCAACAGCCCTGATAAGATTGTGGAAGGTGTCTGCATCAGTGGAATTATCGCTGTTATATGTATCAGATTGATCACTAACAGCGACGAAATGGCCACCTTTATTCCACGGCTGGCAGCATTTGCGGTGGCAGCCTTCCGCATATTGCCATCTATCAGCAAATTGACCAATCGGGTCACAGGCATTATTTATAATCGTCCGGGAATGGAAAAAGTTTATCAAAATGTATGGGAAGCCAATCAGTATGATATGCAGATGAAGCAGTATATCCAGGCTCAAGAAAAAACAGATATTCCTTCACAAAACCTGCGTTTTCAGGAGAAACTGGTTGTCGGACACGTATTTTGGCAATACGAAAACCAGAAGAAGCCGGTTTTGAAAAATGTTGATATCACAATACACAAAGGCGAATCCATCGCGCTGATCGGTATATCCGGAGCCGGCAAAACTACCTTGGCGGATATTATTCTTGGCTTGCTGCGTCCAAACAAGGGCTGCGTCAAGATGGACGGTATAGACGTGTACACGATACCGGTTCAATGGGCACACATTGTAGGTTATGTACCGCAATCCGTATATCTGTTAGACGATACCATCAGAAATAATGTTGCATTTGGAATGCCCTCAAAAGCGATAGAAGATCCATACATCTGGGAAGCGCTTGAAAAAGCACAGATAAAGGAATTTATCAAAAATCTGCCAAATGGCTTGGATACCATCGTAGGGGAACGGGGCATTAAATTTTCCGGAGGTCAGCGCCAGCGTATTGCGATTGCGAGAGCTCTGTATAACAAACCGGAAATATTAGTACTGGATGAGGCGACAGCCGCCCTGGACAACGAGACGGAGCATGCCGTTATGGAAGCCATAAATGTGCTGTATGGTAAACTCACACTGATCATCGTTGCCCACAGACTGACTACCATCAGAAACTGTGACAAAATATATGAAATCAAAGACGGCACAGCGATAGAGCGGAAAAAAGAAGATATCTTCAAACCAGACTCCTCCACTCCTTAAAATACACCCTCTCCTTATACTCTTGTGCATATGCGATCCCCATACCATACCCTGTTTTATCAAATCCATGGTGCACAACCGTCCAATCGGCTTCTGATGCCCGGAAAAGCACCCGTGGAATATCTATCATTTCCTGCAAAGATGAATCCAACTCCACCGCACAGATTTCACCGTCTCCTACCTGTGTCCATTCATGGGAAAAAATCATGTATACCTTCCTGCCCTCAAAATACAGTGTTCCGTCCAGGCAGTCCCAATCAGGCGGCGTTACCAGCAGTGTCGCAATGACCACATTGGCAAATACAAGCTGCCAGTCCGAGCTGTGGTTGCCGAAAAAATTATATGCGGTAAGCGGCAGCGTATAATTTCTGGCACTGTTCAAAAAATAGACAGAAATCTCAAAATCATTCCACACCGCCATAACCACAGGCATTTGATAAACTGCGCAAGTCAACAGCTTTGCAGCTAAGATCCGCACTTCGCCTCGTTTCTCATAACCGGGTCGCTTTTCCCTATTTCTGTTTGTCCCAGAAGTTGGCTATATGGTTCCAGCGTTCTTTCAGAATATGCGCGGCTAACTTCGGTCTGCGCTCCCTGTTGAAAACGCCTTTCTTATTGCCATCAGGGCGCATCACCCCCTGAAAAGTTCCAAAATCCGCAAACGCCCAGCAGTGCTCCCCGATAAAGAAGGGCCGCCTGTCAAACACCGCTCCCAAACGCCTGTAATAAGCCGCCTGGTATTCCTCCGTAAACATCTCCCCCGCTGTGCCGTGAATCCCCTGAATACAGTCCGTTCCATATTCTGACACCATCACGGGCTTGCCTGTCTTCTCCCAGAAATCCAGTTCCAGATTCCAGGCGTACTCGGCAGCGTCCATATCTCCCGGCAGGTTATACCACCCATAATAACGGTTAATGCAGACCACATCCATGGTGCGCGTCACGATATCCTTCGTGTAATCGTTTTGACAGCAGACAAAGGTCACGGGACGGTTCTGGGGATCCGCCTGATGCGCAATGTCATACAGATTCCGCCAGTATTCATAAGCGCTCTGGGGATGACTCTCCGTATCCGGCTCATTTCCCATGCTCCACATCACGATGCAGGGATGATTCTTGTCCCGTGCGATTATATCCCGCAGCACCTTTTCATGATATTCCTTTATGTGCAGCGTCTGGTACGGATCGCTGCCGTCACTGACCCCAATGCCCACAGCCGGAGTCTCGTCAATGATGACAATCCCTTCCTCATCGCACAGACGATACATTTCTTCCGCATAGGGATAATGGCTGGTGCGGAAAGAATTTGCACCGATCCAGTGAAGCAGGCCCACGTCCTTCACATTCAGGCACAGATCCGTCCCGCGCCCTCTCACATAGGAATCCTCATGCTTGCCAAACCCTTTGAAATAAAACGGTTTTCCGTTTATCAAAAACTGTGTGCCCGACACGGATACGGATTCCAAAGATGGGCGTCCGCAATCGTGACGCTGCCTCTCTCTCCCTGCTCTCTTGCGACGCAGTGTCCCTCTGCGTCCAGCACTTCGATCTCAACAGACGTTTTCTCCCCTACGGCACTCTGATCAGACCTGACCGCCACCTCATATTCCACAATTCCATCCGTACCCTGCACGTTAGTGATAATGGAAATATCTTCAATATACGCCTTCGGCGTAGTATAGATTCTGACATGCCGATTGATTCCCGCATAGTTGAAAAAATCAAAATTCAGGATATTATGCGGCTTCTGCCAGCGTTTGGCTGCCTGGACGCTTGGCACCTGCGCATTATCGGAGCCCATAAAGGCAGCTCCCTCCTCGTTGCCCACCGGCAGGGAGCTGTGCCCTATCGTGTTGTCCGCCGCCACTGTCAGCCTGTACTCTCTTCCCGGTTCGACCAGTTCCGTAATATCCGCCTCAAATGGTAAAAAGCCGCCTTTATGCTCGCACAAAAGTTTTCCGTCCAGCCAGACTTTCGCGTCGTGCGTAACCGCATCGAAGCGAAGCGCCAAACGCTGCCCTCCGTAGATGCCTGGCACCGTAAATGTCCGCTCATACAAGGCAATCCCCCTGTGACTGCGAAACGCCGGCTCTTCCCTCTGGTCATTATAAGAAGCCGGCACATACAGCAATTCTGTCTTTCCTTCCATCGGTATGGATGCATCCGCGCTTTCCCCATCCCCGAGTTTAAATTTCCATAGGCCATCTAACGACATAACCGCTCTTGCTCTGTTTTCCTGTGGATACATATGCTTTCCTCCTCCATCAGATCCTTACTGGCCAACTGCTCCCAGATATTTCTTAAGGACGGCTCTCACCGCACCCTTTCCCGCAATCAACTCCCCAAAATAACTGCATACGCTCTGCGCCAGTCCCGTCTCAAAAAGATCCACGCCAAATATTGCCTGATTCTCTAAAATGGGGTGCAGCAACTCTTCCAGTCCCTCCGTCTGCCCAAATTTCACCTTCTGTACAATGGGGCAAACGGTGTCAAGCATGGGATCAAAACTTAAGGTAACCGGCTCTCCCTCATCGTCAACCGCCATCAGATACCTGAGCCATCCGGCTAACACCAGCGGGATCATCTTTAAATCGGATACCTTAAGACTGTCCGATGCGGCATACGCCCGAATGGTTTCCCCGTAACGAACCGCCAGCTTCTGGGAGGTATCCGTCGCGATCCTCTGCGGTGTATCCGGCATAAACGGATTGGGAAGCCTGCTCCTTAAAACCGTATCCAAGAACTCTTTCGGATTCAAAATGCCGGGATCTGTCACCACGGGAAGCCCCTCCCTGTATCCGATCCTCTCCACCAGCCCGCGAAGCTCCGGATCCTTCATTTCCTCGGAAATCTTCTGATATTCCAGCAGGCATCCGTAAATAGCCAGCGCCGTATGAAGCGGATTCAAACAGGTGCATACCTTCATCTTCTCCACCCGCTCAACCGTTCTCCGGTCTGCGAACAGGATACCGCCCTTCTCAAGCTGCGGCCTCCCGTTTGGGAAATCATCCTCAATCACCAGATACTCACACTCCTCCGCATTGACAAAGGGTGCGACATAAGTGTGCGCAGAGGTGACCACAGGCGTAAGCTCTTCTATCCGATCCGCCTCTAAAATGGCCTCCACCGACGCGTCCGGACGGGGCGTGATTTTATCGATCATCGTCCACGGAAAAGAAATTTTGCTCCTGTCCTGCACGTAATCTGCAAATCCGGCATCTGTCAATCCGGCCGCCGTCCAGTGCTTTGCAAAGGTATTTACGGCGGCATAAAGCTTATCTCCATTGTGCGAGCAGTTGTCCATGCTCACCATAGCCACCGGCTTTTTCCCTGCCTGATAGCGCGCGTACAAAAGCGCCGTCACTTTTCCAATATAGCTCTCCGCCTTTCCCGGCTCCACCGCAAAGTCTTTTTCCACCGCCGGCAAAAAGCATCCCTGCGCATCCGTGAGCTGATACCCCTTCTCTGTGATGGTAAAGGACACAATCTGCAGAGAATCCGCCGCGAAGATTTCCTTAAGGCGCTCCTGCTCCCCCACGTCCTCCGAATCCAGAATACGGGATTCCACAATACTGCCTACCACCGTCTTACCCACCGTACCGTCGGCCTTAAGCGTAGCCAGAATGCTCAGATCGTCATGAGGGCGGTACATTTTTTGAATAATTTCATAGTCGTATCCCTCCACGACAATGAGCCCCCTGTCCAGCACACCCTCATTTAATAAATTTTGCACCACATTGGCCTGAAAAGCCCGAAAAATATTGCCTGCCCCAAAGTGAACCCAAAAGGGCTTTTGCGCGGTCTTTGCCGCCACACGCGCCCGGTCATAGCGGGGCATCTGGTAGCCCTTCTTCTCCCACGCCTCTCTTCTCTCTGTGCCTTCTATTCCCTGATTATTCAAATACATTTTGCTCTCTGTGCTCCTTTGCTGATCGCTTCCCATAAACCGTTCAAATACGCCGCTCCTAACGCTCTGTCATAGAGTCCGTAACCCGGCATTGCCACTTCGTCCCATATCATGCGGCCGTGGTCAGGCCGGATGGGGCCCACAAAGCCGATGTCATACAGAGCCTTCATAATTTCATACATATCGAAGTTTCCATCCGAGGATAAATGCGCTGCCTCCTCGAAGTTTGTGGGCGTGATAAATTTTAAATTCCGCACATGGGCAAAATGAATCCTTCCCTTCAAAGAACGTATCAAGTCCGGAAGATCATTCTCCGGATTCGTCCCGTAGGAGCCGGAGCAGAAAGTCACGCCATTGTGCGGATTATCCACCATTTTTGTCATGCGCAGAATATTCTCCTTATTAGTGATAATGCGCGGCAATCCGAATACACTCCAGGCCGGATCATCCGGATGAATCGCCATGTCGATATCATAGTCGTCGCAGACAGGCATAATTCTTTCCAGAAAATACTGCAAATTGGCAAATAATTTTTCGTTATCCACCTGGCGGTACAGGGTAAAAAGTTCTTTGATATGTTCCATCCTGTCAGGCTCCCAGCCCGGCATTACCGTACCGTTCGTATCACCTGATATCGAATCAAACATCGTCTCCGGCTTCAAAGCATCCACTGCCTCCTGCGTGTAAGCAAGCACAGTGGAGCCATCCGGCCGTATCCTGGCAAGCTCTGTTCTGGTCCAGTCAAACACCGGCATGAAATTATAGCATACCAGATGAATATCCTCCCTGCCCAGATTTGCAAGCGTCTCTATATAATTGTCGATATAACGATCTCTATCCGGTGCACCCGCCTTGATCGCATCATGCACATTCACGCTCTCAATACCGGCAATATGCAGTCCCGCCTGTTCCACCTCCTCTTTCAGCGCATGAATTTTCTCCTGATTCCACACCTCACCCGGCGCCATGTCATACAGTGTTGTAATAACCCCCGTAACACCCGGAATCTGCCGAATCTGTTTTAAGGTGACCGTATCAAATTCACTTCCATACCAACGCAATGTCATCTGCATCCTTTTCCCCACCTTTCCATGTCTGTGCAGCTCTATAATTTCATTATAAAAACGCCACTGCAAAATGCCATTGCCCGAATTGTTATTTATATTGCAAAAGTTGCTACATTTTGCTATTCTGGTGATGACACAACTGATAAATGTGAGGGAAAAGAGAAAGCGGAGGAGAACACCCAAACCATATGAAAAAAAATCTTCAAACACAGTTTAGCGCAAGACAATACATGTTGTCCCGCGATTTTGAGATTTATTTTTATAGCGACAAAAGTTTGTCCAAAGTAGACGCACACAGCCACGACTACTACGAATTCTATTTTTTCTGGAAGGCAGTGTGAGCATGCAGGTGTTACAAGACGTCTATCCTCTGTGTTACGGGGATGTCATGCTGATTCCTCCCGGCACTTCACACCGGCTGATTATTCACGATCCCCTTATCCCTTACCGCAGATTTGTATTCTGGATCAGCCGGGAGTACTGCGACAATCTCTGCGCCGCCTCCGCCGACTACGGATATCTCATCCGCAAAACGATAAAAGAAAAGAACTATATCACCCACAATGACGACATATCCTTCAATATGATTCACGCCCGGCTCATCCGCCTGCTGGAAGAGATCCACGGAAAGCGCTTTGGCCGGAAAGCGCAAATATCTCTTTGCGTCAGCGACCTGCTCCTGCTCGTTAACCGCATCAGCTATGAGCGCGATCATCCCGCAGAGAAGGGGGACGAAACTTCTCTCTATGACAGGCTCTTATCCTATATAGAGAACCATATTGATGAGGATCTTTCCCTGAACCGGCTGGCCGAAGCGTTTTATGTGAGCAAATACCATATAGCGCACCTTTCTAAGAATCACCTGGGCATGTCCGTTCACCAATACATCACCAAAAAGCGTCTCTCGCTTTGCATTCAGGCCCTTCCTGACTGCAGCAACATTACAAATCTCTACTCGGCCTGCGGTTTCGGAGATTACTCCAGCTTCTACCGCTCATTTAAAAAGGAGTACGGCATCTCCCCGAATGAATATAAAAAACGGCAGAGGAATCTCACGTCGCTTTCGCCCTAGATACTATAAATCCCGAAGATCTCATGAATCACCTTACCAAACCGGAGGATGGTTATCTGATATCTTAGCCGGCTGAGAGCGTCAAAAAATAGGAAGTCAATTAAGACTCCCTATCAAAAGCATACATTAATCTACAATATGTTATCTAGTTCCAAGTAGCACTAAAAAACAACAGAACCTTTTTTATATGAATTTGAAAAAATATGTTCGTAATATAAGGGATCAAACATTAAGAAAAGAGCTTCTTTACTCAAATCACGATACATAAACGAATACTCCAGCTCGCGTGTATATCTTTTAAATAAGTCTTCCCCATATTGAAAGAAATCAGAATTATACTCTTCTAAGAGTGTTATTACGATATGCAGCGAAATCTTTTCATTAATTCGAGCTGCTAACCTCACTATATCCTCCTCATCATCCGGCATAATATCAATCCAAAATGGATGACGCTTAAGAAGCCAAAATATAAGAAGTCCATTCAGAGTTTTATGCTCATTGGGTTTCATTCCTTCATGAAAAACACTAAAATACAAAAATCTCATATCAATTCTCGTAATAACATCTTCTAATGCCAGCGTATTCATTTTTATCCTTGATAAATCTATTTCGTAGATTTCACAAAAACCTTTAACAACCTCCTCAATCTGACCCATTACTTCTTTAATAAACTCAGGAGAAGGTTTTACATAATGAAAAACATTATCTTTCCATCTATTTGGGAATTCCATATCTTATCTCCTGTATATTTGCTTTATCATCTGTCTTTTCTGTTCATTGGCCAATATTTTTTCCCCGCCTCGTATGCATGGTTCTAAAAATTCGTCTGGGTTAATTGGCGAATTTTTATCATAAGACATAGGATTCATAGCAAGCTGCCTATCTATTTCTTCCATTGTAATCCCAAAAAGTTTTTCCTTAGTCATTGATTTTTTCCCCTTTATCATTTATTTTCAGATTTATGTGTTTGCTGCATATTTCCTTCATATCAATAAATTTATCTAATAAATTATAAATCTCTACATCAATAACGTACTCATGTGAGCAATCTGTATTCGAAAAAAATTTTTCATGATCAAAAAGAAATAATATGTATCTTACCAATCTGTCAATTGTGATCGAAATATTTAACTTTTTAAGTTCATTTATAAACTCTTCATTACTACAGTTATCTAATTCTCTTATTGTTTTTATTCCAAAAGATAATAGTAATTCCTCAACCTTCTTATACGAATAATATTTTTCCACTTTTCCATTTAGAATCGTTTCACAATATTCACTTAAAGAATCTTCCATAATAGTTTCATTTAGTAATGCCTGATAGGCTTTTTTACTCAAATTACCATTTTTGCTATCATAATATCTAACTATCTCATCGATCTGGTCATCGATAAGTTCCAGGCTTCCGGATAACAGATTTGTTCTTCTTACTATACTTGAATCTTCTATACTTTCATAGTTTCCCTTATAGAGCCGATCATGAAATATTTGTGCCCATGCATCCTGTAGCACAGTTCTAATCTGTATCTCGCATTTAATTCCATTTAAATCAGTATACTCCAATTCATTAGTATCAATTGTCACAACATAATGAATTGATAAATATCCAACTTTATCTTTCCCCAACAAATCGACTTTATTACCACTCTCATCACATAATATGTGATCTTTAAAAAGCCGTTCCACCGCATCACTAATTATCTTCAAATCCGAGGGCAAATAAACAATTATTCTAACTCCGGCAAAATCCATTATTTGACTTTGGGGATTAGAATATTTTAAGGAGTATTTTCCATCCTTTTCAACCATTTTCTTTGCTTTTTTATATACACTGTCAACTGTTTTGGCGCGAGTGCAAGAATTTGCAATATTAAGCTTTTGACTCTTTATGAAGTTAATTATCTTATTATGAACAAAATCAGCAGCGTTGCGATATTTACCCTGATTACTTTCGTACCATTTTATAAAATTTTCAATTCTTAAACTTTCATTGTCTATCATCAAATAACTCACCCTATTGATACAGAAATAGACTCCCCATACTCGGCATCATTTATTTTATCATATTATTTTTGGGAACATCAACCACTAGGTTATGGATAAAAGAAACCCGAAAATACAACATCTGCTAAATTTGTATTTTACTTAGACATTCAGCCCAAAATTCATCTCCACTACCCGGTTCAACACTGTTTTTGCGTTGTACCATCCGAATTGCCTTTCGCAAATTGCTATTTCCCATAATATATTCGGCTATATCCCAAGAAACCTTTCCACGCTCTATCGCTGCCTGATCATATAAATAGCACCTAGTATCCATATGTTGCAGTTCCAGTGCCTCAAATATTTTCTCCATTAACTCTTTCTCTGGAGGTTTATTATTTCCTCGTTCTATATCACTGATATATGTCGGCGTCTTCCTTACTTCACTAGCGACTTTACGTATCGTAAATTTCTTTCTTTCTCTTATTATTCTTATGGACTTTCCAAAACTATATTTTTTCTCACGCAATTCTTGTAATAAATCTTCCCAATTTATTTCATTCATAGCTCTTCACTTCCATAGTTAGTTAACTTACTAACTAAATTATCATATTATTTTAAATTTGTCAATTTAATTCTATTTGGATTTCTATTGTTTTCCTAATCTTGAATGTTGTATACTGTTATTCATAGAAAGCGCGAAGAAAGGTCAGGTAAAGGATCATGGACATACAGGAGATCATTGCTCTGGTAAAAAAAGCCAGGGCTTTTGTGGAAAATCGGGAAAAAGCCGGACATATTAAGACGAAGGGCCGGGCGGATTATGTAACACAGGTGGACACCGACATTCAGGAATTTTTGTCCCGTGAGCTGAGAAGCCGTTTCCCCGATATTCAGTTCCTGGGGGAGGAGGAAGGCTTACATGAGATGTCTGGAGATGTTTACTGGATTCTCGATCCCATAGACGGAACTACCAACCTTATCCATGATTTTCAGCACAGCGTAGTATCGTTGGGATTATGTGAAAAGGGAAAGATCACAATGGGAATTGTCTATGATCCGTTCCGGGAAGATGTGTATTATGCACAGAGAGGACAGGGCAGCTTTTTAAACGGAAGCCCCATTCATGTCTCGGACGCCGAAACCCTGTCTGAAACGATTATTTCCGTCGGTACATCCCCCTATGACAGAGAGCTGACTGCGAAAAACTTTCAACGCATTCAGCGCGTTTTTGATCTCAGTCAGGATATCCGCAGGATGGGGGCTGCCGCGCTGGATCTCGCCTATGTAGCCTGCGGGCGTACCGGAGGATTCTTCGAGCCGCGTTTAAGTCCGTGGGATTTTGCCGCCGGAATGCTTCTGGTGGAGGAAGCCGGCGGACAAGTAACGGATTTTGCAGGAGAACCGCTTAACTTATCAAAGAAAGGAAGCATTGCGGCATCCAACGGAAAAATACACGAGGAGTTGTTAGGGATACTGTGAAAAAAGACGACATAAGCCTGCTCCTCTCTTTTTGGTATCCATCATCGTCAGATACAGCACTTTAACAGGGAGTATCCTGTCTGGAATACTCCCTGTTAAAATATCACGTATTTTGTCCCAAATCTTACCCCTTTACACCGCCAAGTGTCACGCCGGCGATAATATATTTTGAAAGGAAAAGATAGATAAGAATAATCGGCACGATTGCCACCAGAATCATCATATAGATCTTACCCATATCGCGGTTCATATAATCCGCGCCACGAAGGAGGGCAATCAGGATCGGTACTGTCATCTTCTCTTTTGACTGTATCACCAGAGCCGGAACAAAGTAATTGTTCCAGGAACCGACAAACGTAAAAATTGCCTGTACGGCCATGGCCGGTTTCATAATCGGAAGGACAATCTGGTTAAACGTCCGAAACTCCTGCGAACCGTCAATCCTTGCCGCTTCTACCAGAGAAAGCGGAAGCGATGACTCCAGGTAGCTGTACATAAAGTAAAATACAGCCGGTGAAGCAATCGACGGAATAATCAGAGGAAGAAGGGAATCATACATACCCATCTTTGTGATCAGGCGCAGGAACCCCATCGCCGTAACCTGTGTAGGCATGACAAGGATCGCCATGATAAAGGTAAACGCAGCCTTCTTCAGCTTAAAATCATAGGCATACAATCCATAAGCCGTCAATGCGGAGAAGTAAATGCAGATTGCCGCCGAGCATCCGGAAACGATCAGACTGTTTACAATACCCCGTATCATCGGGAATTCTCCGTCATTCGCAACACTATTGAAATTCTTTAAAAAACTGCTTCCCGGCAGCGCATGAAACCCTCTTTGCAGCTCCGCATGGGAATGGGTCGCGTTGATAATCAGTATGTAAAAGAAAAACAGGCACAAAAAAGACAGAATGATCAACAGCGCATGTGCAAATATAGTGCGAAACGAGTTATATCCTTTTGATTTCATTATCTTATCTCCTTCCCCTCTTATTCTTTCTGGCTGCCGCTTTGGAGCCGTCCGGATCATCATCGTTTGTAATCCGATAAACGATAAAGCACAGGATGCCGCTCACAATAAACAAGTATACTGACAATGCGCCTGCCATACCGTAGTTCTTGCTTCTCAAATGACTGTTGAGGAACATGATCAGCGTCATGGACGTACGATCGGGATTTCCCTGCCCGTTCGTCAAAATCTGAGGCACATCAAACATCTGAAGGCCGCCTATAATAGATGTAATCAATGTATACGCAAGAATAGGACGAATCAGCGGAAGGGTTATGCGGAAGAATCTCTGCATGCTGTTGCAGCCGTCTATTTCCGACGCCTCAAAAATATCCGGGCTGATACCCATGATTGCGGCCATCAGCATAATGGTCGTATTTCCGAACCACATCAGGAAATTCATAATTCCGACTAAGGACCTTACTCCCAATGCAGTGCGCATAAAATCAATGGCCTCGCCTATTACCCCAAGCGACATCAAGATTGAATTGACCGGGCCCTTGGTTGAAAACAAGGTAAAGAACAGCATGGCAAATGCGGATGCCATGATCAGATTAGGCAGATAAATAACTACCTTAAAAAATTGCTGACAGCGAATCTTCATCCGCACATCCACAAACCAGGAGGCAAGCGTCAGCGCTATCACGATCTGCGGTATAAAGCCGATCAGCCACAGGATCAGGGTATTTCCCGCATATTTCAGCATATCAGATTGAATCAGACTTGCGTAATTCTGCATCCCAATAAAATTAGGGCCGATTTCCTTGATCCCTGACCGAAAATATTCATAAAAGCTGTATCGAATGGTGTCTACCAATGGTATAAGAGAAAAAATCAAAAAGCTTGCAAAAAAAGGAAGAATGAAAATATATCCCCATTTTGCGTAACTGACTAATTTGCGTTTTTTCTGCACGAACAACACCCCTTTCCTAAATTGAGAATGCGGTGTAACTACTACACCGCATTCTTAATCGTTTCAAAAATTACGGCCACTGAATTTCTGTAATCTCAGGATAACGCTCTTTGATAGCGATCTCGAAGTTTGCCTTCGCTGTGTCGAAATCAATCTGACCCTTTAAGTAATCGGTAAATGCATTCTGAATCAGCTCTACACAACCCTGATCGTATGAAGACAACGGAGCCATCTTGATGCTGGAAAGGCTGTCTGCAAAGTAGCCGTACGGATTCTGGCCGCCAAGGAAAGCAGATGCAAACTCATCGTTAGCCGCTGCATCCTGCATAACGGACTGCGCGTTTGTGAACTCTGTATACTCTTTTGCAACCTTGGTCAGATTCTCCTTGTCGCCGGTCAGCGCCATGATGATATCCTTTACATGTCCCGGGTTATCCGTGCCGGTTGCCGCAAGAAGATAGGTTCCGCCCCAGTTATAGGACAGCGGAGCGTTCGTCACTGCCCAGGAACCTTCCTCGCCGTCCCAGTTAGGAATCATCTGCGTGTCAATTCCCCATGCCGGGAAAAGATAAGCGAATACCTTTGCGCTGGAGCTCATCGCCGTAAACCACTCCGCGTTCCACTGTCCCGATACGGTGGGGTCAAAATAGCCTGCATCCATCCACTCCTTGGAATCCGTAACCCAGTCGATGACCTTCTGGTCAACCTTGATCGTTGTGGAGCCGCTCTCAACCCAGGGACTTGCAATGTTGTTGCCGTAGGTACGGAAGGTATCAGCGTAGCAGGAGAACGTATAGTAGCCCTTTGCTTTGAGCTCTTCCGCCGTTGTCTTCATGGTAGCCCAGTCCGCGGTCTTCTTGCCAATCTCTACAGGATCATCCGTACCCCATACATCCTTCGCGATATCGCGGCGGTATACTAAAACGCCGGGGCAGGCCTGCCACGTGGATGCCCTCTGCACTCCGTTCTGGTCAGAGGCAACTGTCTTGGTAAACTCATACTGATCCGCCAAATCGGTATCCGGGTTAATGCCCAGATCTGAGAGCGGCATCGCCGCATCCACATCAGCATCCGTATATTTCACAATGTAATCGATCTCGGCAGCGAAAAGATCAACCTTATCGTCATCGGCTGCACTTGCTTGATTCATAAGCGCTTCATCCAGCTTATCCTGATATACGCCATCCTGGTTAGGATTGATGATCCAGTGGATTTCCGTGCCGTCGTTTAAGGTAGACACCGTGCCGTCTTCGGATGTGTTTTCAATTGCCGGATAAACCGCCGTGATACGCGTACGCAGCTCGTCATTGAAGCTGTAGATATTGATGACCTTGCCCTGGTTCGCCTGTGCATCAGCTCCGGCTGTGTCACTGGCTGTGTCGCCGGCCGTATCGGCAGCCGCTGTCTCCGTTCCTGTCTCCGCGCTCCCTCCGTTATCAGCCGGAGCCGGGCTTGAACCGCCCGATCCGCATCCTGCCAGAGTACCTGTCATCATAGCAGATGCAAGTACCACACTGAGTAATTTCTTTTTCATAAAATATGTACCTCCTGTTCTTTAAATTGGTTTTATCCGGAATATAACTTTCCGTCGTTTTCTTAAATAATAGCATATCCTTTTTGCCAATCACAATATATAAGAATCCATCCAAAAATATCAGATTTATGTCTCAATCCGCATTCATGACATAATCAATTCTATTTCCGAATCTTGTTGCAGCACTTCCGCCGGAATATAGTTTCCTTCCTGTTCTTTGCCGTTAACAATGAGCTTCCTGCATCCTGTCTGCACATGACCCGGATTTTTGACAGTGATGTGCAGATGGTTTCCCCTAAAATCCTTCTCAATCTCAAAATACTCCCATTCCTTCGGAACAGAAGGCGCGATCTTAAGCCCGTAGAAGTCAGGACGCATGCCCAGTATACCCTCCACACATCCCACCATAACTGTAGATGCCGTTCCCGTCAGCCAATGTACATGAGAGCGCCCAAAATGCGGGCTGTCCTTTCCTTCCGTAAACTGGCCATAGCAATAAGGCTCTAACCTGCGTATCTCGGCCCGGTCATTTTGGGCTGCCGGCGCATTTTCCATAAAATAGGTAAAAGCGCGTTCCCCATGTCCCCTGAGTGCCTCCGCCAAGATAATCCATCCCTGAGACTGTGAAAAAATACCCGCATTTTCCTTCGTTCCTTCGTTATAGATCACAGCAAGCGCCCCGTCAAAAGCATGTTTGTGATAAGGCGGATCCATCAAAACTGCCCCATATTCCGTATTCAGCCTCTCGTATACCGCATTCAGCGCCGTATCCGCCTGTTCATCCGATGCAAAACCACTGATGACTGCCCAGCTCTGGGGATTTAACCACATATTTGCTTCAAGATCCGTGCGTTTTCCAATGACCTCTCCCTTTTCCGTAAAGCCGCGGATAAATCTGTCCTGATCCCAGCACAAATCCTGTATGACCGCGCCAATCTCTTCCTGCTTCTCATCCAGATAGTCGATATAATTCCGATCTTCCTTATATAAAGCAAACTTTTTCATAATGGACATGGCAAGATAGAACTGCAGCGCTACAAAAGAAGATTCTCCTTCCTTGCCAAGCCTCAAGCAATCATTCCAATCCGCATACAATCCGGCAGGCATGCCGTGAGGGCCCAAATGATTCATAGAAAAATCAATGGCCCGCTTTAAATGTTCATATACCGTGCCCTCATCTTTGTTTGCAAAAGGGATAACCTCATCAATAAAAGAAAGGTCTCCCGCCTCGGAAATATACTTATAAACAGTCGGAAACAGCCACAGGGCATCATCCGCGCGATATGCAGGGTGTCCTGTCTCCTGCACATAGGACATATCATCCGGCGTATCCTCATGCCCGGCGTTGTGCGTAAACTTGACTAACGGCAGGCCGCCGCCGTTATCCACCTGTGCGGAGAGCATAAAGCGAATCTTCTCCACCGCCATCTCCGGTGCCAAATGAATCACTCCCTGAATATCCTGCACCGTATCCCGGTATCCATACCCGTTGCGGAGACCACAGTAGATAAAGGAAGCCGCCCGTGACCAGATAAACGTCATGAAGCAGTTGTAGGCATTCCATGTATTGATCATGGTATTAAATTCCGAGCTTGGCGTTTTGACCTGAAAATGGGAGAGTTTTCCATGCCAATATGTAATCAGTTCCTCCAGCTCTTCCCGACAGGTTTTCTCCGGGCTCCGATAGCTGTCCAGAATCTCTTCCGCCTCCGCATCTTCTTTCATACCCAGAATAAACGCTATATTCTTCGTCTCCCCCGGCGTCAGTGTAATCCGGGCGGCAAGCGCACCACACCCGTTTTCATTGTAATTGAGTTCTCCGCCGAGATTGCCATTCACCACACCGTCAGGATTGCCATAGCCATGATATCTTCCCAAAAAAGCCTCTCTGTCTCCACAGTATGAGAAAATTTCCGCCCCTGCCAGACCAAAAAAGCGTTCGATAACCGTTTTGTTATCTACATCTTTTCCTTTCTCCAAAGTATCCAGATTACCATGAATCTTCTGCCGAATCCGGTTTCCCATAAAAGCAGTGCTGGTAACAAACTGCGAATATTGCAGATTTACCTGATCATGCTCATAGTTATTAACATTTGTAAATTCAGCATATCCCGTAATTGTCAGGCTTCTTGCCGCCCCGGAAAGATTCGTCACTTTCAGGTTCCAAACCTCATAAGATTTATCAAGTGGAACATAATATAAAACTTCCGAATGAATATCACTGTAATCTGCAATCATTCTGGTATATGCCGTTCCGTGACGGCATTCACTCTTATAATCTTTCAGATCCTTTCCCACCGGCTGCCATGAGGCAGACCAATAATCCTTGCTCTCGTTATCACGGATATAAATATAACGTCCCGGTTGATCGAACTGATTAAAAATATATCGCAGAATCCTGCCGTTAGCGCCGGATTTGGCAAAGCTGTATCCTCCGGCATTGTTGGAAATGATAGCGCCATACTCCGGGGAGCCAAGATAATTCGCCCAGGGTGCCGGCGTATCCGGTCTTTCAATCACATATTCCCGTTTCTCATCATCAAAATAGCCAAATTTCATACCCAACCTCCTCGTGTTTTTCAAAAGTATAGTCTTATATCTGATTGCGATATATAAAGTTATATACAAAAATGTCAGATTCATGATATAATGAGCGCAGTGGAAAACCAAGCTCCACAAAAGCAATGAGTCGTGCATAATAGGGGAAAAAGATGAATTTACGAACCGAATGGTTTCAGGAAGAACTGCAAAAAAGTGAAGAGTCCCTTTCACACCGCCCGTTAGAAGAAGAGTATTACTTTTATCAGGCAGTCAGTTCAGGTGATATGGATTTTGTTGAGAGGAACTGCAGAGAGAATACCTTTACCAATCCGGAGGGCATGGGCATCCTCTCTACCAATCCCCTTACCAATCTAAAATATCATTTTGTTGTCACAGTTGCCATGATTACCAGACGCTGTGTGGAGGCCGGTATGGAATTAGAGCAGGCATTCCGACTCAGCGATTTCTATATTTTGAAGATGGACGCCTGCACTTCAATTGATGCCATCTCCAAGCTGCATACCCAGATGGTTCTCGACTACACAAGAAAAATGATACTGGTGAAGAAACATAACTTTCTGCCAAAACCCATCATTCTTTGTATGGACTACATTTACAGCAACATCAACCGCCGGATCACCGTTGATAAACTCGCGGAACATACAGGGCTTTCCCCGAGTTACCTCTCACGGCTTTTTAAGAAAGAGCTTAACGTTTCCGTCAGCGAGTACATTTGTGAAATGAAAATTGAAAAAGCACAGCACCTGCTCCGATACTCTGATTATAGTCTGGTTGAAATTGCAAATTACCTTGCCTTCTCTTCTCAGAGCCATTTTATCCAGACCTTTAAAAAACTGACCGGCGTGACTCCCAAGAAATACCGTGACCACTATTACCGCACTTCCTGGTAAAATACAAGTTTCAAAATGTTGGTTTCTGCTCTCAGGCAGAAACCAACTCCACTTCGATCCTGTGCAGCCCCGTCTCCATAGACTGCAATACAGCATGCCCGACCAGAGCCTGCATACCGTCAACGATTTGCAGCGATTCGCCGTCACAGGCCGCCCTGCCGATTTTATATGCGCCGTACTCCGCTCCCTCTTCGTTTTTGAAAATAACTTCAAACTCCTTGCCGTCGAAAAACAATCTGATAGACGCCGTTTGGTTTTCATCAAATTGTTTTTTCAAAAGTTTCGGCCTGATCACAAGATCCCCCGCCTCCCCATGTACGCCAAATACTTCCGTAATCATAGTCATCATGTACCAGCTTGCAGCGCCTGTGAGATAATGATACATCCCCCGCCCTTCACTGTTAAAATACTCCGGAATGCCAGGATAGATTTTACTGGTTTCAAAATGGAGCGCCGTATCAGCCAACGTTTGAAGCGCCTTATATCCTTCCTTTACATATCCCCTCTTATAGAGCGCATTTGCATACATTACTGTCATATGGGAAAAAACAGCTCCGTTTTCCTTCTCTCCATAGGCAAACCCAAACATTCTTCCCATATCAAACTTAAGCTCTTTAAAATCCGTGTTCAAACGATAACCGCCAATAGCTGCATCATACAGATAATGGTCAGCACTTTTACAAATTTGACTTATCTGGTCATTTGTTGCAGTCCCACTCATAATGGCAAAAACCTGTCCGGTCAGCATCATCCGGACGCCCTTTTCCGAAATGCCTTCCACCGCGTTTTTGTGATTGTCATAATAGCTGTTAAACCACCCTTCTCCTTCTTCTCCCCGGAGCCATTCTGTCTTGCGGATATGTTCCATAAGCCAATCCGCTTTATGAGTCAGATTATTGATCAGACTGTCAATCGGCGTCAGTATCTTCCTGCCGCTGATATCATGTCTGCACAGATCCGTATATTCCTTCAATACCGCCCGCTTGGCCTCTATACTGTCATAAATCTCCCTATCGTCTTTCAGCAGAACGCCGATCTCTTCCAAAAGTTCTATTTCCGTGCAGGACAATCTGTCTCTCATAAGGCGCAGACAGTCAGCAAGCTGTTTTAGGTTTCCTGCATAGGCACAGGTAAATGCCACGCTCTCACCATTATCCGCTGCCATATCCAACGCATCGTTCCAATCCGCGCCGCGTAGACGCATTACATTATGTTCCCCAACCTCATAGAACGCACACAGATGCTCTACCAGAAGATGCTCCAGAATCGTTCCGGTATATGTGCTGCCGCCGGCTGTTTTCTGTCGCATGCCATATTCTTCATTCCAGTCCTTGTCGATTTCTGTTCCTCTTCCTGCCTGTGTGTCTTTAAAATACTCTGCCTTCTCCAGCAAAACCTCCAGATCCCCGGTCTGGTCAAGATACAGCTTCGTCGTCATAAAAGGCCAGACAGCATGATCCATCCAGACACGGCTGATCCCATTCCTGTCGGCAATAAATTCTCCCTGCTTGCTGCCTATGATTGTGGCATTCGTTCCGTCAATCCGCACCCCGCCATAATTGCTGACCATCATCTGCCGCACATCCACGGGATTCATCAACAAAAGGGACAGGCAGTCCTGCCACAAATCTCTCCAGCCTCTTCCCCCTCTGCCGTAGTCATGGTGGGGCAGGAAAGAGCATCCGTAAAGACGCCTCAAAAAGGGTTGGAAACTCACCCACCGCAAAAAGAAATCAAAACGGTCATCACCGGTATGATACCTGACATTCACCTGCTTTTGCCAATATCCCTTTACTCTGTCAAGCGCCTGCTTCGCTTTGGTGGAAGAATCATAGCATAATGCAAGTCGTTCCACATCTTCTTCCTGCTCCGCAACTCCCATACTGATCACATATTCTACCGTCTCACCCGGCTTAAGCGTTACCTGTGCAAAGCGGATACCTCCCACCGCCTCCCTGCCGGCAATTTCCATTCCTTCAGGCACTCCCTCCCTGTTTCGGTAAACTGCCTCCGGATGTGTAAAAGTACCGCCTTCCCCGATAAAAGCATCCACTGTGGGATAGAAGGAAACAGGTTTCGCCCCTCCCCCTTCTGTTCCTGACACGAAATAGGTCAGGTGGTTTCTCCGATGCCCTTTTTCATCAAAAGACATAGTGGGTTTTACCGTGACGCCGTAATGCCGCGTATGTATCCGATGCAGCATGGATGTAACGTTCCTGTGATCCCTGATGTTATCGGCGCTTCTTGCATAAATCGGGATGGCTGCAACCGGCGTGATCTTCTGTTCCGTTTCCGCCATATTGCGCAGTGCCACACACATGACTTCCACGTTATCATCCACCGGAACAAAAGACGTGATCTCCGCCTCCAGTTTATATTTCTTCGATTTTCTCTTCACCGTCTGCCACATCAGGCCTGCAGTCAATGTACTTTCATCCTGCCCTTCGGTAAATTTCTTATCCTCCGCTTCTGCCGAAGCCCCTGTGGCAGACCAGCATCCGACGCCTTCCACGATACACCAGAAATTCCTCGTAGACCTGTTATTGTGCAAATTTTCCGAACTTACCGGCTCTAACAGAAAAGCTTCCTGATTGATCTTGCTATCACCGCCTAAATTTGGCGTTACACAGCTTTTCAGTCCCTTTTCTCCCGCAATCGGGAAATAAAGATAACTGTAATTCTCCGGCTGTTCCACCGAAAAGACGCCGTCATTATCTAGAAAACGAATTGCTTCCATAACTTAATACCTCCTGTCTCATATTTTTATAATTCTAAATTTTAAAAGTTCCTATCTGTGCTGCCAGTTCTTCCGCTGAATTGCTCAACTCCTCCGATTCCCTTGCCACATCTTCACTGTGAGCCATCAGGCCATTCGCCTGTTCTACCAAAGCATCCGAAGATGCGAGTATCTCCTGAGAGCTTGCTGCCTGCTCCTCGGAAATGGAGGCAACGTCTCTCGCCACATCCTCCACCTGATCAACTTTCTGTATCATTTGCTCAACCAAGTCTCCGACGGAGGCAATATTTTCAAAGATAACGTCAAAAGTGCTCACCGCATTTTCAATCAATACACTGCTGCTGTTAATATTTTTCATACTATCGTTCGCCTGATTTACAACATCGCCAATCAGCGCCTTAATCTCCAAAATTAAATTGTCAATGTTCTGCACAGATTCTGCGCTCGTCTGTGCCAATTTACCAACCTCCACCGCCACCACGGCAAAGCCTTTCCCAGCCTCCCCTGCACGTGTTGCCTCAATAGAGGCGTTCAGGGATAGCAGGTTAGTCTCATCGGCAATATTGCTGATGGTCTTTGTGATATTGATAATCTCCTCCGAGGCATTTCCCACTTTATCAATGGCAACCTGCAATTTCGCCACGGAACTGTTGATGTTCTGCATCGCGGCGCTAATATCCTGCATGGCCTCCCTGCCTTTTTGAGAAACATCAACCGTTTCCTGCATTTTGCCATTCACTCCCTCACCGTCACTCCTGGTCTCTTCCACCAAATTCGCTAACGTCGTCGCGCTGTGGGCGATTCCGTTTACGGAAACAGACAATTCCTCCACTGTTTTATTGAGCTCCCGCATCGATTCATTCTGGTGCTTTGAAGCGTCATACATCTGGCCGGATATGTCCCTGCTCTCGTCCGCCTGGTGATGCAGTGTTCCGGAAACTCCGTTGATAGAGGCAATTATGCCGCTCATGGCAATAATAAACTTTTCCACGCACCGGCTCATCACTCCAATCTCATCATTGCTGTCTGGCTGGCTGCGTACCGTGAAATCACCATCTGTCATAGTCGTGATGACATCTGTCAATTTCTTGACCGGCCTGATAATAAGATGAACACTCCGTTCAATCAGTACAGTCAACATAAGGATGGAAATACCTCCAAAAAGGATCATGATATTCCTGAGGCCATTCAAGTCACTGTAGATTGTTTTGGTGGGAATATAAGATACAAGCACCCACTCCGTTCCATCTATCTCTTCAAATACCGACATATTCCCATCAATCTCAACTGCGTTAAATTCATTCCGGGCTATTCTGTCTGCCACCGCATTCATGAACTCATGAATGCTTCGCTTCACCACCTGCCAAAGACGCCTCATCCATCTTGACAATCGACACATTGCTTATCCTGATTTCTGATGTCGAACCGACCGCTCCCATATTAAAATCTATACGGCCGTTCGCATCGTCGTTATCTGTCATCGTGAACTCGTATGTAAAAGTCTTCTTCGCCGTAGTCAACTCCACTGTCTGGTCTTCCAAATAACGCTTGTACTCACGATCCGGCGCCGTAACTGCCACGACAATAGTTCTGTCTGCATCCGCGTAGGCATCAAAGCTGACCCTGTACACACCTTTTCTCTGAATCGGGAGATTCGCCTGTACCAACTGAATACTGTAGTCTACTGTTCCTTCATTGGTCGTCTGAATAGAAATCTCGTCGTTCTGAATTTCCGCCGTCCCTTCCCCCTCAAGAGCTGTGAGAAACTGCCAGTTCCTGTCATCCGCCAGGTCTTCGTTTTCGATAAAATCACCGTTATTGACATAATTTCCACTCTCATCCGGATTTCGTAAAACGACACTTTTACCCGGTCTGCCAACTGCCTGTCCCACATAAAGTGTGCCATCTGCATCCGCAACATACACCCCGCCCGGATAATTACCGTCAAAGTCACAGTAGGCATCCAGAAAAGTCTGCATCTGTCTCTCATCAAAATCCAGCCACTCCAACGTCTGTTTCTGGACATTAAAAGATGTCAGGTTCTGATCCAGCCACGCCTCAATCTCAGCGGCCTGGCTCTCCACCGACGTTTTTAAAGTTCCTCCGCATTTGACTGAATCACTTTCTTTGACACATGATAGGACAGGCTGACAAGCACTATGACAATCACAATAACCACAGGCAGTATAATCCCCAACAGCTTTGCTTTTATTGAAATAAATTTCCCCTGATCCTGCTTCTCCTTTTTCATAGAAACGCCTCCGAACTTTATTTGTATTGCGCCACATTGCTGGCATCTACTTTCTCAAAAGGAATTAGTATATATTTCCCATCCTCTGTGGCATATTCTATATCTCCAATCGACTGCCCCGCAGCCAATTTTTCGGCTGCCCCAACCGCAGCCACTATCTGTTCAGAGGTCGGCTGATACACCGTAAAGTCCATTCTTCCGTCACTGATCGCCTGACATCCGTTAGCAGAAGCATCTACACCCAGAAATAAGATATTGCCCAGATCAAGCCCTGCCGCCTCGCAGGCTGTAACCGCCCCAACGCCATATCATCGTTATTTGCCGCCACACAGTCAAATTGTCTGCCTGTTTTTAAAAATATTCCCATCAGCTCCCTGGCCGTTTCCTCATTATAATCTGCATAATCTTCAAACACATAATTGATTCTTTTCCCGCTTGCCTTCAACGTCTGCTTTAGTCCCTTTGTCCTTCCTTTGGTTCCGGAAGCTCCTTTCGGGCCTTTTAACAGTACGATATTGATTTCATCTTTGCCGCCGTACCTTTCCAATATGTATTCGGCCTGATACTGGCCTGCCATATACTCATCCGACGCCACATAGATATAATGATCTTTTTCCAACTGCCCATCATCCGGCGCATTGTTGATAAATACAATCGGAGCATCTCCTGCCACCACTTTCAACTCCGTTACAATATCAGCGGAAACCGGCTCGCACAAAAATACGTCACAGCCCTGTTCCAGGGCGTTTTTCATCTGCATATCCTGCGTTTCGACAGAATTTTCCGCATAACCCACGTCAAATTCCAGACCTTGCATCTGTGCCTGCTCTCCAAGCTGACGCGCCCAATCTTCATAATAGGAACTGCTCTCCATCGCGGCATAATATGTTTTCACACCGCCCGCCATCTCCGCATCCCCGCAGCCGGCCAGCATGAAAGCAGTCACTGTTGCCGCTACTATCACACTTTTTTTTTCATAACACGCACCCGCTTATTCTTATTCTTTCTTTATTTTATTTGCCTTTTACATTTTATTTGTTTCTTCGGGGAAGTTATATCAGAAAAAAAAAGAAAATGTTAAAAATATGACATAAAAATAATATGAAGCACAATCCATGCCCGTCGATACTGTCCGGACATTTCTTCTGTGACACAAATATGCCGCGAAGCCCATAATGAGCATTCACGGCACATATACAGCCGGATACTTTTCCAGCAAATCAAAGACGGCACAGCGATAGAACGAAAAAAAAGAAGATATCTTCGAAACTCCAACGCGATTATTAGATTATCCTCTCATTATTCAGCCTCTCCGCCAGCTCCATCGCAAGGCGTACCGTAACATCAGAATTATAATGCTGATGCTCGCCCCATCGTCCCAGCCCGTACACGCCTTTTTCCCTGCACCAATCCAGCAGCCGCTTCATGGCATCCGGTTTTCCGATTGTATTTAACGGGTATGCGTACTCGTTTATATGGCTGAAAATACCTTCCTCTGCCATTCCGGCACGCTCCATATTTGTTTCTGTCCAGTATCCCCTGCTGCCGGGAAGGAAATTATGCCTTACCAGTATTCTGTGATAGGGAAGGTTAAGATCGGGATAATAAATCCATTGCGCCTCGGTATCCAGATTCTCCGGAAAATATGCCGTCTGCACAGACGTATGCCGCAATTTCCCCACTGCCTTCCGTATTTCTTCCGGCATATGCAAGAAGTCTTCTATTTCCCGCCAGGGAATTGTCGTCACGATCACATCCGCTCTATAGGCGCTGCCATCGGCCGTAACTGCCTCTTTTTTTTCAAAATCTATCGTCCGGATCTGTTTTTGATATTCGATCCGTTTTCCGAGCGCATCCGCCATCCTGCGCCACAATTCTCCGAATCCGTACTGTTTCGGATAATAAAACCTGGCGTGTCCCGGCTCTTTTCCATAGGGTTTTCTTTCCAGACAACTCAACAACGTTTCCTCGAAACTTACGTCCGGAAGCTTTTCCAGCCAGTAGACGCCCAGCTCTTCCAGATTATCCCCGAACATTTTCCGGTTATAGGGCAGCATATAATCCGCTGCAATCCGCTCCCCCAATTTCCAGTAAATCCAGTCCACAAAGCCATCCGGTTTAGCCGCTCCCGTATTGCATCCGGCTGCCGCAATGGATTTCAGGTATTGTACCTGCCTTTCTATATCCAACTGCCAGATATTGGCCTCCAGGGGATGCTGAACCAGGATCCCGCCCAGGTCAATCCTGCTGTCTCTGTCATACTGATTCCATTCCGTTTCTCCCATGTATCCAAACAGGAACTCATTTACTTTGCGGTCTCTTGTATCGAGGAAATGTCCTCCGCCAATATCCATCGGAGCCCCGTCCACATCCACGGAACGGCACAATCCTCCTGCACAATCCTCCTTCTCCAACACCAGAAAATTATCTTCTCCCAGATTCAACAGGGAATTGGCAAACGCTAATCCCGCCGGGCCTGCTCCTAAAATCAGATATTTCAACCTACTACCTCTTCTTTCTCCTGTACGCTATCATCCCGGCAACCAACGCCACAACCGCTGCCAGCGAAATGACTTCACTCACTCTCCAATACCACGGCGACTCAAATTTTACACGGAAACTTCCCTCATATCCTGCCGGCAGGATCACGCGGACGCGTTTATTATCTGCGGGGATAACCGTAAGCTTCTCTTTTGTCTCGGTATCCCTGGCCGTATATCCCTTGTAATACAAAATGGGCACATCCACATAGGTCTCGCTTTCCGCTGTATTTTCGCAGGTCAGTGCCACCGTCCCCTCGCCTCTCTCATATGCGCTGATTTCCAGTTCTCCTTCCTGCTGCAGCGCATCTTTCTCAAAGGTGGTATCGTCTGTCCCTGCGGGCAGGTATTCCGCCACCTCAATCGCCCAGCTCTCCACCTCATCACTCGTAATATATCTGTCTTCGCTGTGCTTTTCATAGTCCTGTAAAAAATAGTCTGCCGAAATCAATGACAAAAGGCCAACGGAAAGTATCGCGCCGTAGAGGAACTCTCTTTTCGCATGCCGCCTTAACTCATAAATCAGAAAAGCGGACAAAAAGGCGCCCGCCACAGAGGCAATATTTAAAAAACGCCATGGGAATTGAATGCTTCCCGTGATCCATGCAATCAAATCGCTTCTCTGCTGCAGAAAATCCCAGGGAAACCAGATCGTAGTCATACCCAAAGACAAAAGGCAGATTCCCAGGATCATATTTTCCATTTTGCGAAGCGGTGAGTCTCCTTTTTTCCGGTAAAACCCATACACGATGTACAGGATGACCGCCAGCATAATGCCGCCGCCAAGCGTATAGGACATCTCTACGCCCGGCGTGTCGATCCCCCATTCCATTCCCGCGCTGATAGAACATCCCTCCGCGTGGGGGAAAAAGGAAATCAACTGACTGATAAAAGTGCCATTGGCTGCAAACCTTCCTCTGCTGTGCGTAGACAAGGCACTCATCTTATAATCAAACCGCATATAGTCCAAAAAGGGTAACAAAAACCAGAGATTCACTAAAATCGTACACCCCACTGCTTTCACAAACTGTAAAAGCACCTCCTTGCGCAGCGTTATCCTGATTTTTATCAGGCATACCAGAAGGGCGAACACAAACACAAGGAAAGTATTTATGACATGACACTGAATCAGGCCTGAAAATCCGGCAAAAAGCCAGAGCCATCCATACTTTCCCTCCTCCTGTCCGTCTTCTCCCTGCCTGTAAATCAGATAAAACCCGTATATCACGACCGGAATAAATACCATTGCCGTGTACATCCCCACCGCTCCGAACAAATGCAGTGTGATCAGCCTTTGCGGGGCAAGCATATAGACTGCCGTTCCCATAAATGCGGACAGGCGCTCCCTACAGATTTTTTTCAGACAATAATACGTGAGCAGACAGGTAGAAAGGTTCACACACAGCATATATATCTTGTATGCACCTTGTGGGGTAAATCCAATGATTCTTAAAGCCGCCGGAAAGTACAAAAAAAGCTCCCCGTAAAAAATGGACGATGCATAGCCATAACCACCGCACCAATATCCGGGAAGCCTGACCGGAAACTGTCCCGCCTTAAGCGCATGTGATAAAGCCTCGATCCGTGCCAGATGAAAGTCCAGATCGCCTACGCCGTTCATATAGAAGCTCAATATCGGGGCGGAGGAAAGCAGCACCAGAAGCACGCTCAGAAAAAATATCGTCTTCTGCGACGCATCCAGCTTTCTCTTCCGCCTCCATAAAAGCCACCCGTCAATGATCAGGGAGAAAAACAGAATAAAAAACAGGCTGACACATTTCCATTCCTTTGTCTCCCGGATCACGATACTGTTCACCAGAAGATAGCCCGCGCCGCCATAACGCACGGACATCTGATAGTCCGTTATTTTCAGGGGCGAATACATCCATACCGCAACGCTGTTTTCATCCGGATCCAGGCCGACATACTGCTTTCCATAAATAATCTGATAGGTGTTATATTTCGCCCGGCACGTATAGGTATTCAGGTCTTCATTCGCCACATAATTGATGATAACCTCATAGGTTCCTCTGGGAAGATCCGTTTTCGGCGTTTCAATTTTCATCTCTTCCAAATCTTCCGTTCCTTCCGGAAACAGAGAATTGTCCAGATAATAGCCATTCCCGTACTCTTCCAGAAAATTCTCCAGATAGATGCCGTGTGCCGACTCCAGTTCCTGTCCCTCAAAAATGTACTCTCTCTCCGGTTTGAGGCACAGCACGACCGCCACAGCCGCCAGGAGTATTTCCACCGCAACAAGTGCTGCAAACATTTGTCTGGGTGATATTTTTTCGGTTATTTTATTGATTACGTTCATGCGCTCTTATGTCCTTTCCTGAAATTCTCCATGCAAATCATAACTGCCAAACCTGCCACTGCCACTATGGAAATCAGTTCACTCACCCTCCAGTACCATGGCGACTCAAACCGCACCTCAAAACTCCCCTGGTATCCCGCAGGAATGATCACGCGAACCCGTTTATTATCAGCCGGAAGAACCATCAGACGTTCCCCCGTACCGGTTTCCCTGGCGGTATATCCTTTATAATATAAAATAGGTACATCCACGTAAGTTTCTTCATCCCCCGTATTTTCACAGGTTAAATCTACAACTCCCTCTTTTCTCACGTACTCTTGTACGGCAAGTCCACCGCCCTCCTGCAGTCTGTCGCCATCAAGCGTAGTCCCGTCTGTTCCCGACGGCATATACTCAGCGCATCCAAGCCACCCGCTGTTTATGTCATTACAGGTGATGTAGTCTGCCTCGCTCTTTTTTTCATAATCCTGTAAAAAATAGTTCGCCGAAAGGGCTGTCAGAATACCGACGGACACAATCGCACCGTAAAAAAAATCCTTTTTACCGCACCTTCTCAATTCATAGATCAGAAGTGCCGAAACAAATGCCCCTGTCACCGAAGAAATCGTCATAAATCTCCACGGAAATTGAATGCTCCCTGTAATCCACGCGATCAAATCGCTTCTCTGCTGCAGAAAATCCCACGGAAACCAAGAGGTAGCCATCAACAGAGAAAGGATACATAACCCCATCTGCAAATTTGCCATTTCACGGAAAGCCGGCTTCCTGTCTTTTTCCTTGTAATAAAAGCAATATACCATATACAGAACAAGCGCTAACATCATGCCGCCGCCGAGCGTATACGACATTTCCGTCCCATAGTCTGTGTCCCATATTTTGCCTGTGACAATGGATGCGCCTTCTCCCTGTGGGAAAAAAGAAATCATCTGGCTCAAAAACGCTGCATGGGAGGCAAACCTTCCTCTGCTATGCACACTCAGTCCGCTCACATTGTAATCAAACCGCATGTAATCTAAAAAGGGCAGGACAAACCACAGATTTACCAGGAGCGTACACACTGCCGCTTTTACAAATTGCATCCATACGTCCTTCCGTATGGTCTTCCGGATTTTTATGACGCAGACCAAGGCTGTGAACAGACCTGCCATAAAAGTACTGATTACATGGCATTGAATCAATCCCGTAAATCCCAGTGCGAGCCAGAACCAGCCGGAATGCACAACCCCGTTTTCTTTCCTCTCTTGCCCCGGCTGCGTATAGATCAGATACAATCCATATATGACCAACGGCAGAAATATCATCGCAGTATATTCGCCCACCGCCGCCCGAAGATGCAGCGTAGAGAGTCTGTAGGGCACAAGCATATAAAGCGCTGTTCCCATAAGTGCGGATAACCGCTCCCCACAAATCTTTTTCAGGCAGTAATAAGAAGACAGGCAGGTAAAAATATTGGCTGTAAGAAGATACATTTTATAGGCGCTCTGCGGCGAGAAACCGATGATCCGCAATAACGCGGGAAAATACAAAAACACCTCACCGTAGAGAACCGAGGATGCATAGCCATAACCATTATTCCAATAACCCGAAATCCTTACCGGAAACTGTCCCGTCAAAAGCGCCTGACGAATCGCTTCTATCCGGCACAAATGAAACTGCAGATCCCCGCCGCCATTCAGATAAAAACTGAATATAGGCGCAGAAGAGAGTGCCACCAGCAAAATCAGGGAAAACAATATCGTTTTTTCCGGCGCATCCAGATTCTGCTTTCTGTGCTCTTTCCACAAAAATTCAGGGGATACTTTCTCGCTCATCAGCCACTACCTCGACTTTTACCAATTTCTATTTCAAGAAAACCAGATTATATACAAACAACAACAGCGGAATATACGCTACTGCCGCATTTAACAGCAGTCGGGCATAGGCATAGCCCCTTACCGGTTTCCCGGATACATAATCTATTTTTTCCGGGGAGTTCATCCACGCAAAGACAAGCAGCAGCACCACAAACACCACATTCAGCGCGCCTACATATTTTACGATAGAAACCCTGTGGGCAAAATCATCCAGCAAAAAGACCTCCTGCACCTCATTGTAGTCGCCAAAAATTTTCTCTAACAGCATCTTGTGGCATCCGTATATTTCAAAAGCCCACGGGCGGCTTCCGTAATTTGACAGCGTGATCGCAACCAACCCTATCGTCTCAAAAAGAACATTGTTCTTCATATTTGACGTATTGTAGACCAGCATGATCGACAGATACGGGCACAGGTGCAGATACCAGTAAGAAGAGCTCTCAAACGAAACAAACAGAAAGATCATGGCAACAGCCGGAAGCCAGACCGCATATTTTCGAAACTCATCCTCACTCTCTATCTCTTTATGCAGATAACAATAAACACAGAGAATGACGGCCATCACCAGAACGACCGGAACATCGCCATTTACAAACGGAATCCTGTTTGCGGTCAGGCGGTTATAGATATCGTTCTCAAACTGCTGTTTGATGAGCATTGCCGGAGACTGCGGATCGAAGATGAGCGCCTGCACAAATTTCAGCGCCCACACTGCTATTACATCCACGCCGATCTTCCATAGTTTCTTTTCCGAGATCAACAACAGCGGCGCAAAGATAAAGAACGCATACATCTTAAACATGACGGCGATCGCAAACCAGACCATAAACCGGATCTTCCGATGCCTGATATAAGCCCTCAGGCCAAGCAGTATAAAAGGAATGCCCAGGATATCCGTCTGTCCGTTTATCCCGATCGCTGTAAAAACACTCATCGAGGACGCAAACAAAAAAGCGCCCCATTTTGCATGATCGTCTGACACCTCGAGTTCCTTACAAATGGAATATACCAGAACAGCGCTGACAACAAGCGCCACTAAAAGAACAGATTTCCCATAAATTTTAGAGATATAGTATTCATTGACATCCAGTCCTTTAGAACCGTACAAAATCCACAGCGGGATTCCCCATATCCCCAACACGATATACATCGGGAAATCATAGGTCGCATAAGCGTAATTCTGTGAACCAAAACCAAAAGGATCGCTCTCCACCAAATATTTGATATACTCAAAATAGGATGTCCAGCCTCCATAGTTTTTAATTGCGCCCATAAAATTCACTTCGTAATTCACGATTGACAGGGTATCTCCGTAAAAGTAACTCAAAAACGGAATGACCACCAAGACGCCCAGGACAATCCACTCCCACAGCCTCGGCGCTTTCATGCTGTTAAAATAAGCCTCTATCTTTACCCACAGTTCTTTCATTTTGTCCCCTTATCCTGTTTTATGACTACCGCTTCCTGTTTTTTTAGTTGAAATAATATTTTCAGGGCCTCCACCACCGAGCCGGCATGCAGCCCCGATTTAGATCCCTTATAGTGAATGGGAACCTCCACCGCCTTCCGGTTCCTGCAATAAAACCTCATTTCCGTCTGATACATGTGCCCTGTCGACAAAAACGCGCCCAGATCCATTTCTTCCAGTACTTTTCTCTGAAAAGCCTCGAATCCGCTCGTCATATCCCGCAGCTTCGTACCCAACACCAAATTGGCTAAAACAGTTCCCCCTCTGCTCAATGCTCTTCTGTATAACGGATCATCACTGACTTTTCCGCCCTCCATGAACCTTGAGCCCCAGACACACTCATATCCCTGCGACAATTTCTCAATAAACACAGGAATCTCGGAGGGCTGATGGCTTCCGCCGCCGTCCATTTCTATGATCCATTCCGCTCCGTCCATAAGCGCCCGCCGAAATCCTTCCAAATAACAACTGATGACCCCGTACGACTTTTCATGATAAATATACCGGATCTTTCCTTCCGTCTTTTTTTCATATTCTTTCACAATATCCGCAGTCCGGTCTTTCGAATACCCATCCATCACCACATATAAATATAAGGAGTCATAAGGCAGTTTCAAAACATCTGTCAGAACCTGCTCCATGGATTCTTCTTCATTCGCCACCGGCATCACAACAACAATCTTTTCCATCTGTTTTCCTCTTTTGTAAATGGCAGCATAAACCTCCAATTTACCTTCCAAACTATATCACCTCTACCATATTCTGTCAATCCAACTACTTCTTTCTTTTCTCAAAAGGATTCTCTTTAGGATTACTGCATAAATGCCGATAACCATTACATAGAAACAAGACACGGCACTTTCAGACAGGAGTATTGCAATGAATTACATGAATGAAATGACAGCTATGAAGCAGATTTTAGATTCCATGGAACTCTCCGTGAAGCTGCGCAATCAGGCGCGTGCAGAACGCAGGGCGGAAGATGCGGAAAACGCAAGACGCGATTTTCAGAAAAAACTGATGCGCGCCGCCAACAGCAAGCTCGAACTTGAGGCGGAGGTCTCCGGCGTCAAGGGCGCAGAGGACGCCGTACAGCGGGATCAGCTCATGGCTATGATGATGGCCGGGTTTTAAGTTTCCTGCCGTACCCTGTAACCACCGCAATTACAAGTATCACCAGCATACACAGGGAATAATAATTCACAAAAGGCACCGAGCCAGGTGCAACCGCATAACCCTCGCCAAACTGGGCGGACAACTGCGCCGGAATGACGCAATGCACCGTCCATGGCGCCAGGAAGCAGAACACACATCCCGTACAATCCATCAGATTCGCCCGGCGGTATCTGTTCACGCCCGCCGTTTCCCCAATTTCATTGATCAGATCGCCAAGCGCCACAATCGCCACAGATATAACACCCGTTACCATACTCAATATGCCCACAGACAGTACAATGGTCGCCTCCGTGCTGCATTCTTTTTTTGCCAGACGGGACAAAAGTGCTCCCACATCCTCAAAGAATCCGCTGCATTCCAGCACACCCAAAAGAGAAAACACACCGATCAACATTGCCATCGTACCGGCTGTTCCCGTAATGGCTTCTATGACTGCTCCGGACACGGAAAACCCGCCGGGAAATGCGACCAGATCTTCCAGCGTATAAATGCCTGACAACAGCCCTGCGGCGATTCCCGAAAGGATGCCCCATGACAGGGCGGTGATCAGATGTTTCTTCCTCATACAGAGTGCAATAATCACCACCGGCACCACCAGCATAATCAGGCTGACCGGGTTCGCAGCCCCTTCCGTCCCCTCAATGGCTGTTCCAGCCTCAGTGGTCTTTGAAAACAGCAAAAACAGGAGCAATGCCCCCGCCGCCGCAGGCAGACTATAGCGGGTTCTTGTCCGCACAACCGTTCCCAGATCCGCATGCTGCGTCGCGGAGGAAGCGATGGTAGTATCTGAGATCGGCCCCAGATTATCGCCAAAGGCCGCACCTGATACAATAGCGCCTATCATAAACTCCGGCGCTGCGCCTGCCATCACGCCCACCGGAAACAAAATCGGAATCACCACAAAATAAGTGCCCACCGAAGTGCCCGTGGCAAACGCCAGCAGACAGGTCATCAGAAAGGATGCCGCCACAAAAAGCTTCCCCGTAAAACCTGCCGCCACCACGTACGCCGCGATGGTCTGCACCGCACCGCTTGACGAAATCAGCTTACCCGAAACCGCAGCCAGTATCACCGCCAGCACAATCACGGCAAACATCGGCTTACTCAACCCGTATACCAACGCTTCTCCATACGCCTTCTCATCTTTTGTGAAAATAACACCTGTTATAATCGCTGTGAAAAATGCCAGCACGTACCCGTTTACGTTGGACTGGCTGAGTGCCGCCCATAAAATCATCGCCGCCCCCGCGGCAAGCGGTGCCAGACTTCCCAATTTGCCGAAACGGTATTCTATCCTCTGCACTTTTCCATTCATCTCTATCTCCTCCCCGAATCAGGAGACATCCCTGCCTCCCTGACCTTTCTGCCGTTATCATTTTATAATGTGAATATGCTATGCTCTCATTATACGTCCTAAAACAACCTCTGCACAATATTTTTTATATTTCTCCTGTCACCATTTACCCGCTTCGCTCGTATACAGGGCAAGAGGCCTCTAAAACAAAAGAAAGGAGGAGCAGCCCATGGACAAAAAAAGGGAAGCCGCAGCCAACCGCATCCTGCAAACTTATGGCGACATGCTTTACCGCACCGCCTACCTGCTTCTGGGAAATCCCCATGACGTACAGGACGCTTTGCAGGAGACGCTTCTGCGCTACATGGAAAAAGCGCCCGCATTCACTTCCGGAGATCACGAAAAAGCATGGCTTCTCCGCGTAACCGCAAACTGCTGTAAAGACTTTCTACGCTTTCGCAAAAGGCATTCCTGCCTTGACATAGAACCTTTAAAAGAACAGCTCTCCGCGCCCAAAGAGGAGACTCTCATGCGGGAAGTCTACACTCTGCCCGCCAAGTGGAAAACAGTGCTGATCCTGCATTACTTTGAAGGCTATTCCGTCAGGGAAATTGCAGAAATCCTCAGCATATCGGAAAACGCTGTCAAGAAACGGCTGCAGCGGGCTCGTGAGGCGCTGAAAATGGAACTCGACCAATAAAATAACATTTATTATTCTTTTAGGAAAGGAGAACATACCATGAACGAAAAAGATATGCTGCAACTAAAACTCGCTATTACCATGCCCGCCGGACTGGCAAAAGACCTGTCGAACGCCTGTGGCGATAACACCAGAAGGAAAAGCCGTCAAAGCCGCCGTTCAAAGTTCTACGCGATGACAGCCGCTATCCTTTGCCTCTGCATCGGCTCCACCTCCCTCGCCTACAACGCCTATCAGGAAAAACAACTCGCCATTTTTATGGAGCCTGATCTGACACAGGGCGAAATCGAAGCCCTCGGCAGCGAAATTTCCAAAATTACCGACATCTCATCCTATCAATACGTGAGCGGGGACGAGGCCTGGGAGTCGTTTAAAGCCGCATATTTCTCCGGCGAAGCGGAAGCGTTGGTGGCTGACCTCACCGAAAACCCGCTTGCCGATTCTTTTAACTATAGGGTGAGCGTGCGGATGGGCGCAGACACGCAGGCTGTCCGCGAGCAGATCGAAAAGCTCCCCGGGGTGCGGAAGATCACGACCGTGAGGGAGGCGGAAACTGCGGAGGAGTAAAAAATGTACCTCATACAAAGAGGAGTGTGATATCACCACACTCCTCAAAGATTTCTCCTACCCTTTATCCCATCTGCACATACTGAAATGTAGAAATATTATTGATTTCTTCCGTAAGCTGCATTTTCGTATTTCTAATATCAATATCATCTTGAATATCAAGAAAATACCTATCCGACACACCAAAGAATTTTCCAAGCCTTATTGATGTGTCCGCCGTTATTTTCCGTCTATCATGTAAAATATCCTGGATTCTTGATACCGGAACATGGATTTCCTGTGCTAATCTATACGCTGATAATCCAAACGGTATCATAAATTCTTCCGATAATATTTCACTCATTTTAGGAGTTTCAATATATTTTTCTCTATCCGCAAAAGTTTTTATCATAATCTCATTATACCCGTTTTGCGTGTATATGTCAATTCACTTTCCTTTCTCCTGCTTCACGAAATCCTCATACAGCGGCGACATATTCCGCAGCCGCTCCACAATCTCTTTGAGCGTCTCCACCACATAGGAAAGTTCCTCCTCGGTGGTTTCCTCCGAGAGGGTCAGCCGCAGAGAGCCGTGGGCGATCTCATGTGGCAGGCCGATGGCCAGAAGCACATGGGAAGGATCCAGCGCCCCCGAAGTACAGGCCGATCCGCTTGACCCGCAGATACCCTTTTGATCCAGCAAAATCAATAGCGACTCTCCCTCTATAAACCGAAAACAGAAGTTTGCGTTATTGGAAAGTCTGTCCTGCCTGTGCCCGTTGAGTCTGGTGTAAGGAATCTCCGTAAGCACCCTGTCGATCAGGTAGTCCCGCAGAGCCGTTTCCCGCGCTGTTCGCTCCTGCATGGTTTTCCCGGAAAGCTCCGCCGCTTTCCCGAAACCCACAATTCCCGGCACATTTAAAGTGCCGGCTCTTCGGCCTCTCTCCTGTGCGCCGCCGTGGATCAGGGGATGAAGGCGTACATTCTCCCTGCAATACAAAATGCCAACCCCTTTTGGGCCGTTCATTTTATGGCCGCTGGCAGAAAGCAGGTCGATGTGCATCGCTTCCACGTCCAACGGGATGTGCCCATAAGCCTGCACTGCATCTGTGTGAAACAGGATACCTCTCTCATGGGCGATCTTCCCTATTACTGCAAGAGGCTCCAATGTCCCGATCTCATTGTTTGCCGCCATGACGGAAATCAGTATGGTATCCGGCCGGATTGCCCGCTGTAAGGCTTCCGGCAATACTTTCCCATCTGAATCCACATCCAGATAAGTCACCTCGTAACCCTGTTTTTCCAGATATTCGCAGGTATGCAGTACCGCGTGATGCTCGATTTTGGTGGTGATAATATGCCTGCCCTTATTCGCAAGTCCCTCCGCCACCGCACGGATCGCCCAGTTGTCGGACTCACTGCCGCCCGCCGTAAAGTAAATCTCGTTCGGCTTCGCGCCGATCAGCGCCGCCGCCTGCTCCCTTGCTCTCCCTACCGCCTTCTTCGCCTCCCCGGCAAAGCTGTAAATCGCAGAAGGATTCGCATAGTTGTCCCGAAAATAAGGAAGCATCTCCTGCAAAACTTCCTCGTCCACTCTGGTAGTGGCCGCATTATCCAAATAAATTCTCCTCTTATTTTCCATTGTGTTCTCCATTTCTCTATAAATATATTACTTTATCCCTATAGGTTTACTATACTATATGATATTATAACAGGCCTGCAAAAAACTGCAAGCCCTAATCTATAGTACAATTCAGTTCCGCGACAGTTTATCATTGCCACATCATTGCACGTATGATACAATCATAATACAAAATCAATGGAGGTGTAATATGGCTACACTACAAATTCGTATTGATGACATGTTAAAAAAACAGGCGGACGCTCTGTTTTCCAGTCTCGGATTGGACACATCAACAGCTATCCGTATTTTTCTAAACGCGTCTGTCGAGAATGCCGGGATTCCATTTTCGGTACAACACAAGGCTCCTTCCTATTCCCTTCAAGAGGCCGTTTATGACAGCAGATACCGCAGAAACCTTAACGGCCCATTTGACAGTGCCGAAGATGCTGTCGCATCCATGTTGGAGGATTAGCCTTATATGTATAAAATCGTGTATACAAACCGCATGAAAAAAGATGCCCGGCACTCACGCAGATTTGTTCGGCAAATAAAACGCTGTATTTTCCCCACAAAATGACGCGAACGGCTCAATACTGAAGCCGTTCACATCAATCCCCTTTTACACTGTATAAGTGTATCTATTAGAAAAGACGTATGCCGGGTAAAACTCTGCCATGTATCCCGCTTCGTCATACGGGCACACATCATTCTAATCCTATTCAACTGTTCCCGTCACTGTATCCGTGCGGGTATACACTCATCTATATCCTTCAAGCCCTTCCCGCCGCATCATCAGTGCGGGCATACTGTATATATTGTTTTACTTATCAGACTACCCCGAATCACAGAGCTGCATTTGCTGCACATCTGTGCACGGTACTCTCTCACCTCACAGCTACCGTCTGACTTTTTGTCATGTGTCACCCATGTCCCCGATTCATAGTCATGGTTACATCCCCTTTGAGGCGCTACATCCGGAATCGGATAAATATTGCCCTCTTCGTCGACAAACTGGTTCTCATACAAAATCTCCATCTCCTCTGATGAAGAAAATCCTGCTGTCGCTTCCTCCGCTGTCTCCCCGGGAACGAACAATGCCTCATCAATCTGCAAAGCCCTGTCTATCTCTTCCTGCGATACTTCTTCCGTTATCGTCTCGTGAACCACATCTCTATAGGCAAATACCGTCATAGAATTGGCGAAAACCAACGTCGCCACCAACACTCCCGCTGCAAAACGATTCCCTTTCTTCTTTCTCATCAGATTCTCCACCCTCTCCTTGATTTTTCTTGCGTTCTCTCCAAAGCCGGCTCTCCATCTCACAGAAACTTTCGCCGGTTCTTTCTTCATTTGTGACTCCTCTATCAACAGAAGCAAGTACCGTTTTACTTCCTCTTCTGTTCTTCCAAACATTGCGGTCTCATCGCAGGACATCTCACATACGCGGTCAATCTCGCGATTCAGTTTCCACATAACCGGATTCCACCAGTGCAGGTATGTCACGCACTCCATCAGTATCTTCCAACATGCATCCAGACGCCTGATATGTACCAGTTCATGACGGGTAAGCAGTTCCGCCTCCAGACTTCCAATCTCCTTGCTGCAGATGATGACCGGTCTGATCATGCCGAATGTCATGGAGGAATCTTCGCTGTCTCCCTGATACAGAAGCACATGCCGTCTGATTCCATACTCTTCTTTCAGGCCGGCAAGAAATGTTTCCTGCTGATCCGTCATCTTCGTGCTCGTATACCCGGCGATTAAGCGCGCCGTCCGCAGATACTTCGCCAACTGTCTCGCTATAAGGAAACACGCCACCGCCAGCCAAACTGACACCAAAGCGATCTGGATTCCCGCATACACATTGACATAGATCTTTTCGTCCGCATGTACTGCGTAGTTCGTCCATCTAAGCGGTATCCGGGCAGTCCTCATCTGTCTCTTCGGCATGACTGCGCGAATGATTTCTCCGTACCACCTTTTCAGAAAAGGCAGTGGAACCAAATAGTACAAAACTGCGGCTTTTGCGAGCAGATAATAGATTCTTGCGCTGATCCTGTCCTTCAACAGCGATCGTAAGAGTAAGCAGAGCAAAGTCATCGTACTTCCTGAAAACGCCATCACCAGTATATATTCCATACGATCGCTTAACTGTTCTCCAGAATTTTAATCAATTCCTGTGCCTCACTCTCATTGATCGCATTCTTCTCGGAAAAGGCTGCCACAAAATTACTCAGCCGTCCCCCGTACATCTGGTCAATCGCCGTTTTCATCTGTATGTAGTTGTATTCTTCTCTGCTGTAGACGGGCTTTGCCACTCTATGTTCCCGTTGAACCAGACCCTTATCTTCCAGTCTGGACAGGAACGTGTTCAAAGTCTGCCGCTTCCATTCCTTTCCATCCGCCAAAAACAGCGCAAGGAGCTGTGACTGCTTAATGCCCTCCTGGTAATCCCAGAGTTTCTCCATCACCTCCCGCTCAGTCTCCGATATGTCCAAAAAGCTTTTCATCTTTCCTCGCTTCCCGACTACCTCTAGTAGTCATTATATAATTATCCTTGTCGAATGTCAATCCCTTTTTTCTACATATTGTGCCAAAAAATGAATTTTTTTCATTTTTCTACAAAATATAGGCAGAAAGCATACGTGAAATAAATAAGCCTGCCCTGTTTCACCGACACAGGCAGGCTCATCATATAAGCACATTTAAGGGATAACCACGCCGTAGTTGGTTACTCTTCCCCTTTTCTTAATCATATGATAAAAATGACAAAATTTCAATCAAAAATTTTTAGCAATTTTTTACGCCGTAATGGCATTACCGGTATACAACTGATAATATTTCCCCTTCTGTGCAATCAACTGGTCATGGGTGCCTCTCTCAATGATCCGCCCCTGCTCCAGCACCATAATGCAGTCGGCGTTCTTTACGGTGGAAAGCCTGTGCGCGATCACGAAGGTCGTTCTGCCCTTCATCAGCTTATCCATGCCGTCCTGCACAATACGCTCGGTACGGGTGTCGATGGAGCTGGTCGCCTCGTCCAGAATCAATACCGGCGGATCCGCGATAGCCGCCCTGGCGATGGCGAGAAGCTGTCTCTGCCCCTGGCTTAAGTTTGCCCCGTCTCCGGAGAGCACGGTGTCATACCCCTCGGGCAGCCGCCTGATAAAGCTGTCCGCATTGGCAAGTTTCGCCGCGGCGCGCACCTCCTCGTCGGTGGCGTCCAGTTTTCCGTAGCGTATGTTTTCCATAACCGTCCCCGTAAAGAGGTGGGTATCCTGGAGAACGATTCCCAAAGAGCGGCGCAGATCCGCTTTCTTTATTTTATTCACATTGATGCCGTCGTAACGGATTTTTCCATCCTGAATGTCATAGAAACGGTTGATCAGGTTCGTAATGGTGGTTTTGCCCGCGCCGGTTGAACCGACGAAAGCGATCTTCTGTCCCGGCTCGGCGTAGAGTTTTACATCGTGGAGCACGATCTTATCGTCATTATACCCAAAATCCACCCCGTCAAACACCACGTCTCCCATAAGCTCCACATAGTCCACAGAATGATCCGCCTGATGTTCATGCCGCCATGCCCAACGGCCCGTGCGATCCGGCGTCTCCACAAGAGCGCCGTTCTCCTCACGCACATTGACTAACGTCACATAGCCGTTGTCCACCTCGGACGCCTCATCCATCATCTTAAAGATCCGCTCCGCGCCTGCCATCGCCATGACAATCGCGTTAAACTGTTGACTCACCTGGTTAATCGGCATGTTGAAACTTTTATTAAAGGTCAAAAAGCTCGCCAGCTTTCCGAGCGTTAAACCTGTAGCTCCCGAAAGCGCCAGCGCACCGCCCACAATGGCGCAGACCACATAGCTCACGTTTCCGAGCTGCTGATTCACGGGGCCCACGATATTTACCAGATAGTTTGCCTTGTCCGCGCTCTCAAACAGCGCATTGTTTAACACGTTAAAGTCCTCTATATTCTTTTCCTCATGGTTGAAGACCTTGACCACCTTCTGGCCGTTCATCATCTCCTCGATGAAGCCGTTGACTTTTCCGAGATTCGCCTGCTGCTCCATGAAATATCTGCCGCTCAAGCCCGCCACCTTCTTTGTCACAACCAGCATAACGGCGACCATCGCCAACGTCACCACGGTCAGCGGCACGCTTAAAATTATCATACTGATCAGCACGCTTACAATCGTGATCATGCTGTTAAACACCTGCGGCATGCTCTGGCTGATCATCTGGCGCAATGTCTCCGTATCGTTTGTATAGGTTGACATAATATCTCCATGGACATGGGTATCAAAATATTTAATCGGAAACGTCTCCATATGGGAAAACAGATCGTCACGCACATTGCGCAGCGTTCCCTGCGTCACATTAATCATGATACGATTCCAGGCATACGACGCCAGCACGCCTATGAGATAAAGGCACGCCACCCGCGCGATCGCTCCCGCCAAAGGGGCAAAATCCGGCACATCCTGCGTCAGCATGGGTGCGATATAATCGTCGATCAATCTCTGGATAAACATCGTTCCCTGCACATTGGCGATTACGCTCACAAAAATCAGCACCGCCGTAAGCACCAGATGAACGCCGTAGTTTTTTGCCACATAACCCATCAGACGCTTAAACACTTTTCCCGGATTCTCGATTCTTTTTCCGCCCTGCATTCTTCCATGTGGTCCCGGCATTATTCTTCACCTGCCTTTTCATCAAAATCGCCGCCGCCGTTTGTCTGCGACTCATACACTTCCCTGTAAATTTCATTTTCTTTTAACAGCTCTTCGTGCGTGCCAAAGCCGTTGACCCGCCCGTCGTCCATGACGATGATACGATCCGCGTTCATGACGCTTGCCACGCGCTGGGCAATGATCAGTTTGGTCGTCTCGGGAATCTCCTCCGCAAAGGCTTTTCTGATCTTCGCGTCCGTCGCCGTGTCCACCGCGCTGGTGGAATCGTCTAAAATCAACACCTTCGGTTTCTTTAAGAGAGCCCTCGCAATGGTAAGCCGTTGTCTCTGCCCGCCGGAGACATTGGTGCCTCCCTGCTCTATGTATGTGTTGTACCCTTCCGGCATCTTCTCGATAAACTCATCCGCACAGGCAAGCCTGCACACTCTCCTGCACTCTTCCTCCGTGGCATTCGCATCGCCCCAGCGCAGATTATCCAGAATCGTACCCGAGAAGAGCACATTTTTCTGCAGAACCACCGCCACCTGATTTCTGAGGGTTTCGATATCGTACTCCCTGACGTCCCTGCCGCCCACAAGGACGGCTCCCTCCGACACATCGTAAAGCCGGCTGATCAGATTGACCAGACTGGTCTTTGCGCTGCCAGTACCGCCGATGATGCCTATAGTCTCGCCCGCATGTATTTTCAGGTTAATGTCATGCAGCACCGCCTCGCTGCTCTCCTTATGGTAGGAAAAGCGCACATGCTGAAATTCGATCCCCCCGTCTTTCACCTCGTAAACAGGATCGGCCGGATTCGTCAGATCGCTCTTTTCGTTCAGCACCTCGCAGATACGCTCCGCGCTGGCGATACTCATGCTCATCATGACGAAAATCATGGCTACCATCATCAGGCTCATCAGAATATTCATACAATAGGTAAGCAGACTCATCAGCTCACCTGTTGTCAGAGTATTTTGCACGATCTGCTTAGCGCCCAGCCAGCTGATCAGCAGGATACAGCCATAGACGGTGAACATCATGACAGGCATGTTTAAGACGACATGTTTCTCCGCTTTCAGGAAAATATCATAAATTCCCTGACTGGCTTTTTTGAATTTCCTTGTCTCATACTCCTCCCTGACATAAGCCTTCACCACGCGGATCGCGCTCACATTCTCCTGCACGGAGGCGTTCAGCTCATCGTACTTCGGAAAGGCTTGTTTGAAATATTTCATAGCGCCTCTGATTATGAAAAACAGGACTACTCCAAGCAAAAGCACCGCCACCAGATAAACCGCAGCCAGTCTCGCATTGATCAGAAACGCCATCGCCATGGCGCAGACCATGCTGACCGGCGCCCGGAAGCAGATCCGCAGAATCATCTGGTAGGCCATCTGCATATTGGTGACGTCCGTAGTCAGTCTGGTGACCAGTCCCGCCGTACTGAATTTATCAAGACTTGAAAAAGAGAAGGTCTGAATGTTCTCAAACATAGCCTGTCTTAAGTTTTTCGCAAATCCCGTGGATGCTCTTGCGCCGTACTTGCCTCCCATCACGCCGCAAAACAGTCCGCATAGGGCCGCCACAACCATAACCGCACCCACCGCGTAGATGTGCCGCATATTGCCGGCTTCCACACCGTCGTCGATAATGGACGCCATCAGAAACGGAAGCAGCATCTCAAAGATGACTTCCGCTATCATAAATACCGGCGTCATGATGGAGACTTTTTTATACTCCTTGATCTGTGCCGCAAGGGTTTTTATCATGTCTCATTCCTCCCTTTCTATATAATAAAGAACCATGCGGCAAACGCCGCATGGTTCTATTGTTCTACAATAAAAAATTATTGTCAACGGATTTCCAAAGTTTTCATAAAAATTTCACTTATCAGTCTTTCGTCTTTTCTCTGTTATTCATAATCTCGAATACCACTGCCGCCAGAAGCACAACGCCCTTAACCACTTTCTGCCAGTTGGCATCGATACCCATAAGGCTCATACCCAGATTGATAACGCCGATCAGCGCCGCACCGATCACCATACCGAACACGGTACCGGAACCGCCGTAAGCGGACACACCGCCCACCACACAGGCCGAAATGGCATCCATCTCGTAGTTGGTACCGGCTGTCGGGGTCGCCGCAGACAGTCTTGCCATGGTCATCCATGCGCTGATCACGGTGAGCACCGCCATATTCAGGTATGCCAGGAAGAAAATCTTCTTCGTGTCAATACCGGAAAGCCTGGTGGCCTCCACGTTGCCGCCGATGGTATAGAAATAACGGCCGATGGTTGTCTTAGAGGTAATAAAGTTATAAATCAGCACGATCACCGCCACCCAGATCAGGTTATTCGGAATGCCGCCTGCCTGTGCCAGCTTGAAAGCGAACAGCAGGATTACCGCGCAGACGAGCACACAGCGCACAATCACGCTTCCCATACTCTCCGCCTCGTAGCCCTTTTTCACCTTGTCGCCTCTGCTCTTTAACTGCAACAGCACAAAGAGTACACAGGCAATCACGCCCACCAGAATACAGGTGATATTAAGCCCGGAGTCGCCAAAAAGATCGGGGATGCTGCCGTTGAACATTTTACTGAAGCCTTCCGGCATAGGAGCTATGGTAGCACCGTTTAAAAGCGCCGTGCCCCATCCTCTGAAAGCGAGATACCCTGCCAGTGTGGCAATCCACGGCGGAATGTTGATGTAGGCGATCAGGAAACCTTCCACGATACCATAGATCACGCCCGCGCCCACCATAAGAAGCATGGCCACCGGAACCGACATACCGGATTTTACCATCATAATACCGCCGATCGCACCGATAAAGCAGACGAACGATCCCACCGACAGGTCGATGTTACCGCCGGTCAGCATACACATCAGCATACCTGTCGCCAGCACGAACACATAAGCATTCTGCGCAATCAACGCCTGAAAACTGGAAGCTGCAAACATCTGTCCCTCTGTCATCACCGAGAAGAATATCACGATCAGGACAAGGACTATTTTCATGGTATGTTTTCTGAGAATTTCCACTGTTTTATTCATTTTCATCCTCCTCCCTTATTTCTTCTCTCTCTTGGACAGTACATCAAAGGCAACTGCCGCCAGAAGCACCAGACCTTTAACTACCTTCTGATAGTTGGCGTCGATACCCATGATACTCATACCCTGATTGATCACGCCCATCAGGGTCGCGCCGATCACCACGCCGGTCACGGAGCCTACGCCGCCATAAGCGGAAGCGCCGCCGATGAAGCACGCGCCGATGGCGTCCATCTCATATCCCTGCCCATAGGTAGGCTGTGAGGAGGTCAGTCTGGCAATCGTCAGAATACCTGCCAGAGCCGCCAGCAAGCCCATATTCACATAGGCGAAAAAGTACACTTTCTTCGTGTTGATACCGGAAAGTCTGGTGGCCTTTTCATTGCCGCCCACCGCGTACAGATAACGGCCGATTCTGGTCTTCGTGGTCAGATAGCCATAAACTAACAGTACCAGAAGAATCCAGATAAGCGCCGTGGGAATCCCTTTGTGGGAAGCAAGCTTGTAGGAAATCCACAAAATCACGGCACTGATCACCGCCAGCTTGACAATGGTACTGCCAAGAGGCGCTGTCTCATACCCTCTGCTCTTATTGTTGATACGGTTCTTTAACTGTATCGCAATCAGGATAGCAACCGCGATACATCCGGCAATCATACAGGTCATATTGGAACCCTCGCCGCCGAAGAGATCCGGCACATAACAGTCTGCACCGCCGCCAAACAATCTGATAAAAGTATCGCTCTTGATGGAGACTGTCAGACCCTGTAAAACGACGTTGGAAAGTCCACGGAACGCGTACATCCCGGCCAGCGTCGCGATAAAAGGCGGCACTTTTACATAGGCGATCCAGAATCCCTGCCACATGCCCACCAGCACACCGATGATAAGCATGGTAAGAACCGCCGCCCACATATTGACGCCCTTATCCATCATAATCGCGCCCACCGCGCCCGCAAAGCAGACCACGGAGCCGACGGAAAGGTCGATGTTACCGCCTGTCAGGATACAGAGCAGCATACCTGTCGCCAGTACGAACACATAAGCGTTCTGGGAGATCAGATTATTGATATTCTGCGGGAACAAAATCTTTCCCTCTGTCATGACGCTAAAGAAAACCACCACCAGAACCAGGGCGATAATCATGGTATATTTTCTTAAGAATGCTGAAACATTCATTTTTTCCATATCCTTACGCCCCCTTTCCCGAATTTACGATGATGGACATGATCTTCTCCTGGGACGCCTCCTCGGCGGAAAGCTCTCCGGCAATCCTGCCCTCATTCATAATGTAAATCCTGTCGCTCATACCAAGGACTTCCGGCAGCTCCGAGGAAATCATCACAACGGACTTGCCTGCCGCCACCAGATCGTTGATGATGCAGTAAATCTCATACTTGGCGCCCACGTCGATACCTCTCGTCGGCTCGTCGAGAATCAGCACATCGGGATCTGCAAACATCCATTTCGCCAACAGCACCTTCTGCTGGTTGCCGCCGGAGAGATTGCCCACATTCTGCTCCACGGTAGGACATTTGGTTTTCAGCTTCTCGCGGTACTCCTCCGCCACCTGATACTCTTTATCCTTGTCGATGATCTTACGTGGGCTGATGCTGTCCAGATTGGCCAGCGTGGTGTTAATCTTGATCGGATTGGAGAGTACGAGGCCGTTGCCCTTCCGGTCTTCCGTCACATAAGCCAGTTTATTTTTGATGGCCTGCTTGACGGTCTTTAGCTGTACCTCTTTGCCGTCCAGATAAAGCTGCCCGCTGATGTTCGTGCCGTAGGACTGCCCGAAAATACTCATGGCAAGCTCGGTACGTCCCGCGCCCATCAGGCCGGAGATACCTACCACCTCGCCTTTTCTCACATTGATGGACACATTGTCACACACCTTTCTCTCCGGATAGAGAGGATGATGTACCGTCCAGTTTTTCACTTCCATATTTATGTCGCCGATCTTCACATCATGACGCTTCGGGAAACGGTCGGTAAGCTCACGCCCAACCATGCCCTGGATAATTCTCTCCTCCGAAAATTCCGTGGTTTTCTTATCCATCGTCTCGATCGTGGAACCGTCACGGATTACTGTGATCTTATCGGCCACGTACGCAACCTCATTTAATTTATGAGAGATAATAATCGATGTCATGCCCTCTTTCTTGAACTTTAACATCAGATCAAGCAGGGCCTGGGAATCCGTCTCATTTAACGAGGAAGTAGGCTCATCCAGAATCAGTAGTTTCGCATGCTTCGCCAGCGCTTTCGCGATCTCCACAAGCTGCTGCTTACCGGTACCGATATCCTTGACCAGCACCTTAGACGATTCTGACAGACCCACCATCTTCAAATATTTGTCGGCTTCCCCATAGGTTTCGTTCCAGTCGATCGCCGCGCTTTTTCCGCGCTCGTTCCCAAGGAACATATTCTCTCCGATGGACATATAGGGAACCAGCGCCAGTTCCTGATGGATGATGACGATTCCTTTCTCCTCAGAGTCCTTAATTTTACCAAATTTGCACACTTCACCGTTGTAAACGATGTCGCCCTCATATGTACCATACGGATAAATGCCGCTCAAAACGTTCATCAGCGTAGATTTTCCCGCACCGTTCTCACCGACCAGCGCGTGGATTTCTCCCTCTTCCACCTGCAGATTTACGTTGTCGAGCGCCTTGACACCAGGGAATGTTTTGGTAATATTTTTCATTTCCAGTAAAATCTTAGCCAAAGTGTATTCCTCCCAACATAGTTTCTATACTGCCTAACCCACTTCTCTCTAACCCACTTCTCTTTCTTTAAAATCAGCAGGCGGGAACCCCCGCCTGCCTGATTTATTGTTCTTGAATGGAGAATGCGTCAGCATTCTCCCGTGTGAAACTTAGTGTTTCTTGCCGAAACGCCCTCTGGCGTTGAGGCTTAGAAACTCTTTTCACACAGTTATTGTAAGTCTGCCTCCGTGTAGTAACCGGAATCGATCAACAGCTCTTTGTAGTTGTTAACGTCTGCGAATACGGGCTCGCAAAGGTAAGAAGGAATCACGCCTGTACCGTTGTCATATGTCTCGGTATCGTTTACCTCTACCTCTTCGCCGCTCATGATCTGGCCAACCATCTTAACCACCTGAGACGCCAGAGTACGTGTATCCTTGAAGATGGACATGGACTGCTTGCCGTCGATCATGTTCTTTACGTTAGCGATATCACAGTCCTGACCTGTAACTACAGGGTAGTTGCCTGTGTAGTTAGCTGCCAGAGCGTTCTCAACACCGAGCGCTGTGGAATCGTTGGAGCAAAGAGCAATGTCAAGGTTTGTACCGTCAGAGTAATTGGAAGAAAGGATATTCTCCATTCTGGACTGTGCAGTCTCGGTAGACCATGCAGGAGTACCTACGGTTGCGAACTCGATCTGGCCCGAAGGAACTACGATCTTACCCGCGTCCATGTAAGGCTGTAACACATCGATCGCGCCCTGATAGAAGAACTTGGCGTTGTTGTCATCAGGTGAACCGCCAGTGATCTCCATGTTGAAAGGACCGTCAGCATTGTCAAGATCAAGCGCGTCTACAATATACTGACCCTGCTTTGTACCAACCATGTAATTATCAAAGGTAGCATAGTAGGAAACCGCGTCGGAGTTCATGATCAGACGGTCGTAAGCGATAACCGGAATGCCCGCGCTCTTTGCGCTTTCAAGAACTGTGGTGAGGGACTCACCGTCGATGGATGCGATAACCAGTGCGGAGCAGCCGCCGTTGATCATATTCTCGATCTGGGAAACCTGAGTAGCTACGTCGTTAGAAGCATACTGAAGGTCTACCTCATAACCTGCCGCCTCAAGCTCTGCCTGCATGTTGGAACCGTCCTGATTCCATCTCTGCAGATCCTTGGTAGGCATAGCCACACCTACTTTGTTTCCGCTCGCTGCTGCCGCAGGAGCCTCTGCCTCCGCGTCTGCTGCAGGTGCTTCTGCTTCTGCCGCAGGTGCTTCTGCTTCTGCCGCAGGTGCCTCCGCCTCTGCCGCGGGTGCCTCTGCCGCAGGCGCCGCTGTTTCCCCGGAACCGCCGCCACAGCCAACCAGTGTAGCAGCAACCATAGAAGTTGCAAGTACCATACCTAATACTTTTCTTTTCATGTCTTAGTTTTCCTCCCTTTTTTGAATATGGTTTTTGCGAATTTCTTTCGCACCTTCAATATACCACAAAAAAAATAGGAATAATTTTTGAAAATCTGTACATTTTCACTTTTTTCGGATTTGAAGCAGAGAGCGTACTAGCATTTTTTTGTGTTTCTTCTTCCGATGGGCAAGAAAATGCTACTCCGGCATCTGTTCCGGAACGTTCAGGTACACATCCTCTTTCAGATGAAAACCGCTGCCGATGATCACCTCGTCAATATTGTCACAGTTGACGCTGACAGGCTCCAGGCCGATATAGGGAATCTGGTACGCGCCGCTCTCAATCACGGTCACATCCTCCCCTGAAATCTCCTCCCCCCTCGCAAGCGCAACCGCCTCTTCCGCTGCCCGGGTGGCCAGACGCTCCACCGGCTTGTAGACCGTCATGACCTGCGTGCCTTCCACGATCCTCTGGCAGGCGGCCAGATCCGCGTCCTGTCCCACCACAAGAATATCCCCCGCCTGACGGGTCTCCGCCAGCGCGTGCACAGCCTGGGTGGCGAGATCGTCGTTGCCGCACATAATGGCATCTGTCTGCGCAATTTTTAACGGATTCGCATAGATGTAAGCCGCCGCTTCTTCCGCCCGCCAGTTGTCGGCATGAACAGAATCCAAAATGGTCACATCATTCTCCGCCATCACCTTTTTGAACGCGCCCTCCACCATAGGCACATTGTTATCCGTGGGCGAACCGCCGATCATCACTACGCTGCCTCCGGCAATGCCCTCCTTCACCAGCGCGCGCGCCATCATGTCTCCCACCCTCTCATTGTCAAAGGAAATATAGAGATCCACGTCCGCATTGTCGATCAGCCTGTCGTAGGACACCACTTTGATCCCCGCATCTTTTGCCTTTTTCACCGACTCCTGCAGGGACGCCGGATCAATGGCGATGATGACGATCACGTCCATTCCCTTCTGAATAAAATAGTCGATCTGCTTTTTCTGCTCCTCCACCAGGCCGTTTGCGTTCTGCACGTTGACCTCCGCCCCCAGCTCCTTTGCCACCGAGACAAACACATCCCTGTCCTTCTGCCACCTCTCTATGACAAAGGAATCAAAGCTCATGCCGATCTGTATTTTATCCTCTTTTCCCTCCTCGTTCTCCCTGCCGCTCTCAACCGTCCCGCAGGCAGGTGCCAGAAAAAGCAGAAGCACCGCAAGCGCCAGACATCCGATTCGACTTTTCATATCCTAAACCTCCAGATTTCAACACAGAGAATGCCTGCTTATGGCATTCTCTTATTCGAAATTTTTTTCGAATTTGTATTCCGTAGGCGTCACACCCACATTTTTCTTAAAAGTTCTGCTGAAATAATTGGGATCCGCATAGCCCACCATGGAGCAGATTTCCTTCATGGAACACTCCGTCGTCGTGAGAAGTTCCTTTGCCTTATCCATGCGGATCTTTGTCAGATACTCCACAAAGCCCTCTCCCACATCCTCCTTAAAAATCTTGCTGAAATAGTAAGGGCTGATATTAACTGCCGCAGACACTTCATCCAGAGAAATATCTTTGCTGTAATTGTTCCGGATATATGCCTTCGCCGCCTCCACCGCTCCCATCGACTTCTCCGAGGCTTTCGTGTTCACATTGCGGCATGCCTCCCCGATCTTATCCGTAAACCATTTCCGCAGAGCCGGCAGTTCCTCCATCTCCATCACCGTTGGCAGATAATCCGCCCTGTCCCGAAATTCATATACCATACCGCCGGAATTATAAGCGATATACTCCGCATAGAGCACGAACTCCAAAACTTTCAGGCGGATGTTCATCAGATATTCGCCATGCAGTCTCGCAATCAGATCGAAATAAGTCTCCGCCGTAGCCACAGCATGATCCTTCTCCCCGTTTTTAACCTCAGCAAAAAGCTTCTTTTCCAAATCCACGGGATAAGTCTCTTCATGGGTACAGCCGATAGGCAGGTCATCCACATGAGCCACGCTGCCTGTAGTCATGATCAGCGCGTTAGTCGCCTCTTTGTAGGCCTCCCTGGCTTCCTCCAACGGCGCAATGGCACTGATGCCGATGCGGAAACTGATCTGCGTCCTTTTCTTCAACTCCCGGACAATCTCTCTGGATTTGTCAATCAGGGCAATTCTCTCCTCATAGGTCATCTGCCCTTCCTCGCAGGGTACCAGTCCCGGCAGTTTATTAGCCATTGGCATTCCCAGGATCGCACCGGGATAAACCTCCTTCAAATATTCTCTGAGCAGATCCACATACTGCTGCATCTTCACGCTGCTGCCCACAGCGTTAGTCATATGGTTGCCCTCCTGCGTCTCGCCGCAGACCACCGACAAAAGATAAGCGTAATTCTGGTGGATTCCCAAAAGCTGTTTATAGTTCTCAATATCCTCCGTAAAGTGCTCCTGAAAAAGCAGGTTGTAAAGCAGTCCGCTCTCTATGATGGGCATGACCGTCTCCAGCTTTTCCTTAATCAACAGGTCGTTGCTGCGCTTGTTCCTCTCCCTGTCAATCTGCTCCATGGCTTTTTTCAGTGCTGCGACAATCCTGGTTCTCTCCATAGGCTTTGTGATATATTCCAGAACGCCAAGTTTGATGGCCTCCTTTGCATAGTCAAACTTATCGTAGGCGCTCATCACGATAAAAACCACGCTCTGGTTTGTCTCGCGAATTTCCCGCATGGCCTCGATGCCGTTGATGCCGGGCATCTGAATATCCATGATGGCGATGTCCGGACGGTATCTCTCCGCCAGCTCGATCACGCTTCTCCCGGTCTTCGCATACTCGACGCTGCAGGTGTCCCCGAACTCCTTCTCTATGATAAATTTCAGCGAATCAATCACGATTCCCTCATCGTCCGCAAGCATGATTTTATAGTGCCCCATGTTCTCCTCCGTCCTCTTCCCTTTCTACGGTCTTTGGCAGATGGAGGCACACCTCCGTGCCTTTCCCCTCTCCCCCGCTCCTGATAGTCATCACATTTTCATTGCCCGTAAAGAGTTTCATGCGGGAGATCACGTTATCCATGCCGACGCCGTTTCCGCCCGACGCCATATCCGCCTCCCTGTAAGTACCGCTTAACACTTTCTCTATCGTCTCCGTGCTCATACCGACACCGTTATCCTTCACGCTGATGCAGACCTCTCCCTGTTTCTCATAGAGGGAAAGCAGAATCATGCCCCGGTCCCCCATCTCCCTTATGCCATGGTTAACGCAGTTCTCCACAATGGGCTGCAGGATCATACCCGGCATCTCCACCGGCAAAAGGGATTCGTCGATGCGCTTTTCATAATGAATGTCCCCGGCAAACCGCACGTTCAGGATGTAGATGTAGGAATCCACCATCTCCACCTCCTCCGCGACGGTCACCGTCTCCTCACTTTTCTTCATATTATATCTGTAAAACTGCGCCACCTTCTGAATGTACTCATAGGTTCTGTCCGCACCCTCCATCATGGAAAGCTGCGCGCCCGCATTCAGTGTGTTAAAAAGGAAGTGCGGATTGATCTGGGCCTGCAGGTATTTAAGCCTTGCGTCCTTCAAATGCCCTTCCATGAGAAGTTCTCTCTCCTTTAAAGCCCTCTCGGCCTCCATGCTTTCTCTGAGCTGCTCGATATATCTGCCGATACTCACCACCATGGAGTTGAATGCGCCCGTCACAACGCCCACCTCGTCCTGGGATTCCACCGGAAGAAGCTCGATATCGAAATTTCCCCTCGCCACCTCGTCCGCCTGACCCGCCAGCTTTTTCACGGGCCGGATCACCGCGCCCACGAAACTGATAATAATGCAGACATTACTGCCCATCACCAGGACTATGGCAATGGCCGATACCGCTTCGAAAAGCCGGAACCGCTGCAGCAGCTCGCTGTAACGCTCCGAATTGCTGCGGAACTGCTCCATATTCAGACTGGAAATATAGGTGCCAATGTAGTCGTACATCCGGGTTGCATTCTCATAGTGGATACGGTACTTTTCCACGTTGCGCCCGCGCTTGGCCTCGACAGTCTGGGCCACCTCCGCAAGATACCCGTCGGTCATATGACGGATATTTCTCTCCATGCGGTCAAACGTATTGCCGGTCACTTTCTCGTTCAAATCCGCCGCCATATTCCTGCACAGCGATTCACTCCGGTAATAGTTCTCCAGCGAGTCGCTGGTTTTTACGTTCAGATAGGATGTCATATTGTCCTGAACCGCATTGATGGCATCCGAAAAATCATTCAGATGGCGGTTGTCCTGATACACCATATCCAGCCGCCCTGACATGCTGTTGATACCGATAATCAGGACAATATTTACCATCACCACCAAAAGATTGGTGATAATATAAATGCTGCTTATTTTAAACTGTAAGGAGAGATCGCGTATTTTACTCATTGTTTCCCGTCTCCTCTCCCCTCAGATATTCGTCCACATTATCTTTGGAAATCAGGCTGATATCCGCCGTAAAATACTGACTGGTATAGCCAAGGTCATGGTATTCCTGCAGGGCGTCAATGCAAAAACCGCCCATCTGCGGCGTGTCGATATTCACGGTGGCATAGATCACGTTTCGGTCAATGGCATTCAGAATCGTGTCGGAGATATAGTGTCCCAAAATGCTGACCTCACCCACCTTATTGTAATCCACCACCGCCTGATAGGCGCAGGTAGTGTTCAGCTCATTCAGGCAAATCAGAATATCCGGAATATCCTCATCCATAAAGATATCGCGAACGGACTCCTCCACGGAGAAGGCGTTGGTGTCGTCCACGGCCTGCAGGGAAAGCTCTATCGCCGTCTCCCCCCTGTCCTGCTCGATGGTCTCCTGAATGCCGGAGTAAATGATATTCTGATCCAGACTGTTCGCGTATGAATTAACCAGAAGAGTCACCCTGATAGGACGCTGCGGCGTGCCGACTTCCACCTCCATCTCTTCTGTCTCAGACGTATCCTGCCTGACTAAAATCTGCGTCTCCTTCGTCCCCGCAAGCTTTTCCCTGACAATCTCCAGCGCCTGTCTCCCGTACTCCCTGCCCAGATTATAGCCGCCCACGCCCACAAAACTACAGCGGGCGCTCCTGGCATTGTCCCCGTACAGCGTCACCACAGGAATCTCCTTCTCCACAGCCCGGTCAATCAACGCCGTCATTTCCTCGCTCTCGTCAGCCGTCACGATGATGCCGTCCACACCGGAGGCAATGGCGATCTCCATCTGTTCCTCCACGCTGTAGCCCTGAAACTGATCGTTTCCGAGCCAGTCCACATAAACGTTTTCCTGCAGCGCCCTCTCGCATGCGCCCTGATAGACGGACTGCCAGAAGGCAGACTTATCATCCTGCGTGATCATGATATAATATCTGTCGTAAGTCTCCCCGGCCGTCTCCTCCTGATATCTGCCCTGATAAAACCACAGAACGTAAACCGCCATCACCACCGTGAAGACGACGCAGGTCACGGAAAGAAATGCCGGAAGAAGTGTAAGCCCCGAAAATTTTCTTTTCGGGGCCCGCATTTTCTTCTCTATTTGACTACTTTTCTTAATTATCTTCAATTCATTCTCTCTTATTTGTAGTATGTATCATAGTTTACAATCTCATCAAGCAGCTTCGGGATCTGTTCGCCCATCGTCTCATCTGTAAACTGGCAGGTTCCCACCGCCATGTGGCCGCCGCCGCCATATTTGAGCATCAGGCTTCCCACATTGACATGGGAGGTGCGGTTTAATACGCTGTAGCCCACCGCCGCAGAACATCCCTTTCCGCCGCGTCCGCTGACGATCCAGACAGAAATATTCTGATCCGGATACATACTGTAGATCAGAAACCGGTTGCCGGAATAAATCGGGTCAACGCCCCGCAGGTCAGAGATGATCACATCCTTCTCTACCCGCGTATGCGCCTTAACCATCTCCCTGAACTTCTGATCCTGCTCATGATAGATTTCAATTCGCTCCTGCACGTCGGGCAGGGCAAGAATCTCCTCCGTGCTCATGGTACGGCAGCACTCCATCAATTTCTCCATCAACTGATAGTTGGAGATCGTGAAGTTGCGCCATCTGCCAAGACCCGTACGGGGATCCATCAAAAAGCCCACCAGAATCCAGCCCTGGGGATTCTGAATCTCGTCTATGGTCAGATTGCCTGAATCCACCTTGTCCACAGCCACCATCATATCATCAAAGTGGGAAAATCTCTCCTCACCGCCGTAATACTCGTAGATGATGCGCGCGCAGGAAGGTGTGATACGGCTCTCGCCCTTATACTTTCCCTTTAACTCGTTACGCTCATGTTCGCTGGAATGATGGTCAAACCAGAGACCGCACCCCTCCACGAAGGGAACGTTCGCCAGCACGTCATTCTCCGTAACCTCCACAAGGCCATCCTGCAAATCCTTGGGATGGGCAAATTTCCAACTGTCAATCAGGCCAACCTCCTTTAAGAGCGCGCCGCATGCCAGCCCGTCAAAATCAGATCGTGTCACTAACCTCATTGTTTTTTCTCCTTTTTATCCGAAATTTTATACTCTTTGTTCCGAATTATCTCACTATTTAAAATTATAAAGGAAGCGGCCCTGCATTTCAAGACAAAGTTCAAAGGCGTATCGTGGTTCGTCTGTCTTCTTTTGCTATGACGGTAATCTCCTTTCCCAACTTAAAGGAATAGATGATGCGCTCCTTCACCGGTTTTGCCCCGCTCTCCCCCGGATACCCCGAAATCTGCGCAAGCGCCTCGCTGTAATAGGCAAGCTGCACCGCATAGCGTTTCACAAGCTCCTCCGGCGCGGACACGGCATCCGTCTTGTAATCCAGCACCACAAAACCGTCCTCCTCCTCAAAAAACACGTCGATAATACCCTGAATCAACACGGTCTCTTCCGACGGGAAATCATCTTTCAAACGGCTTGCGGGAAGCCCCATCACAAAGGGCTGCTCTTTATAAAGTTTCCCTGCGCGGTCTGCATCCGCCATACGAAGAGCCGCCCTGCCGGTGAGAAAATCAACCAGCTTCGGCATTGACACCGCCTCGTAATATTCCTGTGAGAGTCTCTCCTCCCGCCGCATCTTTTCGATCTGCTCCCGCAAAAGAGTCTCCGCCGCCTCCCTGTCGCAGTTGACTTCTTTAGTCAGTTTCTTGAACTCAAACAGCTCCATTACCTTGTGAAAGGCGCTTCCGCGCATAGAACCGCTGACACGCTCGTCGCCTTTCAGGAATTTCGGCAGATAGGGAACTATCGGTTTCTCCTCAAAGAGTTTTGCAGAAAGCTCGTCCTCCTCATGCATTCCCACCATCTTCAACTCCGATACGGTAGTCTTTGTATAGAGATCTCTCAGATTTCCATGCGGATACTCGTAGGCAAAGCGGTATGACAACTCTGTCATGAGTTTTTCATCCACCGCCTCTTCCCGATTGGCCGAAAGAAGGTTTTGCTTCGCCGCCAGGCCCGAAAGCGTCTCTTCCATCTTTTTTTCCACCACATGATCCCATCCGGTCAATTTGACGCAAAATCCCATATCCTCCGCGTATTCCGGACATGCCGCATCCGGCTCCATCCCGCAGGCCTCATAGAAGCCGTCCAGACATTTACTGCCGGAAAGCGCGGATAAGAGGAGGGTCAAAAAACTGTCCTGCCCGAAAAGTACATCGTATGGAAGAAGCTTTTTCTCCCGCCGCCGCAGCGAAAGCAGGGATGCGGCTGTCTTTTCCGGATTCTTGACCATACCGGTCATAATCAGTTTTTCCTCCGCTCTCGTCATGGCCACATAGAGGATTCTCAGCTCCTCCGCCAGATTATCCCGTTTCAGCTTAACCGCTATGGCGTTCTTTCTGAGGTTTTTACTTTTCACCCGCCCCACAGGATCCACATAATCCACGCCGATTCCCGCGTCCACATCCACGACCAGAGCGCCGCCTGCCTCCTTGTTTCGGAAGCTCTGGGCAAGTCCCGACACAAAACAGACCGGAAACTCCAATCCCTTACTCTTATGGATACTCATGATCCGCACCACATCCGCGTTCTCATCCTGCACGGCGGCCTCGCCGTAATCCACCTCATACTTTTCCAACTGTTCCATATAGCGCAGGAAATGGTAAAGCCCGAAATAGCTGGTCTTCTCATAATCCGCCGCCTTCACCAGAAGCATCTCCACATTGGCGCGCCGTCTGCCGCCCTCAGGCCGCGCCGCCACATCATGCAGATAACCGCTCTCCCGCAGAATCGTCTGTAAAAGTTCGTGGACGGAAAGGTAGACGGCAAGTTCCCGGTATCTTCCCACCTTTGTCAGAAACGCCGCTGTCTTTTGCCGCAGTGGCTCGTCAGACTGCGCCTTGGTCTTTGCATATGCCTGTAATGCCTCATAGAGATATTTTTTCTTCGGGAAAGCCGCCCGCACCAGCGCGATCTCCTCCTCCGAGAAACCGCCCAGGCAGGTGTGCAGCACCCCATAAAGCGGAATGTCCTGCAGCGGGTTATCCAGAATCCGCAAAAAATGCAGAAGTTCCTGTATTTCCTGCGCGGCAAAATACCCTGTCCTCGCCGTCACATGAACGGGAATGCCCTCCTCCTCCAGCACCCGCTTAAACACCTCGTCCCAGCCGGACAGGCTGCGCAGCAAAATCACAATATCGCGGCAGGAAACCCGCCGCAGCATTCCGGTCTCCTTGTCCGTGACCTGAAATTCCCGCAAAAGGGTCTTAATTCTGGCAGCGACGCCGTAGGCCTCCTGCTCCTTCACCGAGAGTTCTGTCTGCGCGCTCTCTTCCTGCGCCGTTTCCCCCGCAGCCTCCGTCAACCCTTTCTGCTCCTGCATCAGAAGAAGTTCCGTTACATTGGAAGCGTCCGCAGGAAGGCTCTCCTCCCTCTGGGGATAGGACGCGCCGGGATGCAGCGCCGCGTTTTCATCATAGACAATGCCGCCGGCTTCCTTTCCCATAATCCGCGTAAAGACCGCGTTCACACTGTTTAATATCTCCCCGCGGCTCCGGAAATTCTGGTGGAGGTCAATCCGCATGGCGTTTTCTTTCGCCTGTCCGTAGGCCTCATACTTTTCTAAAAACAGCTCCGGCCTCGCCAGACGAAATTTATAAATGCTCTGCTTCACGTCTCCCACCATAAAGCGGTTGTATCTGCCCTCCGCCTCACCGCTGATACAGGAAAGCAGATATTCCTGCACCAGGTTGCTGTCCTGATATTCGTCGATCAGAATCTCATGAAAGCGGCTCCGGTAAGCCAGTGCGGTCTCTGTTGGCACATACGCGCCCTCTTCTTCCCGCAAAAGCACCTGCAGGGCAAAATGCTCGATATCGTCAAAATCCAGGATATTTCTCTCCCGCTTTGCGGCGTCAAAAGCCGCCTTAAATGCCAGCGTCAGATCCACCAGCGCAGTCACTGCCGTCTGACAGCTCTCCATCTGTCGGTACACCTGTTGCGCCGATCCTGAAAAAAACAGTGTCCGCAGCTCGGTGAGCGCCGCTTTCACGCTATCCCGCAGCCCCTTCGCCGCCTCCCGCTTCCCCGTGGAAACGGAGGCGTCACGCTTCGAGGGAAGCCTGTCAAATACTGCCCCGCCAAAAGCGCCGCAGAGGGTATCGTAGTCGGAAGCGCCATCGCCGCAGGAAACGAGCAGCCGCTGCGTCATCTCCCGTTCTTTCTCCAACAGAGGGGCATAGAAATAAGGCCCCTCCGGCTCTTCGCACAGGCGCACCGCCGCAGACAGTTTCTCCACACAGCCGGAAAGCACCAACCGCACATGTTCCATAAACACCGCCGCAAACGGGAGCTTAAGAATCTCTTCTCTCTCATCCCCGCCATCCGCCGCAAACTGGTAATCCTCTTTCCGCTCTGCAAGCCATTTCTCCGGGAAGGGCATACTCATGGCGAAATCATAGAGTTTTAACACCTCTTTCTCCACGGCATCGTCCCTGCTGCCCACACTGAAATATTCCATACAATTCAGAAACGCCTCCTCCTCTTTTCCGTAGGCGTCCTCAATCACGTCAGAGAGCACGTCCCCGCGCAGCAGCCTGACTTCCCCCTCCTCCGCAATCCGGAAACCGGGGTCAAGGCCGATGGTGTGAAACTGATTTCGCAAAACAAAAAGGCAGAAACTGTCTATGGTGGTAATCTGGGCATTGTAAAGCAATGTGGTCTGCCGCTGCAAATGCTCGTTTTCCGGATCGAGGGCAAGCCTCTCATTCAGGGCGCGGCTGACCTTCTCCCGCATCTGTGCCGCCGCCGCGTTGGTGAAGGTCACCACCAGAAGCCTGTCAATGTCCACAGGATTCTCCCCCTCGCACACCATCTCCACAATCCGCTCCACCAAAACCGCCGTCTTGCCGGAACCCGCCGCCGCGGAGACTAAGAGATTGCAGCCGCGCTGCTCAATCACCTGTCTTTGCGTTTCCGTAAATGTGATTCCCATGCTATCCCTTCGCCCCCTCTGCACCCTGTCCTGACGTATCCTGCCCGCATTCCTCCCGAATCCGTTCCAACGCTTCCTCCGCTTTCAGCTTCTTAAGCTTCCGCGGCTGGTAGCCATCCGCTCCGGCATCAAAGCCGCAGACATGCTTATAAACACAGTAGGTACATGCCTTGTCAGATCCCAGTTCACAGGGATTGACCGATATGGTTCCATCCAGAATCTCTCTGCCCAGGCTTTTGATTTTCTGATTTACATAATTTGAAACAGTCTGCATGTCCTCCTCCGATATGACACTGGAGACAGCGGAGAAATTTCCGTCCTTTTTCCGCTCTAACGGCAGAATGTCGGATTTATCCGTGAAGGTTTTGTCCAGCATTTTGACAGCTTCGTCATTTTTATTGACCATTCCGGTCATCTTTAATTCCTGTAAAATCTTCGCGTTGACCTCCTCCGGCGTCAGGTTCTCCCCCTCCACGATGGGGTCTGTCACCCGGTAGTAGAGCATTGCCGCGGGGACGACCTCTTTCCCGGGGTGCTTTTTCTGCGTAAGCTCCACCGCCGCGTTCATATAAACCACCAGTTGCAGTTGTAAGCCATAGTAGAGCGCCGCCAGATCAAAACGTCGTTCCCCCGACTTATAGTCGATGACTTTCACATAAACCCGATCCCCGGTCTCGCAGATATCCACCCGGTCGATTCTGCCCCGCAGACGCACTTTCTCCTTATCGCTCAGGGCAATGTTTAGGGCGTCCAGATTTTCCAGTACATCGAAGGAAACCTCAAAGGCTTCCGGGAGAAACGCCCCCTTTTGTAACTGCGTCTGTAAGGTCTGCACGGTACGGTTCAAAATCCGCTCGATCCGTTTCAGCAGGTGACGGTTTCTGGCGTTGCTGTAGAGAATGGTCTCCCCGTAAGCGGCCGCATAACTTTCCAGTGCCTCCGCCACCAGCGTTCTCCCATCCTCTTTCGGGAAATCAAACCAGGTATAGCCACGCCCCGCCAGCTTGTCCGAAAAAATTTCCAGTACGCCGTGGAACAGGTTTCCCATATCCACCGCCTCAAAGCTGTACTCGCCCCGCTCCCGCAGGCGAAGGCCGTACTGCAGAAAATGGGCGTAGGCGCACGCCGCGTATTTCTCCAGACGGCTCACACTGTTTAACAGGGTCGATCCGTAAAGAGCCGCCGCGGCGGCCTTGGACAGGGGGGTGTCCTCATGTACGGCAAAAGCCGTATCTACCAGTGCCTCGATTTTCCCAAGATACTGCGGATGCTCCTTATAACAGCGGTAAAAGGTGTAGAGCGTTCTCTGCTCCTGCGCATCCAGCCGGCCAGCCGCGTACTCCCGCAAAATGTCCGCAAAAAAGGAAACCCCGTCCGCGCCGCTCAAAATCTGCTCCTTCACCGGCTCGCGCTCCGGCATCTCCAATGTGAGGGCAGGAAACAGTCCCCGCACCATCTCCACCAAATAGGCGGGGCGAAGCGCCCTGCCGTCCTCCCCCACTCTGGCATAAGAAAGATAAAGCGCCTCCGAGGGCTTCGTCATATTCAAATACAGATAAAGCCGCTGAATATACATCTGTTCCCTGGGCGAAGGGGCAAGCTCGATCTGCGACTGGCGCAAGAACTCCCTGTCAAGATCCGAAATGATGCCTCCCCCAGAACTTTTCGGAATGTTGCCGTCGTTCACGCCCAGAAAAAAGAGAACCTTCACCTGCTTTAACCTCGTTCTCTCGATATCTCCCACCTGAATGCGATCCACATTCTGGGGAATCGTCCCGACAGTGATTTCCATGAGTCCCGAATCCAAAATATCCGCGAACTCTTTCAGGGGCATCTCCTCCCCCGCAAGCAGACCCTCCATCTGGTCTAACAGATCAATCACCAGCGGGTAAATCTGCCCGTACTCCTTGGCTCTGGACAAATCCCCCTGCTCCCGGAACCTGTTTTCATACACGGACAATTTATTTTGTATGTCATTGACCACCAGAAAATCATAGAGCGCATGCACCATATCGTCCGCCGTTTTTAAGGGCACCAAAAAAGGCGCAAGCTGCTTAAGCAAGCGTTCCCTCATGGCATTGCAGGCCGTAAGGGAAGCAAGGGACGCCTCCTCCCCCTCCGGATCCTCCTCCCGATAGGTAAATGCTTCGCTCCACCGCCTGCGTCCCCTGATGCCGAAGCGACGGACATAATTTTCCAACCTGTCCACTTCCTCTCTCTCAAAGTCCGCAAGCCCCGTGCGCAGATAATGAAAGACCGCGTCAAAACTAAAATCCTGTAACAGGATTTGCAAGGCGCTCCGCACATAGGAGGTGAAGGGATTTCCCAGAATGCCTCTGGTGTGATCCACATAGACCGGGATATCGAACCGGGCAAACACCTCCTCCACGTCCTTGCCGTACACCTCCATATTGCCGGTCACCACGGCAATATCACGATAACACAGTCCCTCAGATTCCAGAAGCAGCCTTCGTATCGCGATGCAGGTCTGGCGCAACTCCTGTGCCGGCGTTGACGCCTCAAAGAGATGTATCCTTTCCACCTCTTTTTCATAGACGCAGGGCGGATAGCGGAACAAATTCCGCTCCAGATGGGCAAGCTCCGGATTCCCCGAAAAGCGGGGCAGCCATTCTCCCTTTTTCTCCTTACACCAGACAGCTTCCTCCTCCGGCGTCCCGGTCTCCTGCGCCAGTCTTCGCAAAGCCGCCACCGTCTTTTGACTCAGGTAAAAAAGCTTCTGCTCCCCCTCCACGCGGTAAGGATTTTCCCGCTCGTCCATGGTGAGCGTGACAATCACTTTCTCTGTCAGTTTCAACAAATCAGAAATCACCCTGTTCTGGATCGGCGTAAATCCCGTAAACCCGTCAAAGGCGATCACACTATCCTTCACAATCCCGGATTTGGGCAGCGCAGCCCGCAGTCTGTCAAGCGTCCCTTCCGTGGTAATGAAGCGTCCCTTTATATATTCTCCGAATGCCTTATATAAGAACTGCAGATCTTTCAATTTATAGCAGAGCGCGCCCCGATCCTTCGCGTAGGAAATCAGGGTGTCTAACTCTTTCTCCCCCACCCCGTACTGCATAAACTCGGAGAGGGCTGACTTCACCTCATGAATGTAACCGATTTTGTGCAGATGGCTTCCGAGAACCGTGAGTTTGTCCTTCTCCCGCCCAGCCACCTTGCGCAGCACCAGACTCTTACCCGTATCGTCCAAAACCGGCAGATCTTCGCCGCCGACCTCTTCCATGATCCGGTGTGTCAATCTTCCGAAGCTCAACACATCAATATTCATGATCGCATGGCGGGGATGCTCCACCACCAGATCCATCTGCGTCTGCATGGTAAACTGATCCGGCACGATGAGAAGATAATTCTTCTCCGGGTGCCGGATGGATTCCTCTATGATATCATCATGCAGTTTTTTACTCTTACCGGCGCCCGAAGCGCCAAAATAAAATTGTAGGGACATTATTTTCTCTTATCCAGCTTCGCAGACAGCCGCATACCCAGCGTCTGGAAAATCTGTACCAGTATCACCAAAAGTACCACCGAGACGATCATGATTACCGTCTCATAACGATAATATCCGTAGCGCATGGCAATATCGCCCAGGCCGCCGCCGCCGACCACGCCCGCCATGGCGGAGTAGCCAAGAATCGTGCCGATGGCGATCGTCACGCCCACCAGAATCGACGTTCTTGCCTCCACCAGAAGTACCTTCCAAATAATAGTAAAAGTGCCCGCACCCATACTCTGCGCCGCCTCCACAACACCGTGATCCACCTCCTTAATGGAAGATTCTATCATACGGCCGATGAAGGGAGCCGCCGCCAGTGTGAGCGGTACGATCGTCGCCACCGATCCCGTTGTTTTACCCACAATCGCTCTCGTAACCGGCATAACCAGGATCAGCAGAATCAAAAACGGAATACTTCTCATAATATTCGCCACCACGTCCAGCACCTTATAGATAACAGCATTTGGCCTGATCCCCGTCCTGTCCGTCACCGCCAGCACAATCCCCCATGGCAGTCCGAGCAGATAGCCAAAGAAAGTTGACATCAGTGTCATAAGAAGTGTGTCCCGCACGCCTTCCAACATCATCAACGTTAAATCACTAGTCCACATAGCCGTTCACCTCCTCCACCGCCAGACCTCTCTCAGTCAGATACGCCTTCATCTTTCCCTGTAATTCCCGGTCATCGGGAAGACTTAAAATCATCTCGCCTCTTGCAATGCCCTCCACGTTCTTGGTGTCCGCCCGCAGAATGTTGATGGGCTGTCCGAATTTTAATACCATGTTCGCTATCACCGGCTCAAAGGAAGAGTTTACGGAAAAGACGATACGGACACAACACTTGCCCTTCATCAGTTCTTTCTGCCGATCCTCCAGTGTGCGCCGGTCTGTGCCGCTTCCCTTCAAGATCAGTTCCTTCGCCTCCGGCGTCTTCGGATGGGCAAAAATATCGGAAACACGTCCCTGCTCCACCAGATGCCCCTCACCGATAATCGCCACATGGGAGCAGATTTCTCTCACCACTGACATTTCATGGGTGATGATCACAATGGTGATGCCGTAGTTTTTGTTAATCTCCTTCAAAAGCTGTAAGATAGACTGGGTCGTGCGCGGATCCAGCGCACTGGTCGCCTCATCACAGAGGAGAATCTTCGGATTCGCAGCAAGGGCTCTGGCAATCGCCACCCGCTGTTTCTGTCCGCCGGAAAGCTGCGACGGATAAGCCGCCGCCTTCTCCGAGAGCTCCACAATCTCCAAAAGCTCCCCGGCGCGCTTCCTCGCATCCTTTTTCTTCATGCCGCCGATCACCAGCGGAAAACAGATATTGTCTATCACATTCTTCTGCATCAGCAGATTAAAATGCTGGAAAATCATCGAGATATCCCTGCGGGTTTCCCGAAGCTGTTTTTCCGTGAGCGTTCCCAGATCCCTGCCCTCTATCTCCACCGTGCCGGACGTGGGCCTCTCCAAAAAATTTAAGCACCGCACCAGCGTGCTCTTGCCCGCTCCCGACATGCCGATAATCCCATAGATATCGCCCTTCTGAACGGACAGTGAAATATTCTGTAACGCCTCCACCTTGCCATCGTCGGTCTCAAAAGTCTTACTTAAGTCCCGCACCCCAATTATTTCCGCCATCTCTTTTATCCTTTCTGTGCTGCTATTTTCTCCAACGTTCAGTATAGTATGATTTCCGTGAAATAGCAAGGTTTGCACGCAGCCAGATACATGCCGGCCCGCTTTTACTCTATGGCCTCCAAACGCACATTCTCCGCAAGATTTCCCCTGCCCACATGCCGTACCATCCGCCGCACTTCCTTCTTCATGTGGACAGGAAACAGTAGAATCTGTGGATGGGCTGCGGCAAACACGCGAAAGATCTCATCAGCAAATCCCTGCCCCATCACCTCTACGCCGTCAAAATTTAAAATAACCTCCCGAAATTCATCCAGCCGGTTACAGATCCTCCTCGCCTGAGACCGCGCTACCGGCTCTCCCGAAACACATGCTTCCTTTACGGGAATCATGGTGCGAACAAACCCTTCCTCTTCATCTGCATACATCGTAAATACCTCCGCAAGATTTCTCGTCGTGCCGTTTTCCAGTGTCATCATAACCAGAGAGCCGATATTCCCCATGCGCGACGCGTACGCCAAAAGCCGGTTCTCCACTACCGCATGCGCTTCACCTCCACAGCATTTATATACTTTTGCGCCGGACCAGATCGCAAAAGTATCTACCGCTTTCGAAGAAAAGAAAATGCCCTCCCCCGAATGTCTGGAAGCATCGCAGGTAATCTTTCCTTTATATAATTCCACCAAAGCGTCCTCCTCGTCCGGCTCCTGCCAGCCGTGCCCCGCCATATACTCTGTCAGCGTCCGGAACACGCCCACCCCGTCGTCCGCAATCATAACTGTCGTATACAGGACATTTCTTTTCAGAACAAGCCGCATATATGTGCCTCTGGAATGCTCCAGCGCATTATTCATGATCTCAGCGCAGACATACTGCCATATCCTCTGTGCCGCCTTTCCGCACACGGAAAGCCTCTCCCGGAAAAAGATATCATATATTTTATCCTCCTGCTCTGCACCGCCGATTGCAATACATTCCTCAAAACTCTGTTCCGCCAGCGCATACCCGCAGGCAAGATCCTCTCTTTTCTCAAGATTCCCGTCCTCTAGAGCCTTTTTCAGATACCGTTTCACAGAAGTCACAGAAATGCCAAAGCTGTCCATCGTCTTCTCAATGAAATCCCTGTCATTCAGCGCTATCTTGCGAAAAATATATTTTTCTATTTCCTCTCTCTTTTTATCCGTAAACGACATGCATGTTCTCCGTGAAACTTATTTTATATTTTTAGAACTATATTATAAATTTATCATAATATAACTTTCGTTTTCCCGCAATATATTTTTCTGATTTCATCCAAAATTTTTTTATTCTTCTTATCAAAAATATGGTAAACTGGATACATAGGACAACCTGAAAAAGGAGAAATTATGAAAATACTTTTTATAGAATGGGCGAGTTTTGGAAACGCCGACATGAAAGACGCTTTTACAAAAGAAGGCTGCGAAGTCATCTGCTTCCCCTTCTCCAATAAGGACGCCCGCAAGGACGCCCAGGTCGAAGCCTCTCTTGCTTCCAAGCTGCATGAAGCTGTCCCCGATGCCGTCTTTTCCTTTAACTACTTTCCGCTGATCTCCAATGTGTGCAAACGTGAAGGGCTTCCTTATCTCTCATGGATTTACGACAGCCCCTATGTGATGCTCTATTCCTATACAGCTATCAATCCTTGTAACACCATCTATGTATTCGACCAGGCTCTGTGCCGGGAGTTTCATGAGGCGGGAATCCAGACCGTCCGGTATCTCCCCATGGCGGCAAACACGGCGCGCCTTGACGCCCTCGGCTTTCCCGATCCCGCATACGATGTTTCCTTCGTGGGTTCTCTCTACACCGAATCCCACAATTTTTTTGACCGCATGGAAAATCTTTCCCCCTATGCAAAAGGCTATCTGGAAGGACTGATGAACGCCCAGATGCATGTGCAGGGATATAATTTCATCCAAGAGTCATTGTCTCCCATTATGGAAGAGTTGTATCGGGCGCTGCCTATGGAGCCCAATCCGGACGGTGTGGAGACCCGAGAGTACCTCTATGCCCAATATGTAATTAACCGCAAGCTCACAGGCCTGGAGCGCCTTCGTCTGCTCACCGCAATTACAGAGAGACACACACTGGATCTTTTTACCCTGGATCCGGCTTTTACCCTCCCGAATCTGCGCAACCACGGCACTGCGGACTACTATTCCGAAATGCCTCTTGTCTTTAAAAAAAGCCGCATCAACCTGAACATTTCCCTGCGCAGCATCAAGAGCGGCATGCCCCTGCGCGCCTTTGATATCATGGGGAGCGGCGGTTTTTTGTTAAGCAATTATCAGGAAGATTTTCTTGAAAACTTTACCCCCGGGGTAGACTTTGAGTATTATGAGAGCGAGAACGATCTGTTACAGAAAACAGAATATTACCTGACACATGAAGAGGAAAGACGCGCCATCGCAAAGAACGGCCACGACAAGGTGGCTGCCGCCCATACTTATCGTGACCGTGTAAAAGAAATGTTAGCCGGCCTGTCCTGATACCGGTAACCTCTCACAGTATATTTCCCCTCTCATCCACTTTGCCGCAGACCTTGGCCGGCACGCCCTTTACCAGACAGTAGTCCGGAACATCCTGTGTCACAACGGCACCTGCCGCCACCATCGCATATCTGCCCACCGTATGGCCGCACACAATCGTGGCGTTTGCCCCGATACTGGCGCCCTTCTTTATCAGGGTTTTCTTATAGTTTTCCCTCCCTTTGGGATAAGCCGCGCGGGGCGTCAGGTCATTGGTAAACACACAGGAAGGCCCGCAGAACACATCATCCTCCAGCTCCACGCCCTCGTAAATGGATACATTATTCTGTATTTTGACGCCGTTTCCGATCTTCACGCGATTGGAGATATTGACATTCTGCCCAAACACACAGTTTTCGCCTATCTCCGCTCCCGACTGTACATGGCAGAAATGCCATATCTTCGTGCCTTCTCCGATCTTCACGTCCTCGTCAATATAGCTGCTCTCATGAACAAAATAGCCCATATCAAAACCTTCCCTTAAAATCCGTCGTCGCACATTCCTCCAACGGAAATTTCACACGACACCCTTCGGCCGCCGACTTATAAATTGCCAGTACAAGCTCCAGCGCCCGCTTCCCGTCCATTGCCGTGACGTAGGGCTGTCTGTCGTTATTGATGGCGTTGATCATATCCGCATACAGCGGCGTATGGCCGTAGCCGTACACATTCGGCGGATTCTCGTGGAATTTCGCCTTAACCTCCTCCGGATCATCTAACAGATCCGAAAACCGCCATTCCTCGATCACATTGACGGACTGTCCTCCCGCCTTCACAGTTCCTTTCTCCCCGAACAGATAAAGCGTTTCCTCCAGATTGCTCGGATAGACATCTGTCGTTCCTTCCACGATACCGTAACTGCCGTTCTTAAATTTAATCAGGGCAATTCCCATATCTTCCGCTTCGATATAGTCATGGTTCAGCCTGTCCGTCATGCCGACCACCTCGTCGATCTCGCCGCCCATCATCCAGCGCAGTAGGTCAATATTGTGAATGCATTGGTTCATCAGGGCGCCGCCGTCCTGCTCCCATGTGCCGCGCCATGCCGCCCTGTCATAGTATTCGTGGTTTCTGCACCATCTGATGTGAGCCGTCCCGTAAAACAATCTCCCGAAACGGTTCATGTCGATGGCTTCCCGTATGATCTGCACCGATTTATTAAACCGGTTCTGGTGGCAGGCACAAACCTTCACATGCTGCGAGATCGCCGCCGATATAATCGCATCCGCATCCGCAAGAGAAAGCGCGATCGGTTTCTCTATGATGCAGTTGCATCCATGCTCGATACAAAACAGCGCAATCTGCGCATGCTTGCCACTCTCCGTACAGATCGCTACCAGCTCCGGTTTCTCCTTCTCCACCATCTCCCGATAGTCGGTATACCGCTTCACGCTCTCACCCAGCTTAAATTTCCGGGTTTTATCCTCCATACATGCCGGATCGATATCGCAAATCGCCACCAACTCCAATTTATTGTTCTGTGCCGCCGCTATATGATTCGGTGAAATGCGGCCGCAGCCAATCAATGCATATTTCATTTTTGTCTCCTCTTTCATTCCTTCGTCCATATTTCTTCCCTATTATACCACGAGATATCCGTAAAGTCCTCCTAATGATTTATAAATTTCAAATTTTACGGGTTTTATGGTATAATAGCCGAAAAGGAAACTAAACCGCAACAAACCAAGGAGATCCCATGCATCCCATATCTGTATGCATTATCGCAAAAAATGAAGAATCCCGGATTGAGCAGTGTCTTTCCTCCGTCAAGCCCTGCGGCTTTGAGATCGTGGTGGTGGACACCGGCTCCACCGACCGTACAAAGGAAATCGCCGCCCGATATGCGGATAAAGTGCTCGACTTTGCATGGTGCGACGACTTTTCCGCCGCCAGAAATTTTTCCCTGCAGGAGGCTTCCAACAACTGGATCTTCATGATGGACTGCGACGAAACCATCAAGGAAATTGACGTGGAGGAGCTCAACTACTTCCGCAAACATTTATCCGACAAGGTAGGCAGCGTATCCAGAGAAAATCTTGTGACCCAAAACGGCGCGCTTACGCTCAACAACATTGATTACACCGAGCGCTTTTTTAACAGAAAACTCTACCGCTATACCGGTATCATACATGAGCAGCTCACACCCGTCAGAGGCCATGAAATCCCTGCGCTTCTGCTCCACACAACCCTGCTCCACACGGGCTACGACTTAACCCCCAAGGAGCGGGAAGCCAAATACAGGCGCAATTTCACCCTTCTCGAAAAACAGGCGCAGATGGATCCGGAAAATCCGTATCTCTACTATCAACTCGGAAAAAGCTGTGAAATTCTGGAAGATTATGCCCGTGCCTGCACCTATTATGATAAGGGGCTGGAATTTGACCTGGATCCGGAGCTTGCCTATGTGCAGGCAATGGTGGTTTCTTACGGCAACGCGCTTCTGCGCACAGGACAAGCTGAGACTGCCCTCGGATTTGAGGGCGTTTATGATGATTTTTCCTCTGTGACAGACTTTATCTACCTGATGGGAAACATCTACAAAGATAATGCCATGTACGAACAGGCTCTTGCGCAATATCAGAAGGCATTGCAGATGCCGCCCGGCAGGCTAAACGGCGCCAACTCTTTCCTGCCTTTTTATCAGTCAGGTCAGATCTTTGAAATCCTTCACGATACAGACACTGCCCGCGCTCTCTATGAACAGTGCGGGGACTTTGCCCCGGCGGTTCAGCGTCTTTCGGCACTACAATGATGAAAAAGAGTGAGGAAAAGAAACCATGATACCCATATCCGTATGCATTATTGGAAAAAATGAAGAAAAAAATATCGAGAGATGCCTTGCCCCCCTTATGCCTTACGGCTTTGAAATCATCTATGTGGACACAGGCTCCACTGACCGCACCAAAGTGCTGGCTGCCAAGTACACCGACCACATCTATGATTTTGAATGGATTGGCGACTTTTCTGCCGCCAGAAATTTTTCCCTGAGTAAGGCATCCCACAACTATGTGCTGGTTCTGGACTGTGATGAATTTTTGACGGAAATTGATCTTGACGGCATCGAAAACGCCGTGAATGAACATCCCAATGGCGTCGGACAGCTTCTCAGAATCAACTACAGTGATTCTAACCGCAAACAGACCTTCTCGCCGGATCGTGTGGAGCGCCTGTTTCACAAACGGCGGTACCACTACTGCTTCTCCATCCACGAGCAGGTAGTGGACATTAACACCGAAAGCACTTTCTACGAGTGCTATGAGATTCCTCTCACCGTGGATCATGTCGGTTATGCGGGAAACATGGAGGAAAAACGCGCCAAGGCGGAACGCAACAACGAACTCCTCTTCAAGGAGATTGAAAAACATCCGGACAATCCTTACTTCTATTTTCAGGTAGGGCAGTCCTACAATATGATCAGCGATTACGAAAATTCTTATCTCTATTACAAAAAGGCATTTGAACTCCCTTTAAATCCGGAAGAACTCTGGGTTCAGGTCATGGCGGTCGCTTTCATCAATGCGATGACACACACTGACCGTTCGGAGGAAGCCCTCAAAATTTTTGAACCCATTGCCCACCTCTTTGCGGGCACTGCAGATTTTCATTGCAGTATGGGCAATATTTATCTCAATCTGAATCCGCCCCAACCGCTAAAGGCCATGATGGAATATGTGAAAGCGTCGCAGGCTCCCAATTACCGCGAGGAAGGTTCCAGCACCTACATTCCCTACTACAATATGGGACTTGTCAACGAAATGCTTGGCCATGAGGAGGCCGCCATCAACTTTCATCGCAAATCGGCGGCATACGGCTATCCGCTTGCCATAGAACGGCTAGCCGCTCTGGGTGCAGAACCGTCCTGATACGCTCATAGACAGAGTCAAAAAAAGACCCCATCCTTTCGGATGGGGTCTTTTGATCGTTACTGTGTAATTCGCTTTTACAGCTAACCTGATTAACCAAGTAAGGACAGTGCCAACTGGTTGCTCTGGTTTGCCTGAGACAGCATAGATGTACCAGCCTGCTGAAGGATATTGTTGTTGGAGAAGCGAACCATCTCTGTAGCAATATCTGTATCGCGGATAGCAGCCTCTGCGGACTGGGTATTCTCTGTGATGTTGTTCAGGTTTGCAATCGTGTGCTCCAGTCTGTTCTGGATAGCACCAAGGTCAGATCTCTGCATGGATACCAGAGTGATAGCGCCCTTAACGAATGCATTGAGAGAGTTGAAGTCCTTCTGGGTCAGAACGCTCTTAACGTTGCTGCCTTCCAGCTTCATGGTCTTCTGGTAAATGACTTTCGCCATATCCTTGGTGATCTTGGTTTCTTTGCCAGCCAGAGCCGTAGCATAAGACTTTGTCGTGTCGGAAGCCACCGAACCGATTACAGCCTTGGAAGCAGTATCCGTAGTATAAGTGGTCTTGTCATACTTCGCATCCTTCTCGCTCAGTGCACTGAACTTAACCGGATCATAAAGAGTCTCAACCTTGCTCGCCAGACCTGCCATACTCATGTTGCGGATGGAGATGTCGATGTGCTGACCAGCCTCTGCACCTACCTGTAAGCCTTTGATAAACTTACCGTCGAGAAGGTTCATCTCGTTGAAGGTGGTTGTGCTCTGCACACGGTCAACCTCACTCATCAGTGATCTGATCTCAGACTGGATAGCGGAACGCTCGGTGGTGGTCAGGGTACCATTCTCACCCTTAACAGCCAGCTCGTTCATTCTCTGGAGCATATCCTCAACTTCGTTCAGAGCGCCCTCAGCGGTCTGTACTACGCTGATACCATCCTGTGCGTTAGCAGAAGCCTGTGTAAGACCTCTTACCTGTCTGCGCATCTTCTCGGAAATGGAGAGCCCTGCTGCATCATCTGCTGCACGGTTGATCTTATAACCGGAAGACAGCTTCTCTGTGGACTTAGCCTGAGAAGAAGTGGTCAGACCTAACATTCTGTTAGAGTTCATAGCTGTAATGTTGTGTTTTACGATCATGGTATATTCCTCCTTGAATTTATTGCGGCATCCTTGCCGCTAACTTTTTGTTTGTAAAGTTCTCTTGGCCCCGTCCGCTGACCTCGATCTCTTTACGGTTGCAAGTAAAAGTTTTCTTTACTTGTATTATATATCGGTGGTTCGCCGATTTACTTTAGGGCAGATTTAAAATTTTTTTATTTTTTTTCACTGCCCGTCCGTACTACTTTTTGCTGTCATAAAACTGGGGCGATACATAGTGCAGATTGTTCATGCTGTTGTAATAATTCCTGCTCGCCTTCATTCTAGATGTCGCTTTGCCGATCTGATCCCGGCTTTTCTTAAACTGCTGGTCTGCCCGCGTCTTATTCCGCATCCTGGCCGCGTTGATGCGCACCACCTTATCGGTAATCTCGCCGATCAGCTTCTTCATCTGTGCAATCTCACCGCGGTAAGCGTCCTTGTTGGCGATCAGCTCCTCCCTGGTGCGTTCATACACTGCCTCAAAGCCATCATCCAGCTTCTCCAACGCCTCTGTCATAGAACCGATCCTGTCCGTGGACGCATTCAGCGCGTCCATATCCAGTTCCTCCTGTTTGAGAATATCCTCCTGTACCTCATTTTCCTGAATGATATCATCCAGAAGGCGGCTCTTTTTTTCAAGGCTCTCTACCAATACCTTTATACTGCTCTGGCCCATACCCGCTCAACCTTTCTATGACTGCCTGTTGCGCTTCATAACTTCCTTCCAGGTATCCCTGACGCTTCTCAAGTGCATATTAACCTCCTCAAGAATCGCCGTGTCCTTTTTTATATTCGCCTCCAGAAGCCTTTGCAACAGATAAACATAAATCCTGTCAAAATCCTCCGCCACCGGATATTTGTGATCCAGCGTATTGCGGAACTCTTCTATAATACGCTGTGTCTTTTTGATGTTATTATGCGCCTTCTCAATCTCACCGTGTTCAATCGCCACAATAGCGATATTGACGAACTTAATCGCGCCCTCATAAAGCATCAGCGTAACCTCCGCCGGGGAAGCTGTCAAAATCTTATTCTGCGTGTATTCCGCAAAGGGATTGTGTGCCGGCATAGCCATTCTCCTCCTTGATCAAACCTGCCATTTTCTTAAACAGATCAACCGCCGAATAAACTGGAAAGCGAATTGTTCTTGGACTCGAGCTTCGCCATGGCCGTCTCCATCGCCGAGAACTTCGCATACCACTTATCCATCAGGTCATTCAGTTTATCCTCTTCCTTTTTGATCTTTTCCGTGTAACTGTCATACTCTATCTTCATCTGCTTATCGTTGTAAACAGTAAGCGCGCTGCTCAACTTGGTAGGTGACATCTTCTTGAACAGCTCATCGTGCATATTGTTAGCCAGCCCCGTGAAGAAACTTACCACCGTATCCGGATCCGTGGCAATCATGCTGCGCAGAGTGGGTCTTCCTTCGTCCTGCTCCCAACTGAGCGGATCGTCCTTATCCCCAAGGATATGGTATGCGTTTCTCTCATTATCCTTCGCTTTGAAATAGCTCTGCGTCTCAATGCCGAAATCCGACAGATACATGGTTCTGCCGTTTACTTCCACGCCCTTCAGCATGACATTCCTCATAGTACCGGAAACATCGCCTAAAGTAGTGTCACGGCGAAGCAGGGCATCCTTGATCTTCTTCTCCCACTCCTCAATCTCGTCGTCACTGAGCGCATCCTTCTCCTCCGCGGTCAGGGGCTCGTATCCCTTTGAAGATTCCGCATTGTACAGGGAATCCATCTCGTTGATCAGGGCATTATACTCCGTAAACAACCCCTTAATCATATCGTAGACGCCATCCGTATCCGCGGAAGTGGAAATGGTAACCTCTTTGTCTGTCTCCTCCATGGTTGTGAGCGTCATGCCGTTTACGGAGAAGGAATTGTTGTAAGAGGTGTACTCCACGCCATTTAACGTAATCTTTGCATCCTGCCCTTCGATCTTGTGCGCCAGCTTATCCGCACTCATGCTGTTAAGCTTCGTTAAAATATCCGACGACGCTTTTGCCTTGTCATTTACCTCTGTCGTGATGGTAGCCTCAAGCGCGGGCGTTGCTGTCACCTGATCGCCGTTTACCGTGTATGTGCCTGTATGAGCCGCCAGTTGTTCATTATTGGCAGCGATAGCGTTCACAAAACTGTAGCAGTCCTTCGCCTGATCCAGTTCCGTCTGCGCATCTGCCACAGCTTTTTTCGCGTCATCAATCTGCTGCTGGGTTGCGCCCGATCCCTCCTTCTGCAGATCCGCCAAATCTTTCTGCGCAGCCTCCAGAGCCTGCACCAGTCCGTTCTGACGCTCCGTTACCGTGACAGGATTTCCATGATCATCCGTCTTATTGACAGTTACTTCCTCACCATAGATCCTGTCATAGAGATCCTTGCGCATATCCGCATAGTCAGCGGGCGCATTACCGTCCTTCTTTGTGTAAGTACCAATGTCGCCATACTTGCTGTAGCCGTCCAGCTTCTTAAGCTTTTCCAGATTATAATCATTGGCTTTATTGAGTTCATCGTCCTCTTTCTTATAAGCCGCCGCCCTGGCCGCCGCCATATCCTTGATCAGTTGGTTCTTCTCGTTCTGTTTATCCGTAGATAAGCCAGTGCCGGTAGGATCGTAAAAAGCAGCCCATTTCTGATACTCCTGATACTCAGCGCTTGCGGGCTTGCCGGCTTCCGGCGCGCCGCTCAAAAGTCCCAACACCTCCAACGCCTGAAAACCACCCTCGTCATTACCGGTAATAAAGAAATTCGCATCCGCGCCCGTATCCTTGGAACTGATATAAAAACGCTGATTGTCCTCATCAAAGCTTGCGTTCAATCCGGTCTTTTTCAATTTATCAACAAACTCGTTGATCGTCATATCAGAATTCACGTCGATCTCTACAGACTGTCCCAGCGCACCGTTTACGCTAATTTTACCGGTGGTTCCGCTGGCAAGGCCAAGCTGCGATAATTTCGCCGCCCCTCTGAAACAGGTGCCGTCAGCGGTCTCAAGACTCGCGCTCGTCATATATGCCCTCTTCGCCAGCTTATTCACAGACAGCGTATGAATGCCGTCCACCGTATTCTCCCCGCTCACAACTTCCACTGCGTTGGGGTTGGACACTGTGGTCTTCTTCTTCAAGTAAGAACTCTGCAGGCGCAGATCATCCAGCTTCTGATAAAAGCTGTAAACCTTCGTGTTCAGCGCCTTCCACGCATCCATTTTCCATGAAAAGCTTTTCTGCTTCTTCACCAGCTTCGTCTTCTTCATGCTCTGTGCCGAAGCCAATTCATTGATAATACTCTCGGTATCAAGCCCCGAGTACATACCTGTAATTCTGATAGCCATTGTCGTCTCCTCCTAACTGTCCTACAGCTTCTCATCCACAAGGATGCCGGCCATCTCCCAAATCTTAGCGATCATATCCAGGGTCTTCTCCGGCGGGAACTCCTTGATTACCTCCTTCGTATCCTTATCCATGATCTTGATCATAATCCTGTTCGTGTCCTCATGAACGCCAAAGACAGCCTCTTCATTGCTGTTATTGATCTTCTTGTTCATTTCCGCAATCACTTTTTTGAGCTGTTCGGACTGCTGCTGTACCTGTGCCTGTCTGGATCCGGACGCCTGCTGTTTGCTTCCGTTTCCACTGCTTTCGCCCTCCTTCTCATTCTCAGACTGCGGTCTTGTCACGGCTGCGGTCGTCTCATCGACATTGACCGTCTGGCCGTCTACCGGAACTTCCGTGTTCACCGGTGTCGCTGGCTGGGGTTTCTCTACTGCCTGTGCCTGATAGGTCATGACACTGTTTAATGGTTCAATTGTTGCCATTCTTCAATCACCTCCGTGTGATATTTGTAAAAAATTAATGGAATCGTCTCACGATAACGTCCGCCGCAGGCGTGCAGACAGACGCAATCTCTTGTAATTTATATCGGAAAAAACTAATAAATATTTAGTAGGGAATAAAAAATTCTTTCCCTGTGTTTTGTCTTTTATATTCTCTCCTGCCATCCTTTACTTCCCTCTTCTTTTCCATTATACTGGTTTCATACCATGGTGTACAGGAAGGATTCTCAAAATGGAAATTTTATTCTACCGCTACAACAGCATATGCGAGCCCGACATTCTGCAGGTTTTCACGGGATTCGGCATCACGGTGCACGTCGAGGATCTGGAAATGCACAACAAAAATGTCTCCCCGCGGGAATGCGCCGGAAAGGTGGCGGATTGGATTCTGCAAAAACCGCTCGCTTTCGTGTTCAGCATCAACTTCTTTCCGGCGATCTCCTACACCTGTGAGAAACTGAAAGTCCCCTACGTCTGCTGGAGCGTGGATTCTCCTGTGCCGGAACTGTTTTCAAACGCCCTGAAAAATTCATACAACCGGATCTTTCTCTTCGACCGGGCGCAATATGAATTTTTCTCCCCCGTAAACCCGGACTGTATCCACTATCTGCCTCTTGCCTCCAACGTGAAACGCTGGGAGGAGATTGTGCTTGGCATGACCGAAGCGGATTTTGAGACCTACGGCGGTGATGTGGCTTTCGTGGGCTCCCTGTACACGGAAAAATGCAAATACGACAGGCTATCCCTCTCCGACCATACGCGGGGTTTTGTGGACGGACTGATGGAAGCCCAAATGGGCGTCTTCGGCTGCAATTTCATCTCCGAGAGTCTGACGGAAGAAGTGATTCATGAAATTGCGAATGCGGATCCCGATTTCTACAAAAGCGACGATGTCTATACGGATATGTCACGCTATCTGGCAGCGCACCAATACATCGGCATGAAGCTGGCCGCCGTGGAGAGAGCGCGAACCTTAACATTTCTATCAGAGCGTTTCCGGGTCAATCTCTACACCAGAAGCGACGCCTCTGCGCTTCCGAAGGCAAACTGCCGTGGCGGCGTAAGCACGCTGACCGAAATGCCGAAGGTCTTCCACGCAAGTAAAATCAACCTGAACATCACCATGCGTCCCATTGAAACCGGCCTCTCCCTGCGCATCTGGGATGTCCTGGCATGCGGCGGCTTTCTGATCACCAACTATCAGGCGGAAATTCCGGAATATTTTGAGATTGGAAAAGATCTGGAAGCCTACGAATCCATGGAAGAGCTGGCGGAAAAAGTGCACTATTATCTGACTCATGAAGAAGAGCGGGTGGAAATCGCCATCCACGGATATGAGACAACAGCAAAATACCACACTTACCAAATGCGTCTTGCGGAAATGATACAAATTTTGACGGAAGGTTCAGAAAGTTAAAAAGAACGCCGGATCCGGCGTTCTTTTTGTAACCATGAAATTTTCCTCCGTGTTCAGCCAAGCAGATTCTTGAGCGCGTCCATGCCGTTCACATCGCCGGCCTCCTTATTGGCATCCTGAATCTGGATATAGACCTCCTTGCGGTATACGGGCACTTCCCTCGGTGCGCTGATGCCAAGCTTCACCTGCTCGCCTTTGATCTCAAGAATCGTAATCTCCACATTATTATTGATCACAAGCGCTTCATTCTTTTTTCTGGATAAAGCTAACATTTACTCACCCGCCTTTTTCTTATTCTGGTTTAGGATGTCATAGATCGGGAACTTTACAATATAACCTTCCCCTTCCACAATCACCTGAGTCGCCAGCCTCTGCGCCGCATTGATGACGATAGGCCCCTTCAAATTCACTGTCATTTTCTCTATTTCTTTCGGAACCGTCACCGTCACCATCACCAGAAGCTCTTCCGAATCCAGCTCTCCAATATTATTTAAAAGCTCATCGTCCACCTCGGGATTGTAGTCAGGACACACAATTAACGGATCCATCACCGGCATCGCGAAAGCAGGCTCCTGTATGGATTGCAGCCAGTGAATCGTATCCGTCCCCTTCTCCTCATCATGAATCAGCGCAAAATCCTGAAGATCCGGAAAACCTATGATTCCGCTGGGGAAATGTATGATTTTCTCATCGTCAATCGTAACCTCACCGAATACTCTTGTCTTAATCTGCATACCTGTCATCCTTCCTTGGTTTAGATATAATTCATTAAGTTGGTCTGCATAATCTTACCTGTCGCCATGAGAGCCGCATTGTAAGTCAGGTCAGCGCTGGTCAGCTCCACCGCAACCTCCGTAATGTCGATGCCTTCGTTATCCTGCTGCAGTTCCTTATAGGTAGCCTGCTGGTTCGTCAGTCTCGTCTTGATCAGTTCCAGACGGCTTCCTCTGGTAGCGTTTTCCGTCATAGGCACTCTGGCATCGTCCATATATTTCTGATACTTTGTAATCTGGTTTTCAAACTTCGTTTGGATATTTTCACGGACATAAGTCCACGCCTTATCCACGCCCTCGAGACGCTTTGCATAATCCTTGTATTCTCTGCTGTCCTCCGGCCATGCCGCCTGTTTTGTCTCTAAATCACTCCTCAGCGCCTCGATATCGTCAAGCTGTTTTAAAAAGTGGTCAAAATCGTCCATATCTCTCTGCACGTCATGGGTGAAAATCTCGTCCGCCCGGGTGTTGACCAGAATCTGCTGGTTATATCCCACATCGTAGTAGATTTCCTGATTCCTTCCCTCGCTGGTCTGGGTATTGTAAGCAGTCCTGCGGTATTCCGCATTCGCCGCAGGCACGTCAGGCCCTGTCGTCCGCAGCGTCTCAATACAGTTGAAATAGTGCACCGGATTGATGTCACCGTTTTTCCACTCGGATTTATCATAATTTACACGAAATGTCTTCGCCTTGCCCAGATTGGCCGCCGTATCCTGAAACATTTCCTCGCTAAAGTTTTTATCATAAAAATCCTTGGAAAATACCAGCTCTCCGCTGGATGGCACAAAAGCGATTCCGGTACAGGTAGTACCATCCGCGACCGCCTTGTAAGCCTGTTCCTGATCTGTAAACTCCATCACCTGGGGGATCGTGGTTGTCACCGGCGAAGCTATCGCATTCCCTTTCCTATCCACTATGGATGTCGTTACCGTCCCTCCTGTGGATTGGATCTTGATATATTCATTATCGGGCATGTCAGGCAACTGAATCGTTAACTGCCCTCCCTCAAAGGAATCCAGATTATTATAGGAAATCCGGAAACGGTAAAGCGTATCGTTCGTAACCTTCTGTTCGTAGGAATTTACCGTATTAACATCTCCGGGTGTTACCGGCGCTCCCGCTCCTACCAGGCCATCCCGCAATTTCTCATAATTGGTGTAGCTGATCCGGCTGACATCCTGGTAACCGAACTCCTCATTGATGTTGTAGGATACCGGATGATCTTTCATCTCCTTCATGTCCTCCTCGGTAAAGGTAACCGGGAGATCCGTCCTGTAGCCGGAGAACACGAAGCGGCCCGCATAATCCACGTTCGCGCAGGAGTAAAACTCCGCTGTATCCTCCTTCATCTGGGTCAGGTAAATCCGCAGTTCTTCTGCCGACTCAAATTTATTCGGGGCGGATGTCGCCTGCTTATAGAGATCCGTCAGCACATCGTCCGTCGTTTTCATGGCGTCCGCCGTCACGGTAAGCCACTGCTTCGCATCCTCCGCATTCTTTTCATTGTACTGGGTAATCGTGGTCACATTGCTTCTCAGGCGAAGCGCCCTGATCGCAACCACCGGGTCGTCGGAAGGACGCGCGATCTTGCTCTGATTGGTCATCTGGTTCGTCAGCTTATCCTGTAAAATCTTATTCTGGTTGATATTATACGCGGCGTTGTTGCGCATAATTTTATTTGTTATTCTCATAGCCCGTTTCCCTCTTTCTATGAATCGTTATCCTTGCCATGTTATACTCCGGTCTGTAAAATCAGCCTGTCATAAATCTCTGTCAGCACGTTGATCATCTTGGAAGCGAGTGTGTAGGAGTTCTCATATTTCACCAGATTCATGGCCTCCTCATCCTCGTCTACGCCGGAGATGGAAGTTCTCTGGTTATCAATATTCGTCTCCAGACTGAAATAGGTCGCGTAGAAGGTCTCGGCATTGCTTTCGTTCAGAGTCGCATCGGACAGAACGCATTCCAGAAAACCGCCTGCGTCCCTGCCACGGAAGCTGAACTGGTTCTTGTCAGTCAGCATGGAGATCACTTCCCAAACCTGATCACACTGCTCTTTGCCTTCCACTTCATCCACGCCGTCTCCATCCGGCGGTTTTGTGCCAACTCCCGTATTTTTGTCGATATCCTTTCTGGTTCCCAGAAGATCCGGATTGTTGACCACGGCATCCAAAAGACCCACATTGCCTGCCGTCAGATTATAATAACCCGTATTTTCTCCGTTCGCCGCAGAGGTATCCAGTTCTTCCTGCTTATACTGCCCATCCTGTCTTGGGTAATCTGCAGTAAAGAGAATATCCGCTTTCTTTGGCGGATCTTCCGCCGTGAGTCCCTCCTTGAAGATATCGTTCACCTTTTTTGAGAACTCGCGAACCCACTCGTTCATCTGTTTCATGTAATAGGGAACGCCCTGATAATTGACTTCACCGCCCACGGATGCCTCCGTCCAGGTCTTTGAGGCAGTCAAAGGCATATCGCTCTTTTTATTATCAATAATAAACGTGTAATCGCCGTTGCCGTTGTAAGTCCAATCCGAATAGTAAAAAAGCTGGTTGCCGATCGTGATAATGCCGCCGGTATCGGAAAGGTTACACTTTGTCATATTCCGCAGATGAGATTCCGTGGTCTTTATATGCACCGTGGAAAAACTGTCGTGGAAAGCTATGTTCGTAGCCTGCCCCTTGAAAAACTCGCCGTTGTTGCCGTCGCGCATCTCGATCAGACCGCGCAGCTCGCCGCCCATGGAAGCGTTGTAAAGGCTGAACTCAATGCCGTTGCTCCACATAATATCGTAGAGGCCGTCCACGTCGCTCTGGTTCACCTTCTCCTCTTTTTCACGCGCCACACAAACCAGCGTTCTGTAGTCGTCCATGTCCACCAGCGTCTGTCCGCCGGCAATCTTTACCATGTATCTGTGCGCCGCCGTCTCATTGCCCTGTTCATCCAGAATCGGCAGTTCCTGCGTCTGCACATCCACAACGGTGGAGAGCTCGTCGATCAGCAGGTCTCTCTTGTCGCGCAGTTCATTTGCCCTGCTGCCCGTCAATTCAATGGTGTTGATCTGTTTGTTGACAGTAGCCAGTTCCTGTGCAATGGAATTGATCTGATCCGCCCGGATCTTGATCTCGTCGTTTACGTCCGACTGGAGATCCTGCAAATCCCCGTACAAATTATTGAAGTAATCGGTCAACGCCTTCGCCGCGCCTAAAAACTGCGCCTTCGTTTCAGTGCTGCTGGCATTTTTCGTAATCTCCTGCAAGGTCGCGCCGATCTGGTCAAAGAGCGACTTAAACCCTGTCGTCTTATCATCCTTTAAGTATTCGCTGATCATCTTGCAATAGTATACTTTTGCGTCATACTCTCCAAGTTTGGTCTCATTTGCCCAATATTTATTGTCATAGAACTGATCCCGCACGCGCTCAATCGCCAATGTCTCCACGCCCGCGCCCGCACAGCCGTAGGTTGCAAACACACGAAGCGCGTTTGCCGCCTCCGTCTGCACCTCCTGTCTGCTGTAGCCGACAGTATTGACATTGCTGACATTATTACCCGTTGTATTCAGAGCGGCGTTTGCCGCCCGAAGCCCTGATGATGCGATTGTCAGTCCGAAAAAAGTTGATGCCATAATAAACTACCTCCCAAGTGTAGAAAGCAGATGATCCAGCATTTCGCTGATTACATTGATATATCTGCTGGATGCGTTATATGCGTTCTGATACATAATCATATTGGTCAGTTCCTCATCAGAAGAAACACCCACAATTTCTTCTCTCGCATAGGCGAGCGCATCCGTTGCCTGCGCCTGATTCTCCTGCACTCCCCTGAATACATAACCTGTGTTTGCGATCTGCGACACCAGATTCTTATAGTAATCCTTAAAGCAGACAGGCGTCGCTACGTTGGGATTCAGAGTGTATACCGCCTCCTCGAAAGCCTTCTTCATAGCCTCCATGGTCTCATGATCCTCGGAGTGCTCATTCAGCCTGAAAGTCAGCAGGGAGGGATTCTGACGAAGTTCAGGGTTCACCAGCATATTTCTCACTGTCCAGCCTGTCTCCGGCTTATCCGGCTCATCTACCGCAAGCTGGAACAGTTGATAGGGATTGCCGTTCTCATCACGCAGATAATCGGAGCCCGGATTTACCTCTCTCGCTCTTTCCGCCCCTTCCGCCAGAACGTCGTTGATCTTGGTGGTAATAATGTGTACCAGTTTATCAAACTCCGCCTGAATATTCATCACGATAGACTGGGATACATGTACGTCATACCAGCCTTCCTCATACTTGCCGTCCGGGTTGATGTTATCGAGCTCGTTGTGGGTTGCCCTGTGGTCTCCTCTGGCAAGCAGGGTACTCTTAAGGGAACCGATATCCGTGTTATACTCGGAAGATATCTTCTGATTCAGGTTAAATACCTTCGCTCTCTGTATGCCCTCCTCCGTGACGATGGGATTCCCCTCCCCGTCAAGTTTAAAGTCGGCAAACATCTTCCAGTAAGGCGTGTAAAAGCCGGTCTGCGGATCCTGATAAAGGGCTATCTCATTGACCGTACCGCCCTTCACCAGATCCGTCTCCTCAAAACGGACATTCACATTGCCGATCGAATCTTCCGAGTAAGATATGCTTCCCAACTTGCCCAGCTCGTCCAGAAGATAATTCCTGCGGTCTCTCAAATCGTTCGCATTCTCCGGCCCGGCCTCGACCCGCACGATTCTCTTATTCAGTTCATTGATTTCCTGCGCGTATTTATTGATCCGGTCAACCTCTCTCTTGACCTCTTTATTCATATTATCCTGATAATCGCAAAGGCTGTCGTAGACTTTGCGTGCCTTTGTGATAAATTCATACGCTTTCGTCACGAACAGGTTCTGCTTCACGGAGGAAGTCGGATCCTTAGCCAGCTCCTGCACTGCACCCCAGAGTCCGTCCTTTGCATCCGCGCCGTCGTGTTCGCCAACCAGTGCCACGGAAAATTCATGACCCTCATTGGATTCACCCAGAATATACTCTATCTCCTCTAAAGCCGCTGCGGAAACGTCATAAAAAGCCATACGCCCCGATTCGCGGCGATAGTTTCTATCCAATATCCAATCTCTTTCCTGTCTTGTTCGGGTATAATTGACACCCAGACCTGTCTGTTTCCAGTTCGTGTCAGCGCTTTTTGACAGAGTGATATAGTTCCTCGTCCCCTGCGCCACCTGCTGTCTGGTATATCCTTGGGTGTCTAAGTTAGACATGTTATGCGCTGTGGTATTCAGCGCATTATCCGCTGTTCTTAATCCTGATGTGCCTATATAAAGGCTGCTCATTAATGACATATTTTACCGTCCTCAACAATTATTGCTTGGCGTCAAAAGCCTTGTTGACCGTCCCGATCACGTCACCGGTATTGTAGGCTCCCCTGTTATAATTCGCCGTCTCCGGCGCCTTATTCATGGACTGTAAGACCTGCATGTTTAACTGCACAAGCTCCAATGCGTTCTCGATCAGCTCCCTGTTTTGTTCGTTGATCCGCTTTACCGCACGCACGTTTCTACGCAACTCATCAAATACCGATGCCAGCTTTGCCTGCTCCTGCGGCCTTGCCGCCAGCATATTGATCAAATCTACAATTTTCAGCTCGTTAACATCCTTGTTAAGTACGTTCGCAATATCATTAACAGCTTCATTTCTCTGATGATCCAGATGATTGATTCTGCTTACGATGATTTGCTCCTCATCCGTGATTTTTGCTAAACTTTCAATATCGTCAGACACAATGGCAGGCGTTTTTTTCATGGACATTTCCAACAGATTCCCGTATTCCAGATTTTCTTTTTCCAAAACCTCGATCAAGGTTTCCATCAAACTTGCCACTTTAAACCTCCGCCTTTAAACCTGTCTGCGGTTAATTCATGAAATGAATTTACTGCGGTTAATTCATGAAATGAATTTACCGCACTTACAGGTTTCCAATCTCCTCATACTGCTTCATCAACTTCTCCGCAAAACTCTCGCCGCTCACATGGTATGTGCCGTTTTCAATGCTCGCCTTGATGGGCGCAGTCAGTTCGCTTCTGATGTCATCGGCTGCGGCAACTGCATTTTTCGCGGTCTGAATGTCCTTGCCGATGCTGGAGATCTGAATCCGGTCAGAACCCGCGCTTTTAGCTGTGTTCTGTGTCCTGCCCTTATTCTTCGTGCCATAAATCTGCTGTATCTGTGTATAAGCCTCGATACGCATATAGGATTCCTCCTTCCTCCTGAGGCTAATTCCTATCAATAAAAAAATTCACCTCATTTCAATATCTTACACTATAAGTATCGGCCATTTCCCGTAAGACTTTAGAGGTGAATTTATTTTTCTGCGCACAGTCTGCTTAATGTTTTCCCGCTGACTTCTTTTTTTCCTTTTTTTTCCGCTTATCTGCTTTTACCGTTTTTTCCTCTTTTTCATCGCGTTCCTCTTTTTCCAGATGCACGCAGCTCTCGATATCATCAAGCTCCTGATTTTCCACGCCCATCTCCAGCTCTTCAAAGTGTTCCACCAGCGATACTTCCGTCTGCATTTCCCCGGATTCTTCGGACGCCCCCGTCTGTTTTGACGGTTCTGTCTCCAACTCCTGCCCCGTCTGCGCCAAAGCCTCCTCTGACGCAGTCTCCTCTTCCGCATCTGCCTCTGCTTCTACATCTGTCTCCACTTCCGCCTTCACCGCATTCTCCAGCGTAATACAACCGGAAAAAATCAACGCAAGCTTGGCGCAGATGGGACCCACCATCTCATAGAGAACGGAGGAGGCAAGAATGATGGTGAGCAAAAGCTGCCCGCGCTCACCCGGAAGCAGCCGCTCGCCCAAAAAAGCCAGGCCAATCGCCACACCTGCCTGCGGCACCAGCGCAAGCCCCATGTATTTTCTTGCCTCCCTGCTCATGCCGGTAATCGCACAGCCCACATAAGTACCCACATATTTTCCGACGATACGCACGATAAAATAGCACAGGCCAATCACACCCACCGTTGATAGAGCCTCCACATCCAGCTTCATGCCGGACACGATAAAAAACAACGACATGACCGGAGGCGTAAAGTTATTCAACTGCCTGTATAGTTTCTTGTCTCTGGTCAGATTGATGTAGGAAGCCCCGAATACCATACAGGAGAGCAGCGGAGAAATATTCAGGGAGGTGCAGATTCCCGATATCCCTGTCAGCATGGCAATTGCAAGAATCAGCCGGTTATCTTTGCTTCTGGCCGGAATCAGAAGCCTGCTCAAAAAATAACCGCAAAAAAATCCCAGAAGAAGGGCAAAAACATTGTAGACGACCGGCAGAAGGATTTCCTGCGCCGACACAGTTCCTCCGCCCGTGGCTCCCGCCACCGCCGCCACAATACTGAACGCCAGCAGGCAGACCACATCGTCCAGCGCCACGATCTGCAAAAGCGTATTGACAAACTCCCCCTTCGCCTTGTACTGGTTAATGGTCATCATGGTGCTGGCCGGAGCCGTTGCCGTTGCTATGGCTCCCAGAATCAGCGCGAAGTCCAGATCCAGATGAAAGACCGCCCTGCAAACTACCGTCACCAGTACACCCGCCGTCATCGCCTCAAAGAAGGTCACAACCAAAACCCTGCCGCCGGTCTTTTTGATTACCTCCTTTTTAAAAAATTTCCCCACGCCAAAAGCGATGAACGCCAGGGCAAGATCGCTGACAAAACTCAAATCCTCGATCATATCCGCCGGTATCATGTTCAGCCCGCACGGCCCGATCAGGATACCCGCCAGAATATAGCCGCTGACCTTGGGCAGATTCAGGGTGTTGGTCAGTCTGGTCATGATAAATCCCGCAAATAATATGATAGATAAAACCAGTAAAATTCTTGTCTCCGCGCTGACTGCTTCTAAATATCCCTGCATGGCACTACTCCCTGTTCCTTCCTGACTTCTTACTCCGTTTTCAACAGATGGCTGTCGCAGGCATTGAATTTCACATATGCCTTATCTCCCACCTGAAAGATCTTTTTATAGCGGGGATTAAAGTCCGTGATCTGCACGATAACATCCCCCACTTTCACATGATAATGCTGATAAGAACCCATAAAGCAGCTCATGATTACCTCGCAGGGAAGCTGCCCTTCGGTTTCAATCGTGGCCGATTCCGGACGCAGCACCAGCGTGCAGCTTTCATCCTGCGCAAAGTCCTCCACGTTCTCCACATCCACCTGATGCCCGTAAATACTCATAACGCCCCTGTTTCCTTCTTTGGAGACAAGTTTTCCCTGCAGGAAATTAGCCTCCCCGATGAAATTCGCCACAAAAGCGTCTTTCGGCCGATAATAAATTTCCTGCGGCGTCCCGATCTGTGCCACCACACCCTTGTTCATAATGATGATCTGGTCGGAAAGCGCCATCGCCTCGCTCTGGTCATGGGTCACATACACCGCTGTAATCCCCACGCGCTGCTGGATATTGCGAATTTCAGTACGCATGGAAACCCGCAGCTTTGCGTCCAGATTGGACAGCGGCTCGTCAAACAGGAGCACGCTGGGCTCCACCACCAGCGCCCTGGCAAGCGCCACTCTCTGCTGCTGTCCACCGGAAAGCTGATTGGTCATGCGCGCCTCCATGCCCCCAAGTTCCACCAGCTCCAGAATATCCATTACCTTTTTGTGAATGGTTTCCTTATCCATCTTACGCAGCTTCAGGCCATACGCCACATTGTCAAACACATTATAATGGGGAAAAAGCGCGTAACTCTGGAATACCATGGCCGTGTCCCGCTTATTGGGCGTCAGCTCGTTAATGGGCTGATCCCCCAGATAGATTTCTCCCTCGTCCGGGCTCTCAAAACCGGCAATCATTCTAAGAGTGGTCGTCTTTCCACAGCCGGAAGGGCCAAGCAGTGTGACAAAACTTCCGGGCGCAATCGTCAGGTTCGCATCGTTCACCGCCTTAAAATCCTTGCCCGTCTTAGGATCCTGATATATTTTTGAAATATGTTCCAAACGAATTCCTTTTGATTCCGTCATATTACTCTTCCTCCTTTATCTTCCTGCTCGTTCCAAAGAAACGGATAAATAAATTCATCAACAGTACCGAGAAATAAACAATCAGGATCAGGATTGTCGCATAAGCGCAGGCCACGCCGTAATATCCCTTCTCCGCAAATTCATTGATCTGGCAGGTAATCAGCAAAAACTGCGGCGTCACCAGCAGAATAATCGCACTGATCGCCGTGATGCTTCTCACAAAGGAAGTGACCAGGCCGCTGAAAAACGAATCCTTAATCAAAGGCAGCGTCACCGTCATGAACACCTTGCCGCTTCCCGCTCCCAGATCATAAGCAGATTCTTCGATCGACCTGTCAATCTGGCGAAGGGCGGAGATGCCGCTTCTAGTTCCCACCGGAAGGCTTCGTATGATAAATACGATAATCAATATCAGTCCCGTCCCGTACAGGCCGCTCAGAATGCCGGTATGGAAAATACCGTTGGCATAGCCCCGTATATAGCCGATACCAAGCACCGTCCCTGGCACTGCCATGGCCAGCATGGATACAAATTCGATAAAACCTTTTGACTTAAACTTCTTCTTCACCACCAGATAGGATATCACCATGGAGAGCAGCGCCGTAATGGGTGCGGCAATGATGGAGAGTATGAAGGAATCTTTAAATGCCTTAAACCCGCTGTATTTAAACAGATAATCGAACCACTTCCAGGAAAGGGAATAATCGCGCCCCCACAGCTTAAACAGCGCGCCAAAAGGAATCATGATATACATGACGATAACAAACACCGCTACAAGAGAACAGAAGATGGTGAGTGGAACCGTCACGCTCTTATCCTCAATCAGCATTCTGGCTCTGGAAGCCTTTCCGGTCAGCGTAGCCGCCGTCTTTCTTTCCAGATAATATTTCTGGATAAAGAACAGGATCAGCGTCAATGACAGAAGCACCACAGACATCGCTGCCGCGCCGGTGGAGTCATAAGATCCTGTCACCTGTAAATAAATCGTGGTCGCCAGCGTATCATAGTCGCCGCCGATCAGCATGGGATTGGCAAAATCCGCCACCGACTCAATAAATGTCACCAGAAACGCATTACCAATGCCCGGTAAAAGTAACGGCAGCGTCACCGTGCCAAACACCTTCATTCTGGATGCGCCGATATCCCGCGCCGCCTCTTCCAGCGAGGGATCAATGTTCTTTAAAAGCCCTTTTAACATCATATAGCATACCGGGAAGAAGGTCAGCGTCTGCACTACCACAATTCCCTTCAGCCCGTATACGTTTGAATCATATATATGTAACAAAGACCGGGTAATAATACCGCTTCGCCCAAACAACATAATCGTTGACAAAGATAACACAAAGGGCGGTGAAACCACCGGCAAAAGCGAAACGATATTAAAAAGCCTTCCCACCGTCTTATTTTTCACCTTCACATAAACATCCACATAGGCAAACAACAGCCCGATCAATGTGGACAATATACTTGTCAGTAACCCCAATACCACCGTATTCCCAAATGCCTGACGGAATCTCTGCATACTTAAGACCCGTCTGAAAACATCCAGCGTGACCTGACCCTCCGTATATACGCTGTCTATCAGCAGTACAAACAGTGGATAGCAGATGAATAAGGTCAGAAAAACAAGAAGAATTACGATCATCCCCACCATCACCGGATCCGAGAGCAGTTTCTTGCGATCCAGGCTCGCACTCTTGCTTTTAGATGCCATCCCCATTTCCTCCTCTTCTCTTAATGAATGGGAGATGGTAAAACTACCATCCCCCAGCCTTCTCAATGCGGAGAATGCCCGTATTTTGGCATTCTCCCACGTGAGACTTAGAACTTCTTCGCGAAACAGCCTCTGCTGTGAGCGTTAGAAGTTCTTCTCACGCAGTTATTCGGTAAGGAACCTGCTGCTGTCAGCGGCCTCCGCAGAACCGTTCGTCACTGCTGTGAAGAAATCCTCCACATACTGCGCCGTATTCTGCTTCGCATCCTCAAAATCATAATCAATTACATTGTCGGGATCCAGGCCAAACTGTGTCGCCTCCTCCGGCTGCTCCGCGTTGTCCAGCACAAGGAACTGATAGGACTCGTTCTCCTTGGCGATATTGACGCAGTCAGGAGAGAGCGCGTACTCAATCCAGAGTTTGGACGCATTTGGATGCTTGCATCCCTTAAAGATAGCGGTAGCGCCGATCTCAAAGCTGGTTCCCGATGCAGGAATCACCAGCTCGATATTATCGTAACCGGACAGGATCTGGGTGATACCGTCATGCAGGAAACCGATGCCGATTACACACTCGCCAGGGCCTACCATCTTGGACGGGCCGGAACCGCTCTTGGTGTACTGATATATGTTCTTGTCAAGCTCCTGGAAATACTTCATTGCCTCGTCATGTCCCTTTGTCTGTACCATGGTGTTAATGACAAGCTTCGCCGTACCTGCGGTAGAAGGGTTGGACATACCGATCAGTCCCTTGTATTCGGGCTTTAACAGATCATCCCAATCCTGAGGAACATCCAGGCCGAGACGATCCAGTTCTTCCTTATTTACCATGAATCCAAGGATACCCTTATAGATGCCATACCAGTTTCCGTCCGCATCCTTGTACATGTCGCCTAACAAATGGGAAGCATTCTGCGCCTCATAGGGCTCTAACAGTCCTGCTGCCGCCGCCTCATTATAAGGGTCTGTCGTACCGCCAAACCACACATCACCGGAGGGATTACCTGCCTCCTCCTCGATCTTGGTATACACTTCGCCTGTGGAAAGTCTCTGGTAATCCACCTTAATGCCGTACATCTCTTCAAATTTCTGGCATGCCGCAGACAGATATGCTTCCTCACAGGAGCCGTAAACCACTAAAGACCCTTCGGCCTGTGCTGCCGCTACCAGATCATCCGCCCCGGAAGCAGACTCCTGCGCTGCAGGCTCTTCCGCTGCCGGTTCCTCTGCTGCGGGTTCCTCCGCCGCGGGTTCTTCTGCCGCAGGTTCCTCTGCTGCTGGCGTCTCTGCCGGCGCTTCCGAACCGCCGCAGGCTGTCAGCGAAAAGACCATAGACGCTGCCAGAATTGCCGCTGTCACTTTTTTCATGACATTCTTTCTCATAACTTTTCCTCCTTCATTTTTGGCATGCTCCCACTCCTGTTCTTCCCTGCCGGGTTCTGTGAAAACATGCAGTTTTTCTTTATACTACAATAAAATTATATACAGAATGCACAAAAGAGTCTACTACACAATACGCCGATATGTTTCACAATCCTGACATTATTCGCGTGTGCATTACCGTATTACAATATGACAGCCCGGAAATCATTCCGGGCTGTAACGGTTCTGGTATTCCGACGGGGAAACACCTACATATTTTTTAAAGGTCGCGCTGAAATAAGTAATGTTCCGATACCCCACCTGCTCCGCCACCTCATATACCTTATGCCGGTAATCCTGCAGCATTGTCATTGCCACTCTCATCCGTTTCTTTGTCACAAAGGTCATCAGGGTGGAGTCTGTCTCCTTGCGGAACAAATGGCTTAAATGCCCCTCGCTGATCCCCAGGCTGTCCGCCACCGCCTTGACGGAAATATTGGGATTCGCATAATTTTCGTCCACATAGGCCATGGCTTCCATAATATATTTGCTCTTATCCCCTGAATCCAGCCGAAGTTCCTGATTGCGCTGTTCCTTGCGCTCCGTATCCCGCCTGTTCTTTTCAATAATCTTGGATATGGTGCTCTCCAGTTCCCCGTCCCGGAAAGGTTTCAAAAGATAATCCGCCGCACCGAGTTTGATCGCCTGCTGTGCATAAGAAAAATCATCATAGGCCGTAAGGAAGATCACGCAGGGTTCTAAGCCAAATTCGTATACTTTTTCAATCATCTCGATTCCCATCAACTTAGGCATACGGATATCCGTAATCACAATATCCGGCCTGCACTTGCGAATGATCTCCATTCCCTCTTCCCCGTTGGAGGCTTCCCCCATCACGATACAGTTAATCTTTGACCAGTCCGTCCCCATGATGATTCCCTGCCTCACCCGTTTTTCATCCTCTACCACCACTACCTTGTACATAATCTCCCTCTTTCACCTTTCCCTTCATTCCCTGGTCAGGGGCAGTGTCAAATACACCTTTGTTCCAACGCCTTTCTCCGATTCCGCGTGCAATCCATACCTTTCCCCATAGTGCAGTCTTATGATCGCATCCACATTATTGTAACCGATGCTCTCATGTCCGGGCGTTTTCTCTTCCGCCATCCTGTCCTTCTCTCCCAGCCGTTTTATCTCCTCCTGCGTCATGCCAACCCCGTCGTCCTGCACAAGAATCTGCAAAACCCCGGCTTCCGGCTCCTGTGCCTGTACCAGAACCATCCCTGCCTCCCTCTCCGCCAGTCCGTGAATGATGGCATTCTCCACAATGGGCTGCAAAGTCAGTTTGGGAATCATACAGTTTTCCAGTTCCGGCGGAATATCCACGACCAACTCAAACTTATCCTCAAAACGGATCTTCTGGATCTCCGTGTATGCCTCCACCAGAATCACTTCCTCGGAAAGCCGGATAATCGGCTTTGCAGAGATACTCATCCTCAATATCTGCGCAAGATTGGACGCCATGGAAACCAGTTCCGGCATCCCATTCTCCTTCGCCATCCATTTCATCGTATCTAACGTGTTATACAGAAAATGCGGGTTCAACTGGGCCTGCATCATTTTGATATTGCTGTCGCTCAGTTCCCTCTCCCGCTGAATCAGCCGCTCCGTGTTGTCGATCAGATGCCTTGACATTGCGTTAAAGCTGTCCGACAACTGTCCCAGTTCATCGTCACCGTTTACTTCAATATGCACCTCGTAGTTTCCCTGTTTGATCTCACTGATTGCACGCTGCATCCTCTGAATCGGCTGGTAAATCAAACGGCTGAAATACCAGGACAGGAAAAGGCAGGCAAAAATGCTGACTATCCCCGAAAGCACGGCAATCCCCAGCACATCGCCCTTCATATGGTTCAGGAAACCGGTAGGCTGTCGGTACATGATATACAGGCTGCACGCATCATTGTAATCCAGGTAATAGAAGCTGTCCTTCTCCATGCTCATCCGCGGTTCTTCCATGTCAAGCAGCGCCTTGCCCGCGTTCACAATCTCCTCGGAATAACTCTCGCTGGAAAAATAGACGATCTCGCGAAAATCGTCCATCACATAGATAACGCCCTCCTTCTCCTTCCCGAGCCCCTTAAAAATATTATCAAAATTATCTTTCACGATGGTGGCTATCACGTATCCCTTTACCCGGCCGCTTTCGTCCAGCACCGTTTGCCCCACGCGAAGATATTCCACCCGTTTCTCCCCTTCATAAAGCCTTGCGTTACAAACCACATTCTCTCCCGGATGTTTGTCCGCCCTGTACAGTATATTCCAGTTCAGAGAAAGTTTCCTGCCGACGAACTTGTTATCGGAGGTGGTCATTTTCCGCCGTCCCTCGCTGTCATAAACGGAAAAGCTGGCATAATTGCCGCATTTTACATAGGCGGCATAAAGTTTCCTGTATAAATCCTCCGCATCATTTCTATCTTCGTTTTCCAAAAACTGTCTGACCGCCTCATCCCCGCTCAATCCGTCAATCGCGCCAAACACATCGGCAAAGGCTTCCTCCAAAGATTCTTCCGCCTGCGCAAGCGTACTCTCCGCCTCACTGTTTAAATAATTCTGATAAGTCAGGTTCAGCACCTGAAGAAGCAGTAAGTACCCTCCAAGCATAGGTATAATGGAGGTTACGGTCATTCCGGTAAAAATTTTTCCCAAAAAAGATAATTTTTTAAACAGTTTCATCTATTTCACCTGTGAAAAAAAGAGAAAACGCCTTAAAATGCAACGTTTCCTCTCCTACTTAAATAGTGCCGGCAACCGGAATCGAACCGGTACGGGGGGTTAGCCCCGCAGGATTTTAAGTCCTGTGCGTCTGCCAGTTCCGCCATGCCGGCATATTCACTACCTTATTAAATTAAGGATAACTATGAAATCTGCCTTTCAGAATAAAAGCGACCCGGATGGGATTCGAAC
>DESQ01000051.1:0-20837 GCA_002361355.1 Lachnospiraceae bacterium UBA3310
CAACTTAATATTTGTTATACTAGGCTTATCAGTACAGTGAAAATAAGACATAAGGTGATTTTGGTTTGAATACTTTTCATTTCATTCTTACCCCCTGCTTACATGAGTGAAATATAAGATGTCGCGCTCAAATTCTTCATCCGTTTTCGCTGATATTGTCTTTATTATAAAATTTTTAATTCACTCCTGTCAACTGTCTGTAAACCATCTCCGGCACTTCCTGTCCTGTTGGCTTAGGCCTCTGCTTACCAGCATTCCTCCAGGATCTCAAGCACTTCTTCCCTGGAAAGCTTCTTGCAGCACCCCGCCGTCAGATTGCAGGTATCGGCAACCTTCTTAAGCACACTCTTGTCGGTGATTCCCATCTCCGTAAACGTCGAAGGCAGTCCCATTTCCTTCACGAAGTCAGCAAGAGCCTGAATGCCAGCCTCCGCCAATTCTTCCTGGGATTTTCCTGCCGCCGGAATTTCCCACACCTTCTGTGCCATGCGCGCAAACTGTTTCACACCGTCCTTGTACATATGACGGTAAAGCACGGGATGAATCACCGCAAGCCCCTGTCCGTAATTACAGTCTGTGTAAGCGCCGAGCTGGTGCTCAATCTGGTGCGCCTGAAAATCCGTCACTTTGCCGATCTTCAAAATACCGTTCTCCGCCATGGCGGACGCCCACATCAGCTCCGTGCGCGCCTCCTTGTCGTTGATATCCTTTAGAAGCAGGCGGATATTGCGGATCACATTGCACATGACCGCCTCCGCGATCTCATCCGACAAGGTGATATCCCGGGGCGATCCCAGATACGTCTCCATGCTGTGACTGAGCGTGTCGAAGGCGCCTGAAAGCACCTGCTTCGCCGGAAGGGACATGGTATAGTTAACATCAAGCACCGCAAAACCTGCATGTGCCCCTAAAACGCCTGCCTTCTCGTTTGTCTCCTCATTGGTAATAACCGCGCCGTTATTCATTTCCGCTCCGGTTCCTGAGGCAGTGACAACCGCACCCATCGGCAAAAACGCTGTCGGATACTCATGATCCTTAAATTCCATCTGCCAGATATCCTTTTCGGTCACAGCCTGCGCAGCTACAATCTTACAGCAGTCGATCACCGAGCCGCCGCCCACAGCCAAAATAAAGTCCACCTTTTTCTCTCTGGCGAGAGCCGCACCCTCCTGCACCTTACTGTACGTAGGATTGGGCATAATCCCGGAAAAATCAACGATCTCTTTCCCCGCATCCCTCAGGTAACCGCAGATCTCGTCATAGACCCCGCTCTTCTTTACAGAACCGCCGCCATAAGCGAGCATGACAGTCTTCCCCACCTTTGCCAATTCAGCCGGCAGCGCCTTGGCCGCCGCCTTTTCCCCAAAATAAACCTTTGTCGGATAAGAATAAATAAAATCTTTCACTGTATATCACCCTTTCCTTTATTTCTGTTCATCCACCGGCGGCACCATCTTCGCATAGTTATCCAACAGCTCCGGCGTACTGGTGTAATAATGCTTCTCCTGATCAAGGGCTGTAATCTCCGCCATCTCCTCATCCGTCAGGGTAAAATCAAACAAATCCAAATTCGCCTTAATATGATCGGGATTCTTGGAACCCGGAATGACCACATTGCCCGCCTGCACATGCCACCGCAGAATTATCTGCGCATTTGTCTTGCCATATTTTTCCGCAAGTTTAGTAAATACAGGCTCCTGAATCAACGCCTTATCGCCGTGTCCCAGCGGATACCATGCCTGAATCACCATATTTTCTTTTGCAAGAAATGTCTTTAACGCCTTTGCCTGCGCGTAAGGATGTACCTCCGTCTGTAAAATAGCAGGCTTCACCTCACAGATCTCCAGAATCTCCTGTATCTGCTTCTCATGAAAATTGGAAAGGCCGATGGCCTTCACCTTGCCCTCTTTGTACGCCCTCTCCATTTGTCTGTAACCCGCCGCATAGTTACCTGCCGGCTGATGGATCAAAAGCAGGTCAATGTAATCGGTGTCCAGTCTTTTCAGCGTTTTCTCCACCGCTTCCTCGTCCTCATAAAAAGATGGCCACAGCTTTGTCTCAAGAAAAATTTCCTCTCTGGCAACGCCTGCCTTTTTCATGGCACGGCTCACCGCTTTTTCATTCACATAAGCATTTGCCGTATCGATCAGACGATAACCGCAGGCCAAGGCGCTTACGCAGGAGTTCTCCGCCTCATCGGGAGAAAGTAAAAACGTTCCGATCCCCGCCATAGGCATTTTTACACCATTGTTTAAAGTAATATATTCCATAATTTCTTCCTCCATTTTTTACCTGATTATTTGCTCTTTTCATGCAGCTTTCTATTTCAGTTTGTTTCCGTCATGGAAGGCGTTTCCGACCTTTTCTCCCAACACCAGATACTCGCTGCGAACCGGGTCAAAAGCGATCGCGCGCAGTCTGGAGGCATCAATCTTACCGTCCGCATCCAGGATGCTCTCATCCGCATTCACATTGACAATCTCACCGATGATATTGCCATCCTCCGTCTGTTTTACCAGCTTGCACTCCAGAGCCATAGGCAGCTCACAGATGATCGGTGCGTCCACAAACTTGCTTTTCTCGGTGGTAAATCCTGATTTTTCCATCTTGTCAGGCGTATCGTTTGCAGAGACAATCCCCACATAATCGCAGGCTTCTACATGAGCCGCATCCGCAAAGCTGACCGTAAACGCCCTCTTTGCCAGGATGTTCTTCGTGGTCTTGTGGCCTGCGCTCAGGCACAGTTCCACCATATTGGATTCATACAGGCCGCCCCACGCCGCGTTCATGGCATCCGCCTTTCCGTCCTCGTCATAAGTCCCGATAATCAATACCGGAAGAGGATAAAACCAGGGTTTCGTTCCAAAATCTTTTCTCATTGCCATTTCCTCCTTTTAACATTTTCTATTATATTTTAATTTACTGTTTCTGTCAGGACTTGACTGCCGATCCTCCGAACACCGCCGACATTTCCATCGTTTCCAGTTGTTTGTCTAACACACTGATATCCGGCTCCGAGAGTACAATGTCCGCCGCCCCTGCGTTTTCCTTTAAGCGTTCCGGTTTTCTGGTTCCGGGAATCGGCACCAGATACGGTTTTTTGCAGAGCATCCACGCCAATGATATCTGTCCCGGCGTGGCATTCTTCCCATGAGCCACCGTCTGCAACAGTTCCAGCAGCTTCTCGTTTTTGTCAATCGCCTCCGGCGTAAACTGCGGCATCACGCTCCGGTAATCCGTCCCCGCCTCAAACGTTGCATCCTTCCCGTATTTTGCCGACAAAAATCCGTTAGCAAGCGGAGAAAACGCCACAAATCCAATCCCCAGTTCCTCCAATACCGGAAAGAGGGATGCATGCCAGCGCGCCATCATGGAATAGCGGTTTTGTATCGCCGTCACGGGACACACCGCATGGGCGCGGCGTATGGTTTCCTCATCCGCTTCCGACAGTCCCCAATGGGTAATCTTCCCCTCTTTGATCAATTCCCCCATAAGCCCCGCAACCTCCTCAACAGGAACAGCGGGATCCATACGGTGTTGGTAATATAAATCAATGTGATCGCATCTAAGGCGTTTCAGGGAACTTTCCACCGAAGCGCGGATCACCGCAGGCCGGGAATCCGGCACCAACGGCTTATTGACACTCTCGTTTGTCATATCAAAGTGAATCACGAACTTGGTCGCAATCACCACTTTATCCCGATAATCTTTCAGTGCCTCTCCCACAAGTTCCTCATTGTCATAGGGATTTTCAGGCGTACCGTACACCTCAGCCGTATCAAAAAAGGTGTATCCCATATCCACAGCCTGCGCAATCAGTTCCCGCATCTCCTTTTTATCCGCCGGCGCGCCATAGGCGTGACTCATTCCCATACAGCCAAGTCCCACTGCCGATACTTTTAAATCTTTCCCCAAAATTCTGTACTTCATAATTTCGATACCCCCTTCTCTAGCATTGTCATAAAGCCGTCAGTCATGGATATTCCTTCCATATTCGTAGGCTGGGAAAAATACGCAATCAAAACACGAGAACGCTGCTCCTGCTCCTCTTGTGTCATGTCGATCTCCTCCCGATCCTGTTCCTCTTCTTCCGCCACCGTAATATCCTCTTCCACGCTCTCCGCCTGTTCTGTCTGTGTATTGTCCGTTTCCACAGGCGTTTCATCCGCCGCCTTTCCGCAGGCGCTAAGCATCATCATCTGGAGCAAAAACAGAAACACTATTGTTTTTCTCTTCATTTTGTCACACCTCCTGTATATCCTGTCTTTCTAGTAGCACTCTTTGAATATTTGAAGTATTTCTTCATGAGTCATAGTTTTGTAGGCGCCCGGCACACAGGCGCAGGAGTCAGCTATGGCTTTCAAGTCGCTTTTTTCGTTGATTCCCAAATCCCGAAGCGTAACAGGAAGGCCGATCTCCAGAATAAAATCTTCCAACGCCTCTATTCCGGCAAGGGCTACTTCTTCATCCGTTCTTCCGTCCGCACAAATACCCCACACTTCCGTGGCAAATCTTTTAAACTTGGCAAGACCGTTTTTGTAAATATGACGATAGTAGACAGGATGCAGAACCGCAAGCCCCGCTCCGTGATTACAATCCACATAAGCGCCAAGCTGGTGCTCCATCTGGTGACATTCAAAATCTGTTTTCTTCCCCAGTTTGATAATCCGGTTTTCCGCCATAACAGCATCCCACATGAGATTGCTCCTGGCAGTATGATCCCGCGGACTGCGCATAGCCACCCGAAGATTACGGATCACATTTTTCATAAGCGCTTCGGCAATATCGTCGGAAACATTGTCTTCATCAGGCTCGCTAAAATAAATCTCCATAATGTGAGAAAGCGTATCGAACCCTCCCGACGCCATCTGAAATTCGGAAACACTATAAGTATAAGTGGGATCAAGCAGTGCAAATTTCGGATTGCACTGTGGATAATCACGACCGGTCTTTACTTTCAACGCCTCGTTTGTGATAACCGCACCGCCATTGCATTCGCTGCCGGTTCCCGCGACCGTGACAATCACACCCAAAGGAAGCAGTGTAAAGTCAAAAATACCGGGACGTGCCCAGAAGTCCGCCCACACATCTCCCTCATACCTTGCGGCTATGGATACCGCCTTGCAACAGTCCATGACCGAGCCGCCGCCCACGCCAAGGATCAGCCCCACGCCGTTTTCCCGCGCCAGCTTTGCCCCTTCCAATACCTTTGCATAAGTCGGGTTCGCCATAATGCCGGGAAATTCCACGACACTCCTTCCCTCCGCCTTTAAAGTTTCCATCACCTCATCATATATGCCGTTTTTCTTAATCGAACCCCCACCGTAGGCCAGCATCACTGTGCCCTCAAAGTTCTTTGTCAGACAGGCCAGATACTCTTTTACACAGCCCTTTCCAAAAAATACTTTTGTAGTATTTTCAAAAATAAAATTGTTCATCATCACACCTTCTTTTATATATTGATACTGCTACTTTCACTTTTCTCTATCATAAAAAAATCGAGGCCCCATAAGAAGTCTCGATTCGTTCATTAGTTTATACCTTAAGGTTGTATCTTATTTCACGCCCGTGCCGCAAGCTGCGCCGCCTTAAGAAACTGCCTGACCGTCTCCGACGGCTGCGGCGCATGAAGCAGTCCGTAGGGAATACTGTGCTCCCATTCCACGGGAATCACTTTAAGGAGCGGATGCACATTGGCCCAGCCCGGAATGGCTAACAGCACATCGTTGCTGTTCTCACAACGATTAAAAGCCTCCATGCTGTAAAAATCAAAATCGACAATGTTGATCTGCGCATGATTTTTCCAGATATCGTCCCGAAGCTGATCCACATAGGTACTCCAATCCCGGCGCATCAGCATCAGATTTTCTCCATAGAGATCACTGACCTTAAGCCTGTCTTTCGCGGCAAGCCGGTGATGCACGGACACCGCGCAGCAAAAGGGCTCACGGGAAAGCTCCAACCCCTCGCAGTGCCGCAGTTCCAACATGGTTTTATCAAAAATACCGCCGATCACATCAATGTTCTTTCCCAGATTCCCCAGAATCTCTCTCGCATTTTCCGGCGTATTTTCAAAGGGAATAATCTGAAATTTAATGTCCGGACAATGTACCTGTATCTTCGGCCACAACTGCATCAAAAGCTGTGCGGGCGTCATCGGGGAACTGCCGATCCGTATCACCTTCGTATCCCCCTGCATGGCGTTCTTCGCCCGCGTGACGGAGTCCTTGCAGTACTGAATAATATATTTCGTGTCCTGATACAGGGATTTCCCGGCCTCCGTCAGGATCAATCCCCTGTGCGTCCTGTCAAACAGCTTCACATCTAACGACTTTTCCAACAGATTGATCTGTTTGATGACCGCAGTCGGCGTAATATAAGATTCTTCGGCGGCTTTATTGAAGCTGCCGGCGTCCGCTACGCGGATAAAAGTTTCCAACTGTGGATTATACAAGACGTTTCCTCCTCTTCCTGTTTCTATTATATAAAAGAGAAACGCAAAAGCACAAGTCCTTTTATCCAAAAGTGAAACATCCCCGGACACAATCAATCATTCCTTAACGGTCAACCGCCATTTTCGCTAAAAACGCCTCTGCCACTACAGGATCAAAGTGAGTGCCGGACTCCTCCCGAATAATGGCATATGCCTTTTCAAGCGGCATCTCATCTTTGTAACATCTCCTGGAAGTCAGGGCGTCGAAAACATCCGCCACAGCCATAATTCTTGCACAAAGCGGAATCTCCTCCCCGCTTATGCCCACAGGATAGCCCTTTCCGTTCCACCATTCATGATGGCTTTCCGCCATCTCTATTGCCATATGTAAATAAGAAAACTCCCCCAGTTCCGCCGTGGCCTGAACCAGCAGATCACGCCCCGCCGTGGTATGGGTTTTCATGATGGCAAACTCTTCCTCTGTCAGCCTGCCCGGTTTATTCAAAATGCTGTCCGGAATATGTATTTTCCCGATATCATGCAAAGGCGCGGCGACCACCATATCCCTCACGTAAGCATCCGTCAAAACAGCCGGATATGCCTCGCGCTCTCTTAACTCCTCCGCAATCATCTCCACATATTTTGCGGTGCGCTTAATATGTCCGCCCGTATTGTCATCCCGGTTCTCCACAATCTCCGCCATCAGTGTAATCATCCCCGACTGCATACCGGAAATTCGTTCATGGTAAAAGGAACGCTTATTGCCCTGCACAATCAGCACGATAATCGTAATCGTCATAACAAAGCCAGACGCGCTGGCGATCCCGATAAAAGGGGCCAGCCCCCTCCCATACATACTGTCTGCCGCCCGCACATTACCGCCGTCCAATGTAATCTGCATCGCTGTATGATTAGCAAAGAGCAGCATCAGAATCCCTATCACCCATAGCAGGTATTTTTCCGAATTCCGCAGGCTTCTATGCTGCATATTCTCCTGAAACCAATTGCGCCATTTTCTCCCTCTCACATAGAACACGAGTAACAACAAAGCCAGTACGCCGTAAACCGTAAACTGATAAATCATCGTCTCCCCCGCATTCAGCATAAACAGATAGGGCGGTACAAGAAGCGGCGGCACCAAAAGTCCGTTAATAATTCCCGGAAACGGAATCATCAAAACCAGCCCCCGCAGGCGATGGTTCTGCCTGCCAAGGCAGATATTTAATCCGATCATAAACAGCGCCGTCAATGACGCGGTATCTTTCCCAAACAGAACAAACACAATACTGATCAGAAAAAAACTGATTCCATAATAGATACGCTGCTTTCTGCCCTCCATATCCGGCTCCAAAAAAACATACTTTTTGATCAGGAAACCGCTGATCGCGATTGACGCTGTTTCCATTATTTCCAAAATCACTTGTTCCATCGTCTCTACACCATCCCCCTCACAATCATGATGCATTCCCCCAGCCCCGCCGTACAAGCAACACTGCCACCGATGTGACTGCCAGATGAAGCACTGTCAAAATCACAAAGAACCCGATACCCACATCCAAAAATACAAACACGATATTAAATCCAAAATGCAGCAGCACAGAGTAAATCAGATTATTATGCCGTTCCAAAAACAGATTCATCCAAATCGTGATCGACGTAATGACAACAATATTGGAAATGATATAGGGAACCGCCCTCCAATCAGTAAAATCTGAATCCACAATCCACAGCAGCGTATGCCAGAAACACCACACAAGTCCCTGGCAGATCGAGGACTTCAAGAAACCATATCTCCTGTTAAATTCCTGCCGCATAAAGCCCCGCCATCCCAATTCTTCGCCTGTCGGCCCGGAGGTAAAAGACAAAAAAATACTAAGCGGAAGCGCCGTCGACCCCAAATCCATGTAGGACAGCATTGGTTTCCCTTCCAACACCGAAAATAAAAACAACGCCAGCATGCTGATGCCAAATGTCACAAAAAACGAGCAAAGCAGGGCAACCGGTTTTATTTTTCCGGAAAAACATTTTTTAATAAAATCCGTCCTCGTCTCATCCGGTCTGAAATGTTTCCATCCGATCAAAAGCAGGTATGTCGGCGACCATGCAATCAGATTACGGACAATCCACATGATAACAGGCGGCGCATGAAAAATCAGACTCGCCGTTCCCGCCACAAAAATGATCAATAACCAGACCAACACATAAGAACTGATAATATATTTCTTTAGATAATTGTTTTTCACGTTATTACTCCATCCCTTCCATTCGTTTCAGCAAAAAGCGGGAAAATCACTTCCTGCATACTGCCCGCCTCCATCTGTAAAAGCCGTTCTAAATTATAAATAAATCCTGTTATTCTTTTCTGCCTTTCCTCTTCGCCGTACTCCATAAGATTGTCAAATGCCGTATTGACGTACAAAAAAGTCATCTCTGCCACCTCCGCCGGATAATCGGTCTGGCAGATTCCCTGATGGTTTCCCTCCTCGATCAGTCCGGCAAGCAAAGGCGTAATATCCGAAAGCAGTCTGCTCTGTATTTTCTGATGCATCAGCGCATTTTGCGGTCTGTGTATCTGCTCCATAATTTCCTGCCCCAGCTCCCCGCTTACATTGAGAGCGGTTATCATCATGGTCAGCCGCCGTAAAACGGGGATTTCCCGCTGCGCTGCCAGTTCTTTCGCTTTCGCCGTCATTTTGCCCATCATACGGTCGATCATGGCGTCCAAAATATCTTCTTTCGACTTAAAATGATAGTACAGAGTTCCTCTGGCGATCCCGACCGTATCCAGAATGTCATTAGTGCTGGTGCTGTCATACCCCTTTGCGCCAAATAAACGCTCCGCCGCATCCAGTATCTCGTTTTTTCTCTCTTCCGCTTCCTTAACAGTCCGCATCTTTTCCTCCCTGTACACACATTTTTTGCAAGTTTTCCTTCAATTTTCCGCACCGACCGACTGTCGGTTTAATTGTAGCATAAAAAGAAGAAACCGTCAATCCAAACGGTTTCCCTGTTCCCTCATACCTGCTTCCCCTTCCTCCAGATACTTATAAAAAATACCCGTCGCAAGGCTCTTTCCCCGTCCCCTGTCCGCAATCACCTGCACCGAACGGCCCGGCGGCACATCTTTTAAAGGTATCTTCACCAGCTTACCCTCTCTGATCAGCGGCTGCGCCATCTGCTCCGGCACAAAACCGAGCCCGAAATTGTTTTTGAGAAGCGGCAGCATCAGATCGGAGGTGGCCACTTCTATGTCCAGTTCCATATCTACCTTGTGCCTCACAAAAAAATCCTTATATAATTCGTAAGTTACCGTCTCTCTGCCAAGCCCCACCAATGGATACCCCTTAAGGTCACGCAGCTCCATAGGCGTGTTACACAGGTTCTCATATGCCGTCCCACCCACCAAAATTTCCTCAAAATCTAATACTTTTAAGCAGGACATGGATTTCGACGCTTCAAAAGGTGACGTAATCACTGCAAAATCCAACTCCCCGCTCATCAGATGGCGGATTGTCCCAAGGGTGTTTCGATTATGGATTTTAATCCTGATTGCCGGATATTTTTTCTTAAATCCACGCAGTACATGCAATAGAAAAAGATGAAGCGCCGACTCTGTAGCCCCGATCTCTATCGTCCCGCTGTTTTGCGCGTCTTTCCCACAGATTTCCTCCTGCGCGTCCAAAATATTCCTGTAGGCAATGGCTACATGGGAATAAAGCCGTTCCCCCTCCTCCGTCAGACTGACGCCCCTGGCCTCGCGGATAAACAGCTTACAGTTCAGTTGGGATTCCAACAGCTTCATGATCCGCGTCACATTGGGCTGGTTACTCCCCAACGCCGCAGCCGCCTTCGTGATATTTCCATATTTTGCCACAAAATAAAAGATTTTGTAATATTCAAAGTTAATATCCATATATTATCTATATCTCTTTCATATATTATATATATTTTTCATATTTTATTAAGCGTATTATAATACATCCTTGGAAAGAAGTAAATCACAGAAGGGATCTGATTTTATGAATAAGGATTTGACGCAGGGGAAAGCGGAAACGGTACTCTGGCAATTTTGTCTCCCGCTGTTCGGAAGCATTATCTTTCAGCAACTATACAACATAGCGGATTCTCTGGTTGCGGGTAAGTTCATCGGAGAAAACGCACTGGCTGCCGTGGGTAACAGCTATGAAATTACCCTGATCTTTATCGCCTTTGCTTTTGGCTGTAACATCGGCTGCTCCGTCATCGTCTCGCAGCTTTTCGGCGCAAAAGATTTCAAACGGTTAAAAACCGCCGTATCCACGGCCTGTATTTTCAGCGCGGCACTCTGCGGCTTGTTAATGCTGATCGGTATATTTGGCTGTAGTCCCCTGCTCTCCCTGATCCATACGCCAAAAGAGGTTTTCGCTGACTCCAAACTGTATCTGGACATTTACGTGTGGGGTCTTCCCTTTGTCTTTTTCTATAATATTGCAACCGGTATTTTCTCCGCACTGGGGGATTCCAAAACACCCTTCTATTTTCTGGCGGTCTCCTCCACCGCAAATATCGCTGTGGATATCCTGTTTGTCAAAGCCTTTCAAATGGGCGTATCCGGTGTGGCGTGGGCAACCTTTCTCTGTCAGGGCGTAAGCTGTATCTTAGCCGTGATCACAGTATGGAACCGGATCAAAAAAATTAAGACAAAGGAAAAAGCGCCCTTATTCAACGTTGACATCCTGAAAAAAATTGCGGTCATCGCTGTCCCCAGCATCCTGCAGCAGAGCTTTATCTCCGTCGGCAACATTCTGATCCAGAGCGTGATCAACGGCTTCGGCCCCTCCGTCATGGCAGGCTATTCCGCCGCCGTGAAGTTAAACAACATGGTGATCACCTCCTTCACCACCATCGGAAACGGCATCTCCAACTTTTCCGCCCAAAATCTTGGCGCGCATAAATACGGCCGGATCAGTGAAGGCTTCCACGCCGGCCTGAAAATGGTATGGTGTCTGTGCATTCCGTTCTGCGTGATTTACATTTTCTTTGGAAAATACCTGCTGCTCCTGTTTATGGAACAGGGTGCCACAGCCGCCCTCCTGACGGGCAGACAGTTTTTATGGATTCTTTCGCCCTTCTATTTCGTCGTGTCAGCAAAACTGGTGGCAGACGGGATATTGCGCGGCGTCAGTGCCATGCGGCAGTTCATGATCGGCACTTTCACCGACCTGATCCTGCGTGTGATTCTTGCCTTTGTCCTGTCTGACTGGACAAATTCTGCGCTGGGCATCTGGTGCGCATGGCCCATCGGCTGGACGATCGCCATGGTGCTGTCGATCCATTTTTACCGAAAAGAAATCGGGAAACGCAAAGCATAACGCCCCGCTTTCTCCACAAACGCCCGGACAAATGCCGGATTGGACGGATAATACAAATGGGGAAATCCCATCCAGCAGCTTTCCCCTTCCAGCACGCAGGGATAGCTTTTCCCCGTCACCGGCTTTTTTGCCAGAACACCGTCCCCGTTGTTCGTGCTGTCGTAGTGATGAAATTCATGCCCTCTTATTTTCCCGCCCTCCGGCAAAAAAAGGCGCCTCTTTTCCTGTAATTCCACATAGCCGAACCTCACCAGCCTGCCCGTGTCATAACACTCTCCCGGAACGACGCCCGCCATGGCATATTTTTTACCATTTCTATCTGTCAGCGTATCGTGCAGATACAGAAATCCGCCGCATTCCGCCACGATGGGCATACCACTTTTTACCGCTTCCCTCACCGCTCCCCGCATCCCGGTATTTTGACTTAAACCCGCCGCATATAATTCCGGATAACCGCCGCCCAGCAAAAGCCCATGGCATCCCTCGGGCAGTTTCTGATCGTGAAGGGGCGAAAAAAAGACAAGTCTTGCTCCGCACGCTTCCAGCAGCAAAAGATTATCCTCGTAATAGAAACAAAAGGCCTCGTCCCTTGCCACCGCAATCACCGGGGACACCGCCACAGCCGGGCGCAGTTCGTCCCCCACACCCACCGGCAATTCTTCCGCTCCCGCGGCGATCTTTAACAGCGCAGGCAGGGACACTGTCTTTGCAAACGCTCCCGCAACTGCCGAAAGTTTTTCCCGGATACCGGCAATCTCCTCCGGCATCACCAGTCCCAAATGCCTGCTCTCTACCCGAAAGCGCTCCTGATCCGGCAGAAATCCTAGCACGGGAAGAGACAATTCCTCCTTGATCAGCGGTTTTACCGTGTCAAAAAACCCATGGGTAATCCGGTTCAAAATCACACCCCTGATCAAATGCTTTGTATCATACTGCAAAAAACCCGCCAGCAGGGGAAGGATGGATCGCCCCATTCCTTTCACATCCGCCACAAGAATAATCGGCGTGTCCGTCACCTCTGCCAGATGGTAGGAGGAGCCCTCCTCCCTGACACCGCCAAGCCCGTCGTAAAGTCCCATCACGCCCTCCATCACGGCGACGCCGCCATCTGCCGCATGCCCGCAAAAAAGCTGCGCCGTTCCCTCCTCCCCGGTAAAAAATGTATCCAGATTGTAGGAGGGCACACCGATTACTTTTTGGTGAAACAGGGGATCGATATAATCCGGCCCGCACTTAAAGGCAGTCACTTTCTCCCCACTGTCCCTTAACGCCTGCAGCAGCGCACAGGTAACCGTAGTTTTTCCACTTCCGCTTTTGGGGGCGGCGATCATGATTCTTCCTTTCATCCCTTCCTCTTTTCCGCACTGTGGCGAAAGGCATTGCCTTCTCCCTCGCGGCATTCGCCAAATGCTCGTGCAAGCACGGCGCTTGGCTCATTGCCCGCGGAAATCAAAGGCGCATATCCAGACCGGATTTTCCGCCCGCATCAAATGATGGTTTCCCAATTTTTCCGTCCGGCTTACCTGCACCTGTACCATTTCCTCATGTTCTATCCTGTCGTCTGAAAAGATTTCCCTGACCTGGGAAATGGTCTCCAGACTGACCGCATTCAAAACAACCCGCATTGCAGGGTTAATCTCATATAATTTTTCCAGAATTTCCTCTAATTTTCCGCCGCCTCCGCCGATAAAAGCATGTGTCGCCACGGGAAGGCCGGCCATTCCCTCCGGCGCCTCCGTCTCCACCACCTCTATGTTTTCCAGGCCGAATTTCTCCCGGTTTCTGCGAATCAGCGCGGCGGCTTCCCTGTTCCGCTCCAGCGCATACACCTGTATTTCATCCGAAAGCCCCGCCATCTCCACCGCCACAGACCCGGTGCCGCTGCCAATGTCATAGACCACGGCATCCCGGCGCAAACGCAGCTTGCAGATGCTGACCTCCCGCACCTCCTCCTTCGTCATGGGAACCTGCTCCCTGAGAAAAGCGCTGTCCGACATGCCGTGAGCTGCCTGCGCCGAAGCGGCATTCGGATTGTCAACCAGGCAGATATAAAGCCCCTCTTCTCGCCGCTTTCGGCATGCCGATGGCGAAAGGCATAAAATCTGTTCCCCCTCCAAAGACAACTGGTAGCCCACCGTTACCTTACATTCTTCCATGCCTGCCTGTTCCAAAAGCATGCCAAGACAGTTCACATCCCGCACCCCGGATGTCAGTAAAAAAGTCTTCCGGTTTCTCCTGATTTTTCCCGCCAGATTCCTCACTTTCTGTCCGTGCATGCTGTAGACGGCCGCATCCTGATAGCTTTCCCCGATGCGCGCGGCAAGGGCGGCGACGGAGGAAATGCCGGGAAGCACGCGCAATGTGCCGCGAATCCTGCCACAACTGATCTCTTCCGCAAGCGCGCCATAGAGGTTCCGGCATCCGCTGTAAAACCCGCTGTCACCGGAAAACAGAACAACCACCTCCCCGCTCCCGCAAGATCGCCCGGTTTCCTGTATCTCTTCCAAATAGGGAATCACCTGTCCCGCCAGATAATAAGGCCGCTTCTCCACTACCGGCTTATAAGGCGCAGTCAGCCGCGCCGCACCCAGCAGAATATCCGCCTCTTCGATGGCGGCCCGCACCTCCCCCGTCATGCCCGCTTCGCTTCCCATGCCGACACCCGCCAGTGTGATCTGTAAGTCCCTGCCTTTGCCCGTCCGTCCGCAAATGCTCCCAAGCTTCCTGCAAACCTCGTCAAAGGAATCCCCCTGCTCCTCTTCCGGTCTCCCAATCACAAAAGTCGTGACGCCCGCCCTTTTTGCCGCCGTCAGTTTTTCCAAAAAGCCGCCGGCAGTTCCGCTCTCCTTGGTGACCAAAACAGCGATTTCATACTGTCGGAGCATGGCCTCATTCATCTGTTCCGTAAAGGGGCCCTGCATGGCGATGATCTGCTTTCCCTGTATGCCCTGTTCCATGCAAAGAGACAGGCTTTCCATACTGGGAAGCACCCTGACATAAAGCCTGCTTTTGAGCTTCCCGGACACACAATATCCGGGAAGTTCCCTGCTGCCGGTAGTCAGCAGAATATTGCCCTCCGTATCTGCAAGCGCCGCCGCACAGGCCTCGTTCGTTTCAAACCAGACAATGTTCTCTCCTTCCTCCCCGCCGTCCCGCGAAAAGCGGTCTCTTTTCAGCCGCAGATAAGGAAGCGCCATCCCCTCCATGGCGGCTTTGATATTCCGGGTGACCTCCTCCGCATAGGGGTGCGTCGCATCCACCACCGCAAGGAAATCTCCGCCTGTGATAAACGCCCTGATTTCCTCCCGGTTCATCCTGCCCCGACGCACCTTCGCCAAAGGATGTTCCCCCAGCGCAATCTCGCCGTACTGCGTCGCAACGCAGACCGTATGGCTAATGTTTTCCTTCGCCAAATGCGCCGACAGTTCCCTGCCCTCCGTTGTCCCCGCAAACAACAACACTTCACTCAATTTGATACCCCCGCTTCGTCACAAGTTTTCCATCTATGATTTCTGTGCCCGAATTTCCCACAAACACCGTGGTAAACATATTCACTTCCCTGTCCCGCAGTTCCCGCAGCGTACAGACCGCCGCCGTTGTTTGCTCCCTGCCGATGTTTTCTACATAGCCGCAGGCCCTTTCCCCCTCCAAACTCTCCAGCAGAATGTCGCACGCACGCCTTAAGTAATCCTTGCGCTTATGGCTGGAGGGATTGTAGAGCACAATGGAGAAATCTCCTGCGGCGGCGGCCCGGAGCCTTCTCCCAATCTTCTCCCAGGGCGTTAAGAGATCGCTTAAACTGATCGCACAAAAATCATGATTGATGGGTGCGCCCAGAACCGCCGCGCCGCTGTTTGCCGCCGTGACCCCCGCGATCACCACAAGCTCTGTGTCCGGGTAGTCCTTTCCGATTTCATACATGAGAGACGCCATACCATAAATGCCCGCGTCGCCACTACAGACAAGGGCCACTCTTTTTCCCTTTGCCGCCTCCTCAAAACAGAGCAGACACCGCTCCTTCTCCTGCCGCATGGGGGTGGACAACATTTCTTTGTCCCGGAAACGTTCTCCCAAAAGCGTCAGATATACGGTATAACCCACAATCACGTCCGCCTGCTCCAATGCCTGCACGGCCTCCCCCGTCATCATCTCTTCCCTGCCCGGGCCCATGCCCACAATAAAAATCCTATGCTTTCTCAAAACACACACTCCACTTTCTTTTTGCCACCGCAAGGGTCATACCGTCTTTCGCCTGCTTCCCCGCAATCAGCCTGCCGCCATCGCCGCAGGCTCTGACCGCCGCCCGCTCGCACACATTGTCAACGCCTGTTTTCTCCTCCACAAAAGCGGAGCGGCAAAAATTCCCTTGCACCTTTCGCAGCTCCTGTGCCGAATACGTGAAAAAAGGGACGCCCGCCTTCCTGCACCAGGCAAGGATGCCCTCCTCCTCCCGCTTTAGCCCGACGGAGGCAAGCGCATAAATCTGCGTGGCATCCACGCACAGTTCTCCAAGTTTATCCGCGATAAAATCCGCAATGGCCGCCTCCTGTTTTCCTTTTTTACACCCAAGGCCAATCACATAGTCTCTGGCACGCAAAACAAGTGTCGCGTCAAAGTGCCTTTTCTCCGAGGTGACCACCACGTCAACCCGTCCCGCCGGCGGGTAATCCACCACTGCAACCCCCGCCGGCGGTTCTATGTCCGGCCCGTGTCCTGTCTCTATGGATATGGTGATTGTCTCCCCCAAAAGCGCCTTCGCGGAAACCTTTGCAATCCCTTCCTTGTCCGCAATAAAAAGACCGTTTTTCCCGGCGAATACATCCACCGCGAATTTGCCGTTTATGTCCGTCGCCGTAGTGATCACAGGCGACGCTCCCATCCGCTTTGCTAGAAAGGAAGCGATCTCATTGGCGCCGCCCACATGTCCCGCCAGAAGTGGAATCACATACCTGCCCTTCTCGTCCATGACAAGCACAGGGCTGTCATGCAGCTTATCCTTAAGATGGGGCGCAACCGCGCGGACGGCGATCCCGCAGGCGCCCACAAACAGGAGCGCATGCCCCGCATCCATCTGCCGTCCCGCCCACACCGCCAACGCATCCTCCACAAACAGCACTGAGGGATTTCCCGCCTCATTCGGAGCAAGTATTTATAGACAACCACCGCAACACCGCATAAATCAAGGCTTTTTTGAAACACGAAAACTAAACACAAAGCCCTATAATCACATGGTAAACGCCTTTTCCACACGGAACGGGCGTTTTTCATTGCAGGGCTTCCAAGAAAGGGGCTGATAACGTGGCAGTATTCCGGGTAGAGAAAAACCAGAATTACACGGTTATGTCAAACCACCACCTACGCAATGCTGACCTGTCCCTAAAATCAAAGGGGCTTCTTTCACAAATGCTGTCCCTGCCCGAAGAATGGGACTACACCCTAAAGGGGCTTTCACAAATCAACCGTGAGGGAATAGACGCTATCCGGGAAGCCGTGCGGGAACTGGAACGGGCAGGCTATGTGACCCGTACCAGAGTGCGGAACGAAAAAGGACAGCTAGGGGCGGCTGATTATGTGATACATGAATTTCCAGTGCCGCCTAAACCTATATTGGAAAATCCAACACTGGATAAGCCTGTATCGGAAAATCCAACATTGGAAAATCCTATGCAGGAAAATCCAACGCAATTAAATAAAGAACTATCAAGTAAAGAATTATCAAATACAGATTTATTAAATACCCATTCCATTCCTATCCTTTCCACTCCCTTACCAGAGGGGACGGCTGCGCCGGAACGGAAAGGAAACGGCTACACCAACATGGACGCAGTACGGGCTTATGAGGAAGTCATAAAGGACAATATCGAGTACGCCTATCTGATACAGGATAAGAACATTGACCGGGGTATGCTTGATGAAATCGTGGCACTCATGCTTGAAACCGTCTGCACCCGCCGCAAGGTGGTACGGATTGCCGGGGACGACTACCCGGCAGAGCTTGTAAAGTCTAAGTTTATGAAACTGAACAGCAGCCATATCCAGTTTGTGATTGACTGTATGCACCAGAACACCACCAAGATACGCAACATCAAGAAATACCTGCTTGCGGTTCTTTTCAACGCACCAAACACCATTGACAGCTATTACACCGCCCTTGTCGCTCACGATATGGCAGGCGGCGTATTTTTATCACAGGACAAGGAGGACGACACATTATGAGTATGAAACAGGGCGCACTTGTTTACGACAAGGCAAGCGGACGCTATGACATTCGCTCCGGGCTTGATGAATATTACGGGGGCTTGCATTGCGGGCAGACCTTTGAAGTCTTTGACGGGGAACAGTGGCAGGCGACCCGCATTGAAATGAACCTGCACCAGAAATGGTACTTAGTCGGTATCAAGACGGACGTACTGGACGGATTGCAGGTAAGGAGCAAGCTCCACAGGTAAAGGGCGGCTAGTCAAGACGGCTGCCCTTTTCCCATGCCCGCACCACACCAACCCAAGAAAGGAGGGATTGACCGCCCATGCAGGAACAAATCAACGAAAAGACCGTTGCTATCTCAATCAAGACGGCGAAGCTGACCGCAGAAGTCTTGCAGAAAGCCGTTAAAAAGCTGCTAGACGCAAGGAAGCACAAAGCACCAAAGGAATACAGGGGCAAACAGACCCTAAAGCACCTTATGAAGCAGAACACGGGCGTTTCCAGTATGGAAATCACGGACGCTAACATTAAGGCGTTTGAACCCGTTGCCAAGAAATACGGGATTGATTACAGCCTAAAGAAAGTAAAGGGCGAAGAACCGCCCCGGTATCTTGTCTTTTTCAAGGGGCGGGACGTGGACGTTATGACGGAAGCCTTTAAGGAGTTTGCCGCCAAGAAATTAAACCGGGAGAAAAAACCGTCAATCCGAAAGGCGTTAGCCGCCTTTAAGGAGAAAGCGAAACAGAGAAATGCGAACCGGGAGAAAGTAAAAAACAAGGACAGGGGGCGGGAATTATGAAACCGAACATCAAAAAGCTGCTTATCCTCAATGCGCCGTACCTGCTCTTTGTATGGCTCTTTATGAAAGTGGGCGAAGCGTTCCGGCTCTCTCCGGGGGCTGACCTCTCCGGGAAGCTCCTACACATCATGGAGGGCGTGACAGCCGCCTTTGAAAAGCCGCTGCCAAGCCTTAACGGGCAGGACTTTCTAATCGGCGTTGCCGGGGCGGTTATCCTGCGGATTGCCGTCTACCTAAAAGGCAAGAACGCCAAGAAATACCGCAAGGGCGTTGAATACGGCTCTGCACGTTGGGGGAACGCAAAGGACATTGAACCATACATTGACCCGGACTTTTTCAATAACGTCCTGCTGACGCAGACGGAACGGCTTACCATGAACAGCCGCCCCAAAAGCCCCAAGTACGCAAGGAATAAAAACGTGCTTGTCATAGGCGGTTCGGGCAGCGGCAAGACCCGCTTTTTCGTCAAGCCGAACTTAATGCAAATGCACAGTTCGTATTGCGTCACTGACCCAAAAGGCACAATCCTCATAGAGTGCGGGAAGCTCTTAGAAAAGGGCGGCTATCGGATAAAAGTGCTTAACACAATCAATTTCAAGAAGTCCATGCACTACAACCCCTTTGCGTACCTGCACAGTGAGAAAGACATATTAAAACTTGTCAACACAATCATGGTAAACACCAAAGGCGAGGGCGAAAAGTCGTCCGAGGACTTCTGGACGAAAGCGGAAAAGCTCTACTACACCGCACTGATCGGCTATATCTACTACGAAGCCCCGGAGGAAGAAAAGAATTTCACGACCCTGCTTGACATGATAAACGCAAGCGAAGCAAGGGAAGATGACGAGGACTTTAAGAACCCCGTGGATTTGATGTTTGACCGACTGGAAGAAAAAGACCCGGAACACTTTGCCGTCAAGCAGTATAAAAAATACAAACTTGCGGCGGGCAAGACGGCGAAATCTATCCTTATTTCCTGCGGCGCACGGTTAGCCCCCTTTGACATACGGGAACTTAGGGAGCTTATGGAAACGGACGATTTGGAGCTTGACACGTTGGGGGACAGGAAAACCGCCCTCTTTGTCATTATCTCCGACACGGACGACACTTTCAACTTCATTGTCGCCATGATGTACACGCAGCTTTTCAACCTGCTATGCGACAAGGCAGATGATGTGTACGGCGGCAGGCTTCCCGTACACGTCCGCTGCCTGCTTGATGAAGTGGCGAATATCGGTCAAATCCCCAAACTGGAAAAGCTGATTGCCACAATCCGAAGCCGGGAAATATCCGCCTGCCTTATCTTGCAGGCGCAGAGCCAGTTAAAAGCCATTTACAAGGACAACGCCGACACAATCACGGGGAACTGCGACACCACCCTTTTCTTAGGCGGCAAGGAGAAAACCACGCTCAAAGAAATGTCGGAGCTTTTGGGGAAAGAAACCATAGATTTATACAACACTTCCGAGAACCGGGGACGGGAAAAGACCTACGGCTTGAACTACCAGAAATTAGGCAAGGAGCTTATGAGCCAAGATGAAATAGCCGTCATGGACGGCGGGAAATGTATCTTGCAGGTAAGGGGCGCACGCCCCTTTTTCAGTGACAAGTTTGACATTACCAAGCACCCAAGATATAAATTCCTCTCCGACTTTGACAAGAAAAATGAGTTTGACATTGAAAAATATTTGAAACGCCGCCCGGCAGTTATCAAGCCGGAAGAACCGTTCGACCTCTACGAGATTGACGGGGCAGATTTGCAGGAGGACACAGACCATGAGCAGTAAGGGAAAGACCAAACAAAGGGAGATTGAAAGATTTCTGATGAAAGTTGCGGAAACCGCTGAAAACGCCATGCGGGAATATTTGCAGGAACGGGAAGCGGAAAACCGCCTTTATGCAGCGGAGTACGTCACACGCCGGGGATTTTTCCCGCAGCAGTAACAGCCGGGACAGGGGAAGCCGCCCTTTTGTGCGGTTGCCGGGGGATATGGAAACAGGAGGAAAAGGACGCAGGGAAAAAGAGCTTTGCATTATGGAAATGTGCATA
>DESQ01000051.1:21186-21506 GCA_002361355.1 Lachnospiraceae bacterium UBA3310
TCACAGCACATGGAAAAGCAAAGTGCAGCTTTCCCACGTCCTGCAAACAGCGTTTCCCACAACTCCATATACAAGGCAGTTATACACATTCCCACAATGCCGGGCGGCGGCTGAACTCTCCCCTTTCTTTCATTCCTTTTTATAAAAAACGGAGGTAATCATCATCAAAAACGTAAACACCGGGTACATGGTTCGTGCGCCCACCAAAGGGCGCACGGCACACAACGACAACTGAATACCGCCACGCCGCAGCACCTACGCAGCGTGGGGACAGCCGCCAGAACAGGGCGGCTTTTTTCATACCCAAAAACCAACAAAAC